>CAYYZR010000201.1:0-4297 GCA_964476005.1 uncultured Halomonas sp.
CCGATACAACGCGCCTTATCCGTTACAGTATCCGTTCGGCTGGCAGGCGCTCGTTCTCGACGAGCCCGCCGTCGCCGGGTCTGCGGTAACGATTAGCTGCGTTGAATCGCTGTCCGATCCCGGGTTCTGGTGACGGCCAACTCGATTCGGCTCGACTGGCAGGATGCCCGCAGGCGCCGATCCCGTAAGGCGAATAAGGGAACGCGCATCCATCATAAAGGGCCAAACGCTGGCCGCTGAATCTGAATGGAAGCTCACCCGGTCAGTAGAAACGCCAGCATCCCGGTCATCAGTACGAAAATCGCCAGCCACGCCACGTATTTCTGAATGTCGATTCCCCCGCCTTCATCGTGGTCATGGTCGTGGCCGCCGTGTTCGCTGCCGGCCAGGTGGCGGCGGTGCAACGTGATCAGCAACGCCGCCACCAGCACGAACGCAATATTGAAGAAGAACGTGTAATCGATCGCGAACTGTTGCTCGGTCACGTCTCCGGCCGCGCTTTCCGGGCGCATGCCGAGCAGCCCGAAACTCGTGTCCAGCAAAAGCGCGGTCGCGACGATGCTTATATACATGATGCCGGCGATGAACAGCGCGACCCGCCAGCCGTAGTAACGGGCGTTGACCTTGACCAGCGGCGGCACCATCAGGTCGGAATAGATGAACGCCATCAGCCCGGCGAATCCGACCCCGCTGCCGGCCAGCACAGTGGCCAGCGGAATGTTGCCCATCGAGCCGATGAAGGTGGCTGCGGCGACAAACGGTGCGACCAGGACATTTTCGAGGGTCACCAGCAGCGTCGGAAAATCGGCGTCCACGCCCTGCAGGAAGAGTGCCTCCCAGAACGCGGCCGGCACGAACGCCTTCATGAACCCGGCAATCGTGAAGCCGATCAGGATTTCCTGCCACACCATTTTCCATTCCATCACGAACTGGTGGCCGACGCGATACCAGCCGGCGCGGCTGGTCATGCGCTGCCACGGGTCGAAATCCTCTTCTTCTTCAGGTGCCTCTTGCTTGACTTTTTCGCGCGCCTCGTCCAGCCATTTAGTCGGATACAACAGCCGGATCAGCAGCGAACTGATCGCGATCAGCAGCAGCCCGCCGATGATCTCTGCCACCACGTACTCCCAGCCCAGGAAGATGTAGATCAGGATGCCCAGCTCGATGACCAGGTTGGTCGAGGCGAACATGAACGCTACCGCGGCGATCCAGCTTGCGCCCTTCATCACCAGCGAGCGGGCCGCGGCCAGCGCCGCGAACGAACACGACGAGGAGATTGCGCCGAAGCCGGTTGCGAGTCCGACGCTGCCCAGGCTGAAATCGCCCATGTGGCGGGTCAGCCGCTTCTTGGGCACGAAGGTCTGGATCATCGCGCTGATGAAGTAACCCAGCACGAACGCCCAGCCCGCCTTCCAGAAAAATCCAAGCGCGGTCTTGGATGCCTCTCCGTAGGGGGCCAGAAAGCTGTCCATTCGTCAATCTTATCAGCCTGGCTCTACCACCCCTTCCAGAACGGGCCGTCGGCGAAGTCCCACAGCAGGTTCATCTGCGCCACGTAGTCGAAGCGGTCGCGCTCGTTGACTGGAATCTGCACGCCCACGTTCAACGCCACATGCCCGCCCTTGGTCAGGCCGAATCGCATCTGTGGGATGACGGAAACCGCGGCGAAGTCGGCCTTGTTCGGGCCGTTGCCGCGGTCGAACGGGAATTCGGCGACCACCTCCAGTCCGGGGAATGCATTGCGCGGCCACGGCGAATGCGTCCAGTGCACGATCCCGGCCAACTCGAAGCTGCCGTCGCCGAAGTCGTTGAACGGAAGCTTGGCGCGGCTGTGGCCCTGGAAGATGAAATCGGCATTCAGAATCTTGCCGAACGCCAGGTACGGCAGCCACTCTTCCTCGCCGCCGTGCAGCGGGAACTCGAACTTGCTGCCGGCCGTCAGGATCGACGTGTTCTGCGCGTTGGTGTGCACCACGTACTTGCCGCCGACCTCGATCTTGTCCAGATCGCTGTCGCCGTCTTCCAGCGACTGCACCAGTTCGACTAGCACCTGGCCGCGCTTGCCGACGCGTTTTTCGAGCTCGAACACGTTCTCCCACACGTTTTCGCCGTCGCGCTTGACGTAGTCGCTCTTCCACACCACCTCGTCTTCGGGAAACGCCTTGATGGTGTTCAGCGGCAGGAACAGGTTCAGCGCACCGTCGGGATAGACGTGCTCGCCGGGAATGCCCTTGAGGTAGGTGACGACCGATTCGATCTCATGTTCGGTCAGCGTGTTGCCGAATGCCGGCATCTTCTCCGAAAGCCCGAGTGCGGCGCCGCCGTGCTCGATCACCATCTTCCAGTCGTGCGCCGGTTCGCGGCTGTTGAACAGCGGATCGGTGAAGTTGGCCGGCACCACGCCCAGCCCCTGAACCACCGGGCTGTTCGGATCGAGATCCCCGCCGGGGCCGTGGCAGGACGCGCAATGGGTCGAGAACAGCGCCTCCGGATTCGGCGCGCTCGCGCCTGCCGGATGAGCCAGCAACAGGCAGCCGAGCGCAAGGGCAACGTATAGCATCGTGATCGAGCGCGCGTGGAAAGACATGGCGAACTCCTGATGGGCAGAGGTTTATTCCTGAATAACATGAATTAGGTAATACGAATATGACTCATGTCAATCAAGCCCGCCCGACATGGCTGTGGACGCCGAATATTCGGCATACTGGGTTTTTCCCCCAAACGCGTCGAGGCACCATGCATCGAATCGTGATTACCAGACCCGGCGGCTATTCGACGCTGGAATACGTCGAATCACCCGATCCAGTACCGGGCAGGGGCGAGGTGGTGATAGCAACGCAAGCCTGCGGCATCAACTACGCCGACGGCATCATCCGGATGGGCCTGTACGAATCGGCCAAACAACTCCACGGCTATCCGATCACGCCGGGTTTCGAAGTCGCCGGACGGGTGGCGGCGGTAGGCGAAGACGTCGAGCAGTTCCGGCCCGGCGACGAGGTCATTGGTCTCACGCTGTTCAACGGTTACGCCAGCCACCTGAAGCTCGGCGTCGACGGCGTTTTCGCCAAGCCCGGGCACTTGAGCATGGCCGAAGCCGCCACGCTGCCCACCGTGTTTTTGACCGCCTGGTGGATGATCCACCGCCAGCTTCATCCGCGCCCCGGCGAGACCTGGCTGGTGCACTCGGCCGCCGGCGGCGTCGGCTCGGCGATTCTTCAATTGGGAAAACTGGGCGGCGCCCGAACCATTGGCGTGGTCGGTGCCTCACACAAGGTCGAGCACGCGCGGACCATGGGCGCCAATGAGGTGATAGACAAGTCGAGCAACGCGTTGTGGCCGGCGGCAGAGCGCCTGGCACCCAACGGCTTCGACGCCGTGTTCGACGCCAACGGCGTGGAAACGCTCGAGGCCAGCTACGAACACCTGGCGCCCACCGGCCGTCTGCTGGTCTACGGCTTCCACTCCATGCTGCCGAAAAGCGGGCGGCTGAACTGGGCGAAGCTGGCAATCGACTGGCTGCGCACGCCGCGCTTCAACCCGCTGCACATGACGCGCGACAACAAAAGCGTGCTTGCAGCCAACCTCAGTTTTCTCCAATCCCACGCGTCCAGCCTGCGCGAAGGCATGCTGTGGCTGCTCGAGCGGTTCGAGCGCGGCGACCTGCAACCTCTGCCGGTCGAGACCTGGCCGCTGCGCGATGCCTCAGAGGCCCAAAAGCGGATCGAATCGGGCCAGACGGTTGGCAAGCTCGCCATGGTTCCATAGCATCGGTATTTGGGCGCAAAATAGACCGAAATAAACCCGAGAGGCGCACCAGGAAACCATCATGAAAAAAGCCGGAACCATCGACTACGTCGAACTGCCCGCCCGCGACATCGAAGCCACCAAGCACTTCTTTTCCGCCGCCTTCGAATGGACCTTCGTCGACTACGGCCCGGAGTACGTGTCGTTCCAGGATGCCGGCCTGAGCGGCGGCTTCTACAAGTCGGACAAGGTCGCCAGCACCGCCAGCGGCAGCGCACTGGTCGTGCTCTACAGCGACGCCCTGGAACACACGCACGAGGTCGTGCTCGAAGCCGGCGGCGAAATCATCGAGCCGATATTCGAGTTTCCGGGGGGCAAGCGTTTTCATTTTGCCGATCCGAGCGGGAACGAGTGGGCGGTCTGGTCGGAGGGGTGAGGCAGCTTGCGTGTTCGTGGGCGAGCGGGGATAGAATCGACCGCGGCGCGCGAGTTGGGGTCCTCCATACAGAAGGCAAAATTTAGCAAGTGCATTGCTCTCCGAATCGGCATTGCA
>CAYYZR010000202.1:0-4296 GCA_964476005.1 uncultured Halomonas sp.
GAACCGGGCGGGCCCCAGAACACCAGCGGCAGGACCCGGCCGGCGTCGATCATCTTGCGCAACGGGCCGTCGTCGCCCAGCAGTTGATCCTGGCCGACGACGTCGTCGAAGGAATCCGGGCGCAGCAGATCGGCCAGCGGTCGATTGTCATGGCGAGCCGGGCCGACCGGCGATTCGATAGGGGTCATGTTGCGCGGTTCAGACGAGGATCGAAAGATTCACGGGGCGAGGCCCGGCCCGCCCGGGTCAGAGCGTGCGCGTCGGGCGATCCGACTCCAGCATGCCGGCCAGTTCCGAGGCAATCCGTCCCTGGGCCTGCTCGCCTTCGGCAGTGTCCTGGAACTGGATGCCGACGCCGGAGTTGCCGGCCGCCTTGGACGTGCCGTGCGGTGTGAGCCAGGCGACGCGACCGGGAATCGCCATGCGCTCCTCGCCCATCAGCGTCAGCAGTACCAGCACCTCGTCGCCGAGCCGAAAGCGCTTGCGGGTCGGAATGAACAGCCCGCCATTGAGCAGGAACGGCATATAGCAGCGGTACAGTTCCTGCTTGTCGTCGATGCTATGCGAGAGAATCCCTTTCTGTGCCATCACTTGCCGCCGTCGAATCGCGTGTACGTTGTTGAAGTGTACCGGAAACTCCGGCTGAATCGCCAGAGCGTGCCACGCCGTGGCAGAAGGGCAAAACCCGAAACCATCTCTCGCGAAGCCGCGAAGGCGCAAAGGAAAAGCATGAAAAGATAACCGGTGCCAGCACTCCAAATGGCGCGGTCATTCGTTCCTGAGAGCAAATTCATACTCGCGCGAGGATCTCACCTATTTGCTCTTCCTCGCCTTTCCTTTGCGCCTTCGCGGCTTCGCGAGATCTGGTTTGAAGTTGTTCCGCTTGAACGCGCTGCCTTAGGCGCCCGCGAGCTTGCGCCATTCGGAAAGCCAGGACTGCATCAGCCAGTCGTGCCGAACCGGTCGATTGGACAGCCGGGTGCCTTCCAGCGCCTGCTTCCAGCATTGCTCGAGTATCGGCGCGGCGTCGGCGCCTGAAACCGGCATCGGCGCCTCGGCCAGCACGCGCGGTCGTGTGGCCAGAACCCCGTGCAACCACAGCTGGCTGAATCGGGCCAGCCAGCGCCAGCTTTCCGCCGGGGTCTCGCGCCACTGTGCCACCAGCGCCGCCGCGTCGGCCCGGCCCGAGATCATCCCGGCCAGGCCGTCGCGAATCGTCAGGCCCAATTCCAGCCCGACGCCCGTCAGCCAATCGTCGGCCAGCAGCGGCGCGCCGTCGGCCAGGTCCAGCGCCAGCTCGCATTCGGCCCGATCGCGATCGCCGTGACGGTCGCAAAGCCAGTCAAGCGCGGCGGGCTTGTCGGGCACCGCGACGTAACGCCGCTGGCAGCGACTGGTCACGGTCACCGGCAGCCGGTCCTCGTTGTCGGTCACCAGCACCAGCCAGACCTCGCCGGAAGGCTCCTCCAGCGTCTTGAGCAGCGCGTTGGCCGCGTTGCGGTTGAGCCGGTCGGCGGGCACGATCAGGCCGATCCGACGGCTGCCTATCGACGGCGTCAGCCCCAACGATGCGATGAAATCTCGCACCTGGTCGACCAGTATTTCGTTCTTGTCTTCCAGCAGCTCGAGCCGGAACAGGTCCGGATGCCCGCCTGTTTCGATCAGGTTGCAGGAATGGCAGCTACCGCACGGCCGGCCCTGGTCCGGTTTCAGGCACAGGATTCGCCGCACCAGCCATTCCGCCAGCGCCCGCTTGCCGACCCCGGTCGAGCCCAGGAACATCGGCGCGTGTCCCAGCCGGTCGTCGTCCAGCGCCTGGTTCAGCGCTTCGCGCTCGACGTCCAGCCACGGGTGCGGATTGAGCGTACCGGCAGTCATGCCAAGCGCTCCTCCAGGCTTTGGCGAATGGCCGAAGCCACCTCCTTTATCGTCCGTGTGGCGTCGATCATCGCGTAACGATCCGGATGCGCCCGGGCGCGCTCCAGATACGCCTGGCGCACACGCTCCAGGAACGCCATGCGGCTGCCCTCGAACCTGTCCGGGCCGCCGCGACGAGTCTTGATACGCGCCAGGCCGACATCCACCGGCACGTCGAGAACCAACACCAGGTCGGGCTGCAGGTTCGGATGCACCAATCCCGCCAATATCCCCACCGGTTCGGGACCAAGCGCCCGGCCGCCGCCCTGGTAGGCGTAGCTGGCGTCGGTGAAGCGGTCACAGATCACGTCGATGCCTTCAGCCAGCGCCGGTTCGATCACGTCGACGACATTTTCGCGCCGGGCAGCGAACATCAGCAGCAATTCGGTCACCGGGTCGATCTCGCCGGTCTGCGGATCCAGCAGCAGCTTGCGGATCTTCTCGGCGAACGGCGTGCCGCCCGGCTCGCGCGTGACCAGCGAACGCCGCCCGCGCGCCTCGAGCCAGCCGGTCACCACCTTGAGCGCCGTGGACTTGCCGGCACCCTCGCCGCCTTCCAGGCAGATCATCTTCCCTTTCATTCGCGTCCCAGGATGTAGCGCGCCACGGCGCGGTTGTGTTCGGCAAGCGTCGCCGAAAAATGATGGGTGCCGTCACCGCGGGCCACGAAATACAGCGCCTCGCCGTCGGCTGGATCCGCTGCGGCCAGGATGGATGCGCGTCCGGGCAATGCGATCGGCGTCGGCGGCAGGCCGTGGCGGGTATAGGTATTCCAGGGGTGATCGGTTCTCAGATGCACCCGACGGATCCGGCCGTCGAAATCGCCGGTGATGCCGTAGACCACGGTCGGATCGGTCTGAAGGCGCATGCCGCGGTTCAGCCGGCGCACGAAAACGCCGGCCACCCGGGCGCGCTCCTCGGCGACCACGGCTTCCAGTTCCACCAGCGAGGCCAGCACCAGCAGTTCTTCCGGTGTCTCGATGGGAATACCGGATGCCCGCGCGTCCCAGGCCGCCGCGAGCGCTGTGCGCATGCCGCGATGGGCGCGCGCGAGCAGATCCAGGTCGCTGTCGCCGCGCACGAACTGGTAGGTCTCGGGCAGAAACCAGCCCTCGGCGAAGCAGTCGGCGCAACCGAGTCTGTGCATGAGCGCCTCGGGCGCCAGATCCGCGACCGCCGAGCTCAGGCGCGAGTCCCGCGCGAGTTCGTTTCTGAGTCGCGCAAGGTTCCAGCCCTCGACGATCGTGAAGCTGTGCCGAACCACGTCGCCGCGATCGAGCCGGGTCACAAGATCGATCGGCGACTCTCCGGGCCGCAGACGATACTCGCCGGCCTTGATCACCGGCTGCTCCATTCGACCCAGGAAACGCCAGTGCCAACCCGGTGCTGTCAACCCCAGCTGATTCAGCGTTGCAACCAGCGATCCCAGCGTGTCGCCGGGGCCAATCCAGATTCTTGCGGTGCCGGATTCGATCAGCGGCGAATTCGCGAATCGATCGTAGTCGCGCCACGCCCAGACCGTCATGATCGCTGTAGCGACGATAATAATAACGATAAATATTAATATCTTGCGCATCATTCTTCGACTTCTTTCTGCCATCGCTGCCGCCAATCCGGAATCCGCTCGTCGCGCACCAGTGCTCGCCCGTCGAGCGTGCGGACCGGGCACGGCCCGCGCACCGAGTTTATCACCCAGAGGGCGTCGTCCCGGGTGAGCTCGGCGGCGCCGAACGGCCGCTCCTCGAGATCCGATCCCGCGCGCCGGCGCAGCCATTCCAGGCCGACGCCGGCCACCGCGGCCGGATGCGGTCCGGGCCCAATCAGGCGGCCATCGCGAACGACGATGATGTTCCCGGCCAGCCCTTCGACGATCATGCCGGCCGAATCGAGCACCAGCGCTTCGTCGGCGCCCCGCCTGGCGCATTCCTCGGCAATCAGCACCTGCTCGAGCCGGTTCATGTGCTTGAGGCCGCCGAGGGCGTTGGCGTCTAGCCGAATGCTGCTGGTGTGCATGACCAGGCCGGCGTCGCGCTGCCGCGCCAGGTCGTTCGGCATCTCGCGCCGCATCAGGATGCGCGTGGGCTCGGCGGTCTCGGGCGGGAAATACGCGCGTCCACCACTGCCGCGGGTGATGGCAATTCGAATCACGGCGCTGTTGCCGTTGCCCAGAAGTTCGTGGCACTCGGCGGCCAGCAGATCGACGTCCGGTTGCGGCAGCGCGAGGCCCCGGCAGCCGTCGACCAGGCGCGCCATGTGCAGCGACCACAACGCACTGCGGCCGCGATGAAACAGGATGGTCTCGAACAGCCCATCGCCATAAAGCAGGCCGCGATCGGTAGGCGCGATCAGCGCATCGGGCTCGCCGTTGACCAGCCAGCG
>CAYYZR010000203.1:0-4268 GCA_964476005.1 uncultured Halomonas sp.
CTTCCGACTTCCGACTTCCGGAAACCGGAAACCGGAAACCGGAAACCGGAAACCGTCAGATTCTAAAGATTCGAGTAATTCGGCCCCGAGCCGCCCTCGGGCGTGACCCATTCAATCACCTGGTAGGGATCGGCGATGTCGCAGGTCTTGCAATGCACGCAGTTGGCGGCGTTGATCTGGATGCGCTTGCCGTCTTCGTCCTCTACCCTTTCGTAGACGTTGGCCGGGCAGAAGCGCGTACACGGGTTGCCGTATTCCTGTTCGCACCTCGTGAAGCACACGTCCGGCTCGACGATCTTGAGGTGAACCGGCTGGTCTTCGTCGTGCTCGGTCGAGGCGAAATACACCGATGCCAGCCGATCGCGCGGCGGCAGATCGCGGTCGACGAAGTCGTAGTCGAACCGGTGGCCGTTGCGCTTGCGGTATTGCTTCCAGTCGGCGTGGTTGGAGAGCGTGCGCGGCAGCTTGCCGGCGGTCACGGTCTCGATGCCGGCAGTGATGACGCCGCGCCAAAGGCCCTTGTGAAAGCCGGGCCGGATGTTTCTGACTTTTTTCAGCTCGGCCATGATGTCGGAAGCGCGCAGGCGGGCGTCGAAACCCTCGCTGGCTTTCGACTTGTCGGCCTTTTGCCCGACGATATGCTCGGCCGCCAGCATGCCGGACTTCATGGCCTGGTGCGTGCCCTTGATCTTGGGCACGTTGAGCAGGCCGGCCGAATCGCCGATCAGCATCGCGCCGGGCATTTCCACCCTCGGCAGCGACTGGTAGCCCCCCTCGACGATCGCACGCGCGCCGGCCGACAGGATTTCGCCGCCTTCCAGCAGCTCGCGCATCGTCGGGTGGTGCTTGAACTGCTGGAACGCCTCGAACGGCGTGAAGTCCGGATCCTTGTAATCCAGCGCGCAGACGAAGCCGACCGCGACCCGATCCTTGTCCAGGTGGTAGACGAAGCTACCGCCGTAAATCTGGTTGGGCAGCGGCCAGCCGATGGTGTGCTGGATGTGACCGGGCTTCACTCGACCCTCGGGCAGCTTCCAGAGCTCTTTCATGCCGATGCCGTAGGCCTGCGGGTCGGAATCGGCGGCCAGATCGTACTTCTTGATCGCGCGCTTGGTCAGGTGGCCGCGTGCGCCCTCGCCCAGCACCGTGATCGGCGCCCGGATCTCGATGCCCTGGACATAGGTGTCCTTCTCTTTGCCTTCGCGATCGACGCCCATGTCGCCGATGATCACGCCCTGTACCGCGCCGTTGTCGTCGTAGGACAGATCGGCCGCGGCGAAGCCGGGAAACAGGTCCACGCCCAGCGCCTCGGCCTTGGGCGCCAGCCAGGCGCACATCGCACCCAGCGAGACGATGAAGTTGCCATGGTTCTTCTGCTGCGGCGGCGTCGGCAGCTTGCGCGAGCCGGTCTTGCTCAGGAACACGAAATCATCCGTGGTCGCCGGTACGCAGATGGGCGGCGGATCGTCGCGCCAACCCTCGACCAGCCGGTCCAGCGGCTCGGGCTCGATGACGGCGCCGGAAAGAATATGTCCGCCGATTTCAGCGGCCTTCTCGATGACGCAGACGTTGAGGTTGTCATCGAGCTGCTTCAGGCGCATCGCGCACGAAAGCCCGGCCGGACCGGCGCCAATGACAATAACGTCGTATTCCATGATTTCGCGTTCGGACATGCCTGATTTAATTCGCGCTTGAATTGGATTCGAGTATAACCCGGCTCGTTCGGGACCCGTTCCGCTGCGGCGCCGTCGGCGCCGGGCGGGCCTTGTTTCCTGAATGCCCTGTCGAATGGAATCGCGCTGGAAATTCCCGGCCCGGGCTTGAATCCAGCTTGTTCCTGCTTTTTTCTGCTTTACGCACCCCGGCAATCGTTGTATCGGTCGGTCCTCACTTTGCGCCGCGCACCAGTTCGACATAGGCGCGTGCGATCTCGCGCCAGTCGAAGGCGCTCACCCATTGGGCGGCGGCCTCGGCAAGGTCCATGCGCGCTTGCGGGTCATCAAGCAGACCACACACGGCGCTGGCCATTTCGTCCGGCTCGTCGAATATCAGCAGTTGTCTGCCATGTTCGACATCTATGCCTTCCATCCCCTTGTGGGTCGTGACCACGGGAACGCGTGCCGCGAAATCGTCGAGAATCTTCATTCGCGTGCCGCCACCCTGGCGCAGCGGAATCACCGCCAGGTCGCCGCCTTTGAGATGCCCGGCAAGATCTCTCACCGGCCCTGCGAATACCACGCCGGGGAGCCTCTTGTCCGGGGGTTGTGGCCCGAATGCAACTACCGTGGCCGGGTATCCTTTCGCGCGCAGCTTCGGCAGCAACACATGGGAAAGTTCCTCGATCGCCTCGAGATTCGGCGGATAGGAATAAATGCCGTGATAGACCAGGACCGCGTGATCCCCAGCGATCGAATAACGATCCCGCAGATCGACCGGCTCCGCATTTTCGAACCGTTCCAGATCTACCCCGTGCGGGACGGTATGGACCAGCGCCTCGCGCACGCCGGCGGCGACCAGATCGCGCCGGTCGCGATTGGATACGGTGATCACCCGGTCGCAGGCGTTGGCTGTCTCGACCTCGAACTTCTTCAGCTTTTTTCTTGCGCCCTCGCCGAGCTCGGGAGCCTGTTCAACAATGCGCTGGAATTCGACATTGTGCTCGACCATCAGACTAGCCGAGCCGAACAGCCGTGCCGCCCAGACTGCCGGCCGCGCGTAGGCGGGAAACTCGCCCTGGACCACTTCCACCGGATGCCGCTGCATCAGCCACATCAGTCGGTACTGCATTCCTCGATCGACCCACGGCAGATACAGAAGTCCGTTCGAATAGGGAACCCCGCGTGCTATGACGCGCAGCATGCTGACAGCACGCGGCCAGCCGGCCAGGCGTGGCCAGATCGGGAACCGGAGGAACTCGCGCTCACCGCGCCGATATATCCAGTAGCCGTCGCGGCGGTCGGTCAGCAGGATCACCTCGTCGAGGTGGAACGAAAGCCCCCACGCCGTGCGCTCGATCTTCACTGCGGCACCGTGGTCGGTAGGAAATACGTCCTGCCGGCTGAGCACCACCCAGCAGGCACGGTCCTTGCCGGGCATCGGTCGGTCGGACATTCGGCGGGAAAGCCACTGGTGCCACGGTTTTCGCAGGCGCCTGTCGGCCCATAGCCCAAGGAAGGTGTGCAGTGCTGACAGCATGCCCGGCGATGCGTCCGACGAAGCTTCGAGCGCAGGCGGCACGAGCGCTTTGCGCAAGTCTCCATGCGTCTTTTCTGCAAGCGAAGCCAACGGCTCTGCAAGGCCGGCGTAGATACGCTTGGCGTCGAATTCGGCCAGGGCCAGCGCTCTTGCGTTCTCCGCCCGGCGGCCAAGCTCCGGACGATCGGACATAATTGATTCTAGGAGCGCCGGAAGATCGTCCGGCCGCTCCAGAAGCCAGCCGGCCCGGTGTCGTTCGACAAGCCCGGCCAGAGGCAGGAAGCTGTTGCAGATGACCGGCACGCCCGCACATAGCGCATCGGTCATTCGAAAAGACTGGCTGTAGCGACGTTCGGTGTTCTCATCGCAAAGTTCCAGCGCGAGGTCGGCTTCGCGTAATCGCTCCAGGTATTCCCCATGCCCGGCGAACCCGCCGCCCACGCTTGCATCATCGACTTTCCATGGGCCGGGATGCCGATGCAGGATTTCAAGCCAGGCGGTCGAATTGCGCCACGGCCAGTCGCGGCCGCCGTGGAAAAGATGCAGCGGTCGGCCCTCGTGTCCTGCATGAATCTTCTGCTCGGCCACGTATCCGGCAATCGGGACGACGCGAATCGGCCGTTCAAACCGGCAGTCGTGTCCGGCCATCAGCATCCAGGACAACATCATGTCGCGCTGTGGCCCGTTGCCGACCCAGACTTCGTCGCACCGCCCCAGCACCTCGATGAGCGCCCACGCGTCTCCGGCCAGTCGGTCCTGGTCCTCGAACTGGCGCTCCAGCAGCCGCGGAGCGATGTGATCGAGAATCAGCGGCGCTCCGGGTTCATTCGGAATCCAGTCGGCAAGTTCCCAATAACCGAGGATGACGGCGACCGGCCGGTTCCGCGCCGACCAGCTTGCAAGCTGGTCGGGCGCATCAAACGCCATGGCCTTGACCGGATACAACTGCTCACCGTTGCCACCATCGCTCTGGTATTCGGCAGGCCAGGCGTAGGTCACGTCGAAACCGCTTGCGGCCAGCACTTCCGCCATCAGGGCGTGGCGAACACTCAGCCCGGTGGTCGGCGCTTCCG
>CAYYZR010000204.1:0-4250 GCA_964476005.1 uncultured Halomonas sp.
ATGGGGAGAATCGATCATGAAACGCACGCATTTGATGCTCCTGGGCATGCTGCTGTCCTCCACGGCTCATGCCCAGGTCTACGAGTGGTTCGACGCCGACGGCAACCGTCATTTTTCGGACCAGAAGCCCGAAGGGGTCGAATTCCGCGCGCTGGGCGATCCGGCCGCAAACCTTTCCAGCTACCGACCGACCGCGATCCGGCAACAACCTCCGGCCGCCGGCAGCCGCGCCGATATCCCATCGCCCGCCGAAAGCCGGCGCCCGGCCGCGAATGCCGGGGCGCAGGATCGGCAAGCGGTCTGCGCCGAATACCTTGCGCGCATCGACCGCATCCACGATCGCCTGCGCGCCGGCTACGACGAACCGACCGGCAATCGCCTGCGGGCCCGGCGCAGCGCACTTCGAGCCGCCTGGCGGCGGGACTGCAACTGATCGCGCGGCGCGAAAACCCGACGCGTCGAATGGCCGACACGGGCAGCGGCGATTGCGTGTACGACCCGCATCATGGCTGAACCCGACAGACTCCTTCTCGACGATTTCGGCCGCAGCGACGGCGTTTCGTCCATCGGCACGCGCTGGCAGGGGTTCACCGACCGCGTCATGGGCGGGCTGTCGGACATGCAAGCCGACGTCGTCGAGACCGGGAAGGGCAAGGCGCTGCGAATGACCGGACGGGTCCGGCTGGAAAACAACGGCGGGTTCATACAGGTCCGCCTGCCGCTGGCCGAAGACGACCACTCGCTCGATGCAAGCCGCTTCGACGGCGTCGAGATCACCGCCCGCGGCACGCCCGGCGCCTATTACCTGCACCTGCGCACGCCCGATTCGTCCCGCCCCTGGCAGTACTACCGGGCCCGGCTGCCGGTCAGCGCGGCGTGGACAACCCGCACCGTTCCTTTCGGCGATTTCGAGGGCAAGTCGATCCCGGGCCGGCCCGATTTTTCGCGCCTGCGTTCGATCGCGGTCGTCGCTTACGGCGAAGCGTTCGAGGCCGAAATCGAGGTTGCCCGGCTGGCCCTGGTTCAATCTTCTCCCGGCTAACCCCCGTCACCCTCGTTCAAACCCCGGGCACGGAATCGGCATCCAACTGGGTTGACCGGCCTGCTGGAGGTTGCGCCGGTCACGCCGACGGTCGTTTGCAACCTGTACGTTTAGGGCGTATACACGGAGAGACCAAGGGAGCGAAGAGGAGCCAGACATGAACCGTTCGAAGATTATTCTGCTGATATCGATAATGGCCGCCGCATTGCTGGGCGGCTGCAAGGAACAGGTCGCGCAGCCCGAGGCTGTCGCCGACGAAAAGCCGGCCGTCGATGCCCTGTCGGGCCTGGCGCCGGTCGGCGCGACGCTGCTGGAGGGTCTCGGCAATTACAGCAGGCCGATCGGCAGCGGGCACCCCGACGTGCAGCGCTGGTTCGACCAGGGGCTGATGCTGACCTGGGGCTTCAACCACCAGGCGGCCGAGCGGTCGTTCCTGAAGGCGGCTTCGCTGGACCCCGACTGCGCCATGTGCTGGTGGGGCGCGGCGCTGGTGCTGGGCCCGCACGTCAACGCGGGCATGGACCCGGGCAACCACGCCGCCGCGTGGGAGCGCCTGCAGAAAGCGCTGGCGCTGGCCCCCGACGCCGAACCCTGGCAGCGGGCGTGGATCGAGGCCCTGGCCGCGCGCTATGCCGAAAACCCGCCGGAGGATCGTTCCGAACTCGACCAGGCCTACGCGCACGCCATGGCCGAACTGGTAGCCGAATACCCGGACGACCTGGACGCCGCCACCCTGTACGCCGAATCGCTGATGAATCTGCAGCCGTGGAGTTACTGGGACGACGACGGCCAGCCGCTGGGCAACACAGAAACCATTGTCTCGGTGCTCGAAGGCATCACGGCCCGCAATGCCGATCACGCCGGCGCGCTGCATCTCTACATCCATGCCGTGGAGGCCTCGGAGCAACCGGAGCGCGGCGTGGCCGCGGCCGATCGCCTGCGCACCCTGATCCCGGGCTCGGGCCACCTGGTGCACATGCCGGCCCATATCTACGCCCGGGTGGGCCGCTATCACGACGCGGTGATCGCCAACCAGAAGGCGATCGAGGCCGACAACGTCTACCTGGCCGCGTGCCGTCCGGGGCCCAACGTCTACCCGCTGGGCTACGTGCCGCACAACCATCATTTCCTGTGGTTCGCCGCGACCATGGGCGGCGAGCGCGAGATCGCGCTGGCGTCTGCCGGGCAGACGCATGCGCGCACCAGCATTCCGGAACTGATGCGCACGCCGGGCTTCGAGGCGATGCAGAACTTTTCGCTCACACCATTGTTCGCGGACGTGCGCTTCGGCCGATGGGCGGCCATACAGGCGACCGACAACCCGGCCCCTGACCTGCCCTACATCACCGCCATGTGGCACTACGCCCGCGGCATGGCCGCCTTGCGGCTGGGCGACGACGAGGCATCGGATCGCCACTACCAGGCCCTGGCTGCTGCGGCCGCCGATCCGGCGATCGAGGCGATGATGACCTGGGGCCGGTATTCGCTGATCCACGGCGTACGCGTGGCCGAACGCACCCTGGCCGCCGAGCGCGCATTTGCCGCCGGTCGCGGCGACGAAGCGGTCGAGTTTCTCGAGCAGGGCGTCGCGATCGAAGACGAACTGCCCTACGACGAGCCGCCGGGATGGCACGCCCCGGTACGCCAGACCCTGGGCTTCGTGCACCTGGAAAACGGCCGGCCGGAACTGGCCGAGGCCGCCTACCGCGCCGAGCTCAGACGCAACCCGGACAACGGCTGGTCGCTGTTCGGCCTGGAGCAGGCGCTGCGCGCACAGGGCAGGAACGAGGAAGCCGACCAGGTCGCCCAACGTTTCGCGGTTGCCTGGCAACACGCTGATTTCGAACTGACCGCATCGCGGCTGTAAAAACGCTCCTGGCGGGCGTCGTATCCCGGTAGGGTGGATAAGCGCCAGCGCATCCACCATTTCCGGCCTGGATTGGTGGATGCGCTGGCGCTTATCCACCCTACACAATCTTCAATTTCGGGGATCGTCCAGCAGTCCATCATCGCCGCAGTCCTGGCGACCAGGGCAGACAAGCCGGACAGCGTTGATTCAGAGGTTCACCCAATCCGCCAGAAGCTCGGCGGGCTCGTGCGGCGCCGGGTAAAAGCCGGCCATGCGCGCCTGCGGATCGATCAGCACCAGCGCGGTCGAATGGTCGATGGTGTAATCGCCATTGCCCACCGGCACCTTCACGTACGCCAGTTGCAGACTGTCCAGCAACCGGTCGAGCTGGTCGAACGGACCGGTCAGCGCGGTCCAGTCGGCGTTGAACAGGCCGACGTAGTCGCGCAACCTGGCAGGCGTATCGCGCTCGGGGTCGGCACTGACGAAGACGAACTGCAGCGGTCGCCGGGCTTCCGGCAGCCTGTTGTCGACGCTCGCCAGCAATCCCAGCGTGGTCGGGCAGATATCGGGGCAGTGCGTGAAGCCGACAAACAACACCGTCCACCGATCCCGAAGGTCCGCGGCGGTGAAAGGCTGGCCGTGCTGGTCGGTCAATTCGAACGCGGCCACGTCGCGCGGCGGATCGAGCGACACCAGGTGATCCAGCTTCGGTGTCGGAGCGGGATCGGAGCAGGCCGCGAGCAGCAGCAGCGCCGCGGACGAAAAAGCCTTCATCGCCGTCATTGCCGCCGTTGGCGAGCGCTGACCGCCGGCGGCACGCCGCCTACTCATGCTCGATCTGATTGACGAATATCAGCACCGCGGCCGACGACATGGCGTACATGAACGCGCCTTCCAGCGAGCCGATGCCGATCTCGGTCTGCCACATCTGGAACCACGCCCCGCCCAGGGCCATGAACAGCCCGATCCACACCACCATGGCGAGACCGCAGCCCAGGATCGCGCTGGTCTTGGCCCGGACGAATGCGGCCACCGCGTCGCGCCGCGCGCGCCACATGTCGAAAGCACCCTTGAAGCAAAGCACGCCCACCAGCGTCTCGCCGGCAATGATGGCGCACAAGGCCAGCCAGACCAGCGGCGCCCAGGTCACCGGCGGCCCGAGGTGATCCGGGTAGGCGGCGTGGTCGGCCATCGAGAAGACGTAGGCGACCGCGCCGAACGCGGCGTCCAGGTTCACAACGTTCTGGATCGCGTAGATCAGCGCCTGAAGACCGACGCAGACGACCAGCACGATCTTGAGTATTCGAATCGACATGACGGCAACTCCCTTTTCGTGGACCTGGGGCACCGGACCAC
>CAYYZR010000205.1:0-4236 GCA_964476005.1 uncultured Halomonas sp.
TCGCGGGCGAAACGGTCGAGTGATCGACCACGATCTTGCCCGGGCTCAGCCCGGGCTCCAGGTCCGCGATCACCTGGCGCAGGTCGTCGTCGGCCGAGACGCAGACCAGGATCACCTCGACCATCCCGGCCAGCGCCGCCGGCGAATCCGGCGTCTCGACCCGCGCGTGCCGGCGGGCGAATTCTTCGGACCTCTCGCCGCTGCGGTTCCAGACCGCGGTGAGCAAGCCGTTGTCGTGCAGGTGCCCGGCCATCGGGCCGCCCATGGCGCCCAGGCCGATGAATCCAGCAGTAATCATCGTATCGTGACCATGTTCGACGTCCTGAAATGAATACGCTCAGGTTACCGCCAAACTCGTCCCGAAACTGGCCCGGGGATTCAGGTCGACAGGAAGGAGATGCCCTGGTAGACGATGATCGCGCCGACGTATCCGGCCATCCCGTAGACCGCGAACATCTTCGCCGGCAGCTTCCACGAACCCGACTCGCGGGCCAGGATGGCCATGGTCGACACGCACATCAGCGCGACCGAGAAGAAAACCAGCAGCGCCGCACCCGAGGCGAGATCCATGCCGCTGGAATGGATCCGCTCGACCAGCGGCACCATGTTCTGCTCGGCGAACTCGATGCCGAAGATCGTGCCCAGCGTGCCGACGAACACCTCGCGGGCCAGGAACGACGTGAGAATGGCCACCCCGTAGCGCCAGTCCAGCCCCAGCGGCGCGAACACCGGCTCGATGATCCGCCCGATGCCGGCCAGCCACGACGTGCCCAGGTCGGTGCCGCCGTTGGGGAAGTAACCCAGTATCCAGACCACCACGGTCACCGACAGGATCACGCCGCCGGCCTTGGTGACGAAATGCATGCAGCGATGCGCCGATTTCTGGACCAGCGGCATCAGCGCCGGCATCCGGTAGGCGGGCATCTCGAGAATGAACGGCACGTCGGCGTCGGCTTCGGCATCCCGCCGGGAGGCCAGCCCGGCGACCAGAAGCCCGAACAACAGCCCGAAGAAATACAGCGCGAACATCGCCAGCCCCTGCATCCCGACCAGGCCGGCCATGGCCGTGGTCTGGGGGATGAAGGCCGCGATCAGCAGTGCGTACACCGGCAGCCGCGCCGAACACGGCATCAGCGGAATGGCCATGTAGGTCAGGCGGCGCCGGCGCGGCGAATCGATGGCGCGGGCGGCATACACGCCGGGGATCGCACAGGCCACCCCCGACAGCATCGGGATGAAGCTCTTGCCGGTCAGCCCGAAGAAACGCAGCGGGCGATGGCAGATGAGCGCCGCGCGCGCCATGTAGCCCGAGTCCTCGAGCAGTCCGACGATGAGCGTGAGCACGAAGATCTGCGGCACGAAGACCAGGAAAGCACCGACGCCGGAAAAGATTGCGTCGGAGGTGAAGTCGGCCGCCATGCCCGGCCCGATCAGCGGCACCAGCCAGCCGGCGATCGCGCCCAGGCCGGCCTCGACCGCGTCCATGGCCGGCGCCGCCCCGGTGAAGATCGACTGGAACAACAGGTACATGATGGCGAAGAACGCCAGTCCGCCGAACCACGAATGCAGGAAGAACGCATCCATCCGGTTTTGCGAGCGCACCAGCATGTCGCCGCGCGGTCCGTACTTGCCGGCCAGCCGATGTGCCTGCTGCTGGATCAGCAGTTCGGGATTGATCTCGATCTTGATCTCGGGCGCGGGCGCCGGTTCGGGCACCTGCCGCGGCGGGTCTTCACGCAGCCGGTCGAGAAGTTCGGGCATGCCGCGGCCGGTGCGCGCCGAAAGCGGAACTACCGGCGCATCCAGTTCGCCCGCCAGGCCGTCGAGATCCAGCTCCACGTTGTGCGAATCGAGCACGTCCATCATGTTGGCCACCACGATGACGTGCTTGCCTTTTCGTCGTGCGTGGCGGATGACCTGCAGCGTCAGGTACAGGCTCTTTTCCATGCGCGTGACGTCGATGACGCAGACCACGTGCGACACCTCGGGGCTTGCCAGTCCGGCATGGAACTGCTCGACGGCAACGGTTTCGTCGGCCGACAGCGCGCGCAGCGAGTAGCTGCCGGGATAGTCGGTGAGCGTGACGCCGGGTATCGCCGGCATCGGCCCGTGGGCGAGCTCGATCGTGATGCCGGGAAAGTTCGCGACCTTCTGCTTCAGTCCCGTCAGCCGGTTGAACAGCAGGGTCTTGCCGCAGTTCGGGCTGCCGACCAGCATGACCCGACGGTTCATGCGCCCGCCTCCAGCGGTTGCATCATGACGTGCGCGGCGACGTCCTCGTCCAGCGAGTACACCGTGTTGCTGACGCGGTAGACCCGCGGCGCGCCGAATGCCGGGCGCAGCAGGCAGGTCACGATCTCGCCGCCGTGAAAGCCCATCTCGGTCAGCCGCTGGCGATACGAATCCGGCAGCACGTCGGCAAAGCCGCGAATGGCGGCGCGCTGGCCCTTGTTCAGTGTCCAGAGTGGAACGGTATGCATTTGCCGCAGAGCTGTCGCGCTCGAAGTTGCCGTTGGATATGCAAACGATACTTGTTTACATTAGGGCATTGTTGATCGAGCGCAATTTTCTGGTGTCGATCGAGACTTCGCATCCTGGAAGATTCGGAAAGGCAAAAACCGGAAGACAGCTCTCGCGAAGGCGCGAAGACGCCAAGTCAATAGAAGTCAGGAGCGTTATTGCCCTGAAGCGGCAGCAGAGACACCGTCTGAACGCCACGCCATTCCGGGTATTCGAATTTCTTCGCGTCGTTGTCTCTCTGGAGAAATCAGCTTTTGCCTTTCCTTTGGCGCCTTCGCGGCTTGGCGAGAGCTGTTTCTCTGGACTTGTTTTTGCCCGGTTTTACCGCAGGCGTCGGTCCGGCCTGCGGCCCCGGATGCGCACTGCGCGCTTATCCGGGCTACAGTGAATCTGTAGGGTGCCGTTGAGCGCAGCGAAGCGCACCAGCAAGCCTGCAAAACCGTCAGTCGCCGGCCAGGTAGGTGTAGGCCGAAAGCCCCTCGGCCAGCAGCCGTTCGATCGCCTCGGCCTCCTCGCGCTCCAGCCCGGCGGCGGTGACCTTGGCGCGGCAGGCGGCCAGCAGCTGGCGCGGCTGGAAGCCGACCAGTTCCAGCAGGCTGTCGGCGGTATCGCCCGGCCGGGCGTTGCGCAGCGAGAAACCGTCGTCGCTGAGCGCCACATCCACGCTGTCGGTGTCGCCGAACAGGTTGTGGATGTCGCCCAGCGTCTCCTGGTAGGCGCCGGCCATGAAGATGCCCAGCAGGTATTCCTCGCCCGGCGCGATCTCGTGCACCGCCAGCGTGGGCTCCAGCAGGCCGCGCTCGACGTAGTGGTCGATCCGGCCGTCGGAATCGCAGGTCAGGTCTTCCAGTACGGCGCGACGGGTGGGCTCATCCTCGAGCCGCTGCAGCGGCACGATGGGAAAGACCTGGTCGATCGCCCAGATATCGGGCAGCGACTGGAAAATGGAAAGATTGATGAAGTACTTGTCCGAAAGCTGGAATCGAATCCGGTCGCGCAGTTCCCGGTGGCGGCGATGTTCCGGGTCGAGCCGGCCGGCAACGCGCTCGAGAATCGCGAAGTAAAGCGGCTCGAGCCGGGCGCGATCGGCCAGCTTGAGATCGCCGTACAGGAACAGGTTGCGCCCCTCCTCCAGCCAGTGTTCGGCCTCGAGGAAGCTTTCCTCGGGTTCGCGGTTGTCGATGTCGGCCAGCAGTTCGCTGAGATTGATCACGACGGCGTGGCTGTCGTCGGAAATCGCGAACTCCAGGCCGCGCGGAAATTCCTCGGTGGCGGTGACATTGGTGACCAGCACCGCATGGTGTGCGGTCAGCGCACGGCCGGATTCGGAAAACAGGTCCGGCATCGCGATGTCGCGATCGCGACACAGCTCGGCAAGCCCGGAGACGATCGCATGGGCATACTGGGCCATCGAGTAGTTCATCGAGCAGTAGGTGCGCGATCGTCCGCCCTCGTAGTCCACGCCGAGGCCGCCGCCGATGTCGAGCATCGAGATCGGCACCTGGTCGGCCACCAGTTCGGCGTAGTAGCGACCGGCCTCGCGAACACCGTTCTGGATGTCGCGAAGGTTGGAGATCTGCGAGCCCATGTGGAAGTGCAGCAGCTGCAGCCATTCGATGCAGTCGGCCTCGCGAATCGCCTCGACCAGGTCCAGCAACTGCCCGGCCGCCAGGCCGAACTTGGCGCGCTCGCCGCCGGTGTTCTGCCAGTTGCCCT
>CAYYZR010000206.1:0-2755 GCA_964476005.1 uncultured Halomonas sp.
TATTGGCCTGGATTTGTGCGATGAGTGCTTCCACTTGTTTATCTCCTGGAGTAGTGCTTTGTCAAGAATGAATGTTTAAGGGTTGGTTGATACTTGATCAATGCTCTTCATAGGCCAACGACAGGTAAACGATCGTCAGCGTCATGAAAATGAAGGCCTGCAGCGGGATCACCAGAATATGAAACACCGCCCAGGCGCCGCCGGGAATGAACTGGATCCACCACGGCAGCATTGCAATCAGGATAAAGATCAGCTCGGCCGCGTACAGGTTGCCGAAAAGCCGCATCGCCAGCGAAACCGGCTTGGCAACGAGTTCGACCACGTTGAGCACGATGTTTGCCGGCCAGAGAAATACATTACTGCCAAACGGGTGAAACAGCAGTTCCTTGCCGTAGCCGCCGATGCCCTTGCCCTTGATGCTGTAGATAATGATCAGCGCGAGCACCGAAAGCGAAAGAGCAAACGGCGCATTCACGTCGGCCGAAGGGACCACGCGAAGATATTCGAGCCCGAACACGGCGTTGGCCAGCAGCGGCAGGTAATCGACCGGCACCAGATCCATCAGGTTCCACAGGAATACCCAGACGAAGATGGTCAGCGCCAGCGGCGCAACGAATTGGCGTGGGCCGTGGAAGGACTCGCGCACCGACCCGTCGATGAAATCGACCAGCATTTCCACGAAGTTCTGAAGCTTGCCCGGCGTTTCGGCGGTGGCGCGCCGTGCGGCCAGCCAGAACAGGAACACCATCCCGACGCCGAGCACAATCGAGAAGAACAGCGTATCGACGTGAAAGGCCCACAGACCCTCGCCGATCTTCAGATGCTCGAGATGGTGCGAGACGTACTCGGTCGGAGAGGATCCCGCGGCTGCAACTCCAAAACGCACGATTCAGTCGTCCTTGTCAATCGTTGTTCAATGCACTTTTCGAATCCATTCGACGCCCGACTTGACGCCCGATCCGCACCAGTGCAATCCAGTAGGCCACCAGCGTGACCACATAACCGGCAATCACCGGCAAAAACCATTCGGCGAACATCGCCGCGACGATCACGAACATCACCACGGCCAGCGCCATTTTCAAAAACATGCCGCGATAAAACGCGGCCGCCACGGCCTCCGGTTCGGAAGCCGATACCGCCCCGGCGCGCAACGCCGAGATGGCCGTCAGCACGATGCCGATGCCGCTACCCGCCAGCACGGCAAGCGCCGATCCCTTCCCGGCGAAAATGCCGGCAACGACGGCAGCCGCTACCGCCATGATTGCCTGAGTTCTCAGCAACCAGACGACCGTCCGGGCAAAGCCGGCCGAGTCGTGGGCGGGTTGACCGTTTCCCGACTTGCCGGAATCGTCAGTCACGTCGGTAGACACGGCCAGTCCAATCCCCGCAGCACATCAAAAACAAGCGGCCCAAATGAACCCCGAGCCGCAAAGCCCGAGAATTATACCAGCTTGGGATAGACGGCTGGGCGAAAAACCAACCACGCCACCCAAGCGGATCCGCAGAAAGCCACTCCAGGAGAAAAGTTCACGACGCCAGCGCTCAACATCGTCTCTGCTTGCTTTGCCATCATTGTCTCGGCCGTGGTCGCGTCTACCGCGGCGCAGGCAGCTAGCGGTGGTCGATACCCAGGCAGTCCTTTCCGAGTCCGAACTCGGCACGTCGGTAACGGCAGAGATGGAGGCACTCCGGGATGCAAAACAAAGGGAGATGCAATCCCGGCAAGAGGAGATCACTGCACTGCGCAATCGACTGAACGAAGGCCAATTGTCCTTGTCCGAGGGCGAAATACAGAACATGCAGGCGGAAATGGAGGCCAAGGTCTCGGCATTGACACGCGCGCAGGACGACGCCAACCGCGAACTTCAGAAACGTCAGCAGACCTTGCTGGAAAACATCGAACAGCAGGTCATGCCGGTTGTTTCCCGGGTCGGCAGCGAAGGCGGATACACGATGATTTTCCAGAAATTCAACAGCGGCCTCGTTCACGTCGACGAATCCGTCGACATCACATTGGAAGTCATTCAGCGGCTGAACCAAATTACCGCCGGGGGCGCTGAGACACTTTCTTGCTGGGCGTGGACTGTTTGAACGCCGGGCGCCGAGAAATCCGGCGCCCCGGCGCTGCGGACGTCCCTGCGGCCCGCATGGCCCTGGCAGCCGGCACGCAAGTCACCGTTATGGATGCCTCCAGAAGTAGCGCCGACTTGCTTCATCTCTTATTATTTCAGTCAGACTTTGAGTGACTTCGCAATTCGGTCATGTTCTATTGGAATGCGGCCATGCATTTCAAGGAGCCACAGGACATGCCACGCCATTTCCGCCCGACCGCGGCCGCAAAATTTTCAAATGGCTTATCGGCTCGCAGCGCAAGAACCACCGGCCTTCGCCGGCACAGCCTGACGCTGGCGATTTCCGGCGTGTTGGCGCTGGGCCTGAATTCGGTGGGATCGGCGCAGACGCTGCCGGCCACGCTTGACCTCGCCAGCCTTGATGGCACTATCGGTTTTCGTCTCGACGGCGAGGCATCGGCGGACCAGGCCGGCTTCGCGGTGAGCGACGCTGGCGATGTCAACGGCGACGGCATTGCCGACCTGCTGGTCGGGGCACCTGACGCCGACCCTAATGGCGCCGATTCCGGCAGCAGTTAGGTGGTGTTTGGCAAGGCGGACGGCTTCGCCGCCACTTTGGAGCTTGCCGACCTGGACGGCGCGGCCGGCTTTCAGATGGAAGCCAGCGCGGCAGACGGCACCGG
>CAYYZR010000206.1:2855-4233 GCA_964476005.1 uncultured Halomonas sp.
CCGGTCGAAGCTCGACGCACGCCTGAGCGAGCAAAACTGCTTGTCCTAACGCAACGCGTGGGCCGGCATCTTCGGCAAGGGGATGAATATTGCAACCGCGCTTCCTGATACCCGATTTGGCATCACCGAGGCCAGCGCAATGACCCTGGAAACTTCCGATGTCTGAAGCAAGCAAGCCGCCCTTCCGGATCGATTTCTCGCGTCTGTTCGAAGGTTGGTTTCGCGAGCAGAACTGCGCGATCGCCTGCACCACCTACCAGGCCGGCAAGGTGTTCCTTTTCGGCAAGGGCGAGGCGGGCGTTTCGATCGCCGAGCGCACGTTTGCCCGCTGCATGGGCATGGCCGCGCGCGCCGATCGTTTCTACCTCGCCAGCCAGTACCAGCTATGGCGCTTCAACAACATGCTCGATGCCGGCGACACGTACCAGGGCTATGACCGGCTGTTCGTGCCGCAGGTGGGCTGGACCACCGGCGATGTCGACGTCCACGACATCGGCATCGACGGCAACGGCAAACCGGTGTTCGTCAACACGCTGTTCAGCTGCCTGGCCCGGCCCATTGAATCGGCCAGCTTCGAAGTCGTCTGGAAGCCGCCGTTCATCAGCCGCCTGGCGCCCGAGGATCGTTGTCACTTGAACGGCCTGGCGATGCATGAAGGAGCTCCGGCCTGGGTGAGCATGATCAGCCGCGCCGACGTTGCCGAGGGCTGGCGCGACCACCGCCGGGACGGCGGGCTGGTGATGGACGTTCGCACTGATGAGGTGATCTGCTCCGGGCTTTCGATGCCGCACTCGCCGCGCTGGTGGATGGGCAAGCTGTGGCTGCTCAACTCGGGCAGCGGCGAGCTGGGGCACGTGGATTTCGACACCGGCAAGTTTGTCCCGGCCTGCTTTCTGGCCGGCTACGCGCGCGGGCTTGCGTTTACCGGCGACTACGCGCTGGTCGGGCTCTCGACGGCGCGCAACCGATCGTTCTCGGGGCTGGCGCTGGATGAAACGCTGGCCGAGAAAAGCGCCGAGGCGCGCTGCGGCATCGCCGTGGTCCACCTGCCCTCCGGCGAAGTTCGCCACCACATCCGGTTCTCCGGCGTGGTCGAGGAACTCTACGACGTCGCCGTCATCCCCGGCGCCGTCCGTCCGATGCTGCTGGGCTTCAAGACCGACGAAATCAAGCACATGATCCGGCCGGCTGGCTGACCGGGGCCACGACCGGCACGACCTCCAGCGCCGAAAGCGTCCAGCTCGCCCATCAGGAAAGCCGTGAGCGCGCCCTCGACTCAGGCGCCCGCGGATTCCGCGAGTTCCAGCAGATGCAACCCGGCGCCCTGGTTGTCCCGGCACACCACCAGCCGGCCGGCTGCGGTATCGAACGGACCGTG
>CAYYZR010000207.1:0-4183 GCA_964476005.1 uncultured Halomonas sp.
ATACGGCGATTCCCAGGCCGACATCGGCATCGCCGGTGCGAGCGCCGATATGGATCCCGAGCAGGGCGCCGGCGTGCTGACAGGCCGCGTGGTGTCGACCGAAAACGGCGCGCCGATCGCCGACGCCCGGGTGTTCATCTCCGGCACGCCGGTCGAGCTGCGCACCGACGAGGACGGCCGATTCGAAGCCGAGGTGCCGGTGGGCCAGTACGCGGTCTCGGTGCTGCACGCCGAATTCGCGACCCGCACCGTCGACGGCGTGGGCATTTCCGCAGACGAAACCACCGAACGCAACTTCGAGTTGCCGCCCGCGGGTCTCGAACTGGCCGAGTTCGTGGTCATCGAGCCGTTCATCGAGGGCAGCCTGTCTTCGGTGATCGACGAGCAGCGCCAGACGGCAAGCGTGGCCAACGTGCTCGGCGCCGAACAGATCTCGCGCGCCGGCGACAGCGATGTCGGGAGCGCGCTGGCGCGGGTAACCGGCCTGACGCTGGTCGACGGGCAGTTCATCTTCATCCGCGGCCTGGGCGAGAGATATTCTTCGACATTGCTCAACGGCGCAAACGTGCCCAGCCCCGATCCGACCCGCAAAGTCGTGCCGTTGGACCTGTTTCCGACCGGCGTGATCCGTTCGATCCTGGTGCAGAAGGGCTATTCGCCGAATATGCCCGGTGACTTCGGTGGCGGTGCGGTCGAAATCCGGACACGTGGCATTCCGGAACAGGATTTCTTTTCGATCGAAATCTCGGGCGGCTATCGTGAAGGGACGACGTTCGAAAAGGGGCTGACCTACGATGGCGGCGACCGCGACTTCAGTGGCTTCGACGACGGCACCCGGGCACTTCCGGGGCCGGTGGCAGACGCGACCGCGGACGGGACGCAGCTGCCTGGTGTTGCCAATTTTTTCAACCCGGACGGCATCACTGAAGAAGAACTGGAAGCGCTGGGCGAATCATTCGCGAATATCTACGACGTCGATCGCAAGAGAATCGGCCCTGATCGCGGCGTCTCCATCGAAGGCGGCAAGCGATTTCGATTCGGCGACCAGTTCAGTGCCGGCATCACCGGTTCCGTTCTCTGGGACGATTCATGGCGTTCCCGAACCGAGCAGCGCGATACCTTCATTCCTCTCGGCGATGGTTCTCTTCGATCCAACGACAGCTTCACCATCGAACGCACGACGCGAACGGTCGGACTCAGCGGTTTCCTGACCGGCGGCATCAATTGGGCAGACCTTCACGAGGTGAACCTTACATCGATGATCCTCAGACAAACCGAGGACGAAACCACCAGCCAGGTCGGTTTCAACCTCGACGAGGACGGAATCATCAAGATCAACCAGCTCGAGTGGCAGGAAAGACAGCTGATCGCCAACCAGGCCGAAGGCAGCCACGTGTTTCCAGTTCTTAACGGCATGCGGATCGAATGGGATTACTCCGAATCGCGGGCCGCGCTGGACACGCCGGATACCCGCCGTTACCGTTTCGATCCCGACCGACAGGCCGAATTCATCTTTTCGCGACGTGCGGACTCCAATGTTCGTCGGTTCACCGAGCTGGACGACAGCGCGGTCGATTTCGGTACCGATCTTTTCGTGCCGTTCTCGTTCTCGAACAGCTTTCTTGCCGGCGAGATCAGCGGCGGCTATCGAAGCCTGGAGAAAGATCGCGAATCCTTCATCAGGCGCTTCACCTTCGAGAACATTTCAAGGCTGAGTTTCGATCAGCGTCGCGAGCAGTCGCTAGAGGACATTTTCACGCCGGAAAATATCGGGCCAAACGGTGTTTCGCTGCAGGAAATCACCCGAAACACGGATACATATACCGCTTCCCTGGACGTCGAAGCGTTCTATGGAAACCTGGATCTGACCGTGGCCGATACGATTCGGCTGGCCGGAGGCGTACGCGTGGAAGACTGGACGCAGGACGTCACCACGTTCGCGTTGTTCGATCCCAATGCGCCGCCCATCGTGTCTGCGCTCGGAAACGAAGATCTCTTCCCGGCCGCATCGCTCACATGGCTGATCACTGACCGCCAGCAGCTTCGATTCAGTTATGCCGAGACCATCATCCGTCCCGATTTCAAGGAGCTTTCGCCTGCGCCGTTCACCGACCCGGTGCTCGAGCGCGAAGTCATCGGCAATGCCGACCTGGTGCCGTCGGATGTGACGCACTACGACCTGCGCTGGGAGTTCTATCCGTCGTCCAGCGAACTGCTTTCGGTAGGCGTCTTCTACAAGCTCATAGACAGCCCGATCGAACTCACCGTGCAGCCGGGCGTGGAACAGCGACTGAGCTTCGCCAACGCGGCGGAGGCTGAAAACTTCGGCATCGAATTCGAGGGCCGCAAGACGCTCGGGCTTGTCGGACGCTGGTTCGATCGAGAAGATCTGTTCGAGCGTTTCTATGTCGCAGGCAACTTCTCTGTCATCGATTCCGAGATCACCATCGACCCGGGAGATCGCGGCATCCTGACGTCGGAGTCGCGTCCGCTCCAGGGGCAGTCGCCGTTGATCGTCAACTTCCAGGCAGGTTACGACGATCCCGAACGCGGCATCGAGGCTACCGTGCTTTACAACTTCGTCGGCGAGCGGATCGTAGAGGTCGGCGTTCTCGGCGCACCGGACAAGAAGGAGCAGGGCACGGGCGAGCTCGACTTCGTGTTCCGCTGGCGCCTGAGCGATCATCTTTCATTCAAGGCGAAGTTCGGCAATCTGCTCGATACCGATTTTCGGATCAAGCAGGGTCCGGAGACGACCCAGCAGTACAAGAACGGTCGCACCATGAGCCTTGGGCTGCGCTACGACTTCCTTTGATCGCCGGCTGTAACGAATCTGAAACCCCCGCTTCATTTGCCTGAAATCGAACGTCCCTATCCTTGCCTCTGTCGTGGCTCGACAGGGTCGGCACAGATCCGCCCCCCATCTCATTCACAAGCAAGAGGTCGCTCATCATGTTCAAGCAATTCACCCGTAACGCGATGGCGCTTGCGGTCGGCGCCGGTATGCTCGGCTCGGCCAATGCATTCGTCGTCAACGATACGTTCTCCGGCAACTGGGGCGAGGGCGGCGGCGCAAGCCGTGGCCTCATCATCGATATCCTGGAGAACAGCCCGGCGGCCGGCGATTTCGCGCCCGGCGTGCTGGTGCAGTGGTTTACCTATCGCGACGGCGAGCCGGTCTGGTTGCTGTCCGACGTGCCCGCGATCGATCCCAACAGCAATTCAGCTGAACTGACGTTCTTCGAATTCTCCGGCGGCACGTTCGGACCGCCCGGCATCGGCAGTCCGAGCAACGTCGTATGGGGTTCGGCAACACTGACCTTCAACAGCTGCGGCAACGCCGTACTCGATTACGACGGCATCGACGGCGCCGGCACCATCGACACATTCTCCAACATCACCGGCCAGCAGTGCGTGGTCGACGAGGTGTTCTCGAGCTGCCCCGACTTCGCGGTCGACTCGGGCATTCCCGGCGCCTGCATCATCGGTGGCACGCCGATTACCACCGACATCACGCTGACCAACGAAACCACCTGGCTGATCCAGGGCCAGTTCGTGGTGGCCGACGGCGGTTCCGTGACCATCGAACCGAACACCGAACTGGTCGGCGGCACGCTGGGCGATACCGACACCTTCGTCGTGCAGCAGGGCGGTAAGGTGTTCGCCGAAGGCACCGCGGCCAACCCGATCGTCATGCGCGGTCCGCTGGCCCAGGGTCGCGGCGAGTGGGGCGGCCTGGTGATCAACGGCTTCGCGCCGATCAACGGCTGCGCCGAGGGTGTCGACCCCTGCACCGCGCAGGGCGAAGGCAACTCGGGCACCTACGGCGGCAACGATCCGCATGACAACAGCGGCGTGCTGCGCTATGTCGTAGTGGCCAATGCCGGCATCCTGTTCAACGAAGAAAACGAACTCAACGGCATTGCCTTCCAGGGCGTTGGCGACGGCACCACCGTCGAATATGTCCAGGTGCACCTCAATTCCGACGACGGCGTCGAATTCTTCGGCGGCACGGTCAACGCCAAGTACCTCGTGCTGACCGGCATCGGCGACGACAGCCTCGACTGGACCCAGGGCTGGCAGGGTCGGGTTCAGTACCTGGTGGCCAAGCAGTACACCGATGACGGTGACCAGGGCATCGAGGGCGACAACAACGGCGACGCCAACGACTCGCTGCCGCGCG
>CAYYZR010000208.1:0-4157 GCA_964476005.1 uncultured Halomonas sp.
CCGGTTTCGGCGGCGGCCAGGCCAGCGGCCAGTAAGAAGTGGACACCGAAAGGCGAACCTTGTGGCCTTTGGGAAACACATGGGCGATGCCGTTGAGTTCCACGCGCACCTTGTAGCGTTTTCCCGGCTGCAGTTTGCGCGGTTGTTCGCTGCCGTAGCGGTGGGTGAGATTGAGCAGGCCGTAGGTCACGCGCGTGACCTTGTCGTCGGGAGCGACGTCGGAGATGCGCACCGCGACCATGGCGACTTCCTGCTCGGTGGAGATTTCGAGATCGACGCACGGCGCGCCCATGATCTCGAAGCCCTCGTCGAGGCGCTCGCTCTGGAACACCAGCGAGCCGCCGTCTTCCTGGCGCTGGTCGTGGGCCAGGTCCGGACCGGCCGCGTAAGAGCACCATTTGCCGGCGAACAGACCCACCGACAGCGGCGATTGAACCGTATGCGCGAACGGTTCTGCTTCGAGCTCGGGATCGACCAGCCGGTAGCGCGACAGGTTGTAGGTGCGCTCGCGGATTCTTGCGCTGGGCCACTGGTCCTCGGCCACCCAGCGTCCGGGCCGCTTGCTGTAATAAGTGGTCGGCGGCACGCTGTCCTGCATCCAGACGCGCAGCATGGGCTCGTCTTCGACGCCGGTGTCCTTGCCCTTGAGCCAGTGATCCCACCAGTTCAGCAGTTCCCGGAGGAAATTGATCGCGGGGCCGGGAACGCCCTGGTGGGGATACTTGTGGCTCCACGGGCCGATGAGCCCCTTGCGCGGAACGTCCAGATTGCGCATCAAGCGGAAAACGGCGTTCGAATATCCATCCGCCCAGCCGCTGACCGAAAAGACCGGGCACTTGATGGCCGAATAGTCCTCGCACACCGAGCCGTGCGTCCAGTAGTCGTCCCGGTACTGGTGGCGCAGCCATTTTTCCAGCCACAACCCGCTGCCTTCGAGCCTCTCGAACCACTGTTCGCGCCATTTGTCGCCGACCAGCGCCGGGTCCGGCGGCATCGAGTTGTAGGCGAACATCACCGAAGCCCAGGAAATGTTGTCGCCCAGCAGGCAACCGCCCATGTGGTGCACGTCGTCGGTGTAACGATCATCGGACGCGCAGGCGGCGACAATCGCCTTGAGTTCAGGCGGTTGCATGGCCGCGATCTGAAGCGCATTGAACCCACCCCAGGAAATGCCCATCATGCCGATGTCGCCGGTGCACCAGGGCTGTTCGGCCAGCCAGGTCAGGATCCGGCAGCCGTCGTCCAGTTCCTGCTGCAGGTACTCGTCCTCGAGCACGCCGTCGGACTCGCCGCTGCCGCGGATGTCGACCCGCACGCAGGCATAGCCGTGCCCGGCCAGCCAAGGGTGCATGATCTCGTCGCGGGCGGTGGAACCGAATCGCTTGCGGTAAGGGATGTACTCGACGATGGCGGGTACCGGCCGCTCGTCCCTGGGTCGCCAGATGCGTGCCGACAGCTCGATTCCGTCCGGCATCGGGATCCGGACATCGGCCTGTTCGATGATTTCGTGCGGAAAATCCGTAACTTTTTTCAAGCTGCCTCTTCCCGGGTTGGGTGAATTTCGAATGGCAGTCGCTCTTCCACGTCGCGAAAGCGGTCGAGCAGTTCCTTCTGTCGGTTCGCGCCAAGGAACACGACTGCGATTTCATGGCTGTAGCTGTCCTGGAATCCGAGGTCGCTCAATCGCATGCCTTCCTCGACCAGCAATTTCACGCGGGCCTCGGGATAGGCCCGCTTGATCGTTTCGATATCCCGTCGGTCGGGCACGCGGTGCACGATCCCGTCTTCAATGTCGTCCTTGAACAGCCGCATCATGAACTTGGCGGAAAGTTTGTAATGGCCCTGGCGATGCGGGAAGTCGGGGCGGCGACCCAGTGCCAGGTCGAGCACGATTTTCTGATTGGTCGCGCCGTCGACCATCAGGAAAAGCGGCGAATGCGATTTCGAGATTCGCGAGTTGATTTCCAGCAGACGAATCGAATCGTCCCTGTGATTCCAGAAAAACTCGATGTTGAATGCTGCGCCGTCGTACTCGATGTGGCGAATGATTCTGCGCGCGGCCTTGATCATGCGCGCCTGGACCCGATGCGGCAACTTGGACGGATACTGGTAACGGGAGAACGATGAACGCGTCCGGCCGGCGCGAATCGAGTCGACCGTGCCGAAGATCTTGATCCGGCCGTTCCAGGAATAGCCTTCGAGCGTGGCCTGCAGGCCGCTGGAAATGATGCTTTCGGCAATGCAGTGATAGCCGTCGACGGCGGCGACCTCGTCGGGCTGATCGACGTGGGCCATGAATTCGTTGAACGGTCGCGCCACGATCCCGATCTTGTTGCGAATCTCGGGGATGTGGCGTTCCAGGTCTTCGGGGCCGGCGATGTAGAAACCCAGAAAAGACGAATGCGCCTTGATCGGCTTGAGCCAGAACGGGTAGTCGATTTTTACCTGGCTGGCCGGATTTTCGGCGAACGGATCGAGCGCCTGGAAGTCGGGGATCATGTCGCCGAGCGCCTTTTTCTGCTCAAGTCGCGACCAGTACTTGTGTTCGCAACGCGCAACGGATTCCAGCGACGGGCCGGGAAGCCCGGCGTCGCGGGCGAACATGGGCACGCATACGCTGGTCGGGAAATCCCAGTAGCCCATGACCGCATCGGGACCACCGGGGACTTCTGAAAATTTCGCGCGTGCGCGCTCGCGCAAGTCGTCCAGCGAGGGATATTCGCCACTTTTCGGACGCACGACTTCCGAAGGTTCGAACAGGGTGTGGAAACAGTATTGCCGGTCGCCGCCGATGGTTCTCAGCAGTTCGAGGTTGAAGGGTCCGAGACCCATCACGAAGATGTTTTTCATAGCCGAACCTCCTGCGAGATCGACGGATACGAGTGAACCAGCAGATAACTCGACCGGTGGTCAGGGCCGGCGAGACCGAGGTTGCTTGCGTATATGCATCAAGTCTAACATCGCCGTCCTGGTTTTTCGGGCTGTGAATCGGGAAAAGCCCGCATGGAATTTCCAGACCCACGAACTCGCGCTGCCCGGCCCCTACAATGACAGGATGAGCAAGTTTGCGAAATTGAAAGAGAGCGCCGTATGGTGGGCCGGCGTCCTGACCTCGGCTGGTCGCAACTGGCTCGAGAGTCAGGCGTTCATCTATGCTGCAGCGCTTGCATTCTTCACCGCCTTCTCTATCGCGCCGGTGATGATCGTCGCGGTGGCCGTCGTCGGCGTCATCCTCGGCCCGCGTGCGGCCGAGGGCGAGTTGCTGGAGCAGCTGCGCGAGGTTGTCGGCCCGGAAGCTGCCGGCGCGGTCGAAACAGCGGTGGTCAATTCGCAGCTTGATCAGTCGGGCTGGTTGCCGACCATTGCCGGCATTGGTGCAATACTGCTCGGCGCGACCACCGTGTTCGCCCAGATGCAGCAGTCGTTGAATGCCATCTGGGACGTCGCTCCCCGGCCCAGCAAGGGCGGGCTGTGGCGGTTCGTCAAGGCGCGACTGCTGTCGCTGACGGTGGTGCTGGCGATCGGCTTCGTGCTGCTGGTTTCGCTTGCGCTCAGCGTGACGCTGCGTGCCCTGATCGTATTCGCCGATCAGTGGTTGCCGGTGCCCGGGTGGGCGATGGTGGGCGTCGAGATCGTGGTTTCGCTTACCGTGGTCACGCTGCTGTTCGCGGCCATGTTCAAGGTGCTTCCGGACGTGGTGCTTTCGCTGCGCGATGTGCTGCTCGGTGGTCTCGTGACGGCTGTCCTGTTCACGCTCGGACGATCGCTGATCGCGATGTACCTGGCCAATGCGGCCACGGCGTCGACATACGGCGCGGCGGGCTCGCTGGCGCTGCTGCTGCTCTGGGTCAATTACTCGTCGCTGATCCTGCTGTTCGGCGCCTCGTTCACTCGCGCCCAGTTCGAGGCGCGCGGAAATACGATTCGACCCAGAAACGGGGCGGTGCGTGTGCACCGCGAGCTGGTGGAGGAGTGATAGGGTAATGGAATAATGGGTCAGCCCTTTCGCGGGTCTGGGTGCAGATTGGAACGCTTTTTTGATCTGAGTCATGTCCACCCGTGCGGCAGATGAATATTCTGCATACAGCAGGTTGATCGAAACCCAATTCAGAACATAAGGTCAAGAAGATGACGGATTCCAAGAAAGGTTGGTGGGC
>CAYYZR010000209.1:0-4098 GCA_964476005.1 uncultured Halomonas sp.
GTTACATTCTGGAGCGCACCTTCCAGGGCGAAACGGCAACTGTATCTGTCAGGCGCTCAAGTAACGGCGCACATCAACGACCCTGTCGGCAATCGATCGAATTATCCGACATTCGATTCGAGCACGATTGGCGCGCCCATCGGCGCGGGCCCGAGCTGAAGATCCTGTTAGGGAACCTCTGCATAATTCTGCGTGGAGCGCGTTTCAGTCGGTAAAGCCGCAGATCGTGTGGTGCCAACCGAGCGACAGTAGCTAACGCTACGTCCGAGGTTGGCCCGAACGGCGTCGCCCAGGAAACGCCGGAAAAGGCAGTCCCCGGCGCCACGTGTTGCGCCCGATGACCGCGCGATAAATGGCCGTGCGGATACCGTTGGACTTTGCGAAATGGCGGCGCTTATACTTGCCTCGGACACTATCCCGAAATTTCCGGCGCTGCCGGCCGCTCCCGGAGGAGGTCGACGATGAGTTCGCTCCGAGCCCGCCATTCGCGCCTGCGACGTCTTCTGTTTGCGCTGTCGATACTGTTCGTTCTTGCCGCCCTTCTGGTTGCCACGACGCCGTTGCTGATCTCGGGTCCGGGCCGTGACTTCGTTCTCGATCGAATCAATGCAACGCTGGCTGGGCGGATCGAGCTTGACCGGCTGGAGCTCGACTGGACCGGTCCCCAGCGCATACGCGGGATGAGGGTGTTCGACCCGGCCGGACGCAGAGTGCTGGAGATCGGCGCCATCGATATCGACGGTTCGCTTCCACGGCTTGTGACGAGTTCGCAGTGCGGCGGCGGAGTCACGATCCGCGACGGGGAGGCGGCGCTGATCATCGGCGACGACGGGGCGACCAATCTCGCCGGTGTTTTTGAATCCAGCGATCCTTCGGAGGATGACGCATCCTCAGGTTTCGAGTCGTTGCGCGGCATCGATTGCAGGCTCCATCTCGAAAACTTCGAGCTTGGCTTGAGCGCGCCCGGCATGGAGCAGATCACAATCACCGACCTGGCGGTGACGGCCGACCTTCAGGGCCTGGACGCGTTGGACCTCCAGTTCGACGCGACGCTGATCCAGGCCGGTACCGCGGGTCGCGTCGCCGGACGCGCCCTGGGGCAAGGCCTGTTCGACGCCAGCGGGCGGCCGGCGCCAGCCGGGGCCGAGTTCGACCTGTTTTTCGAGGCCGATCAGTTCCCGGTCGACATCATCGATCGGCTGGCCGGCCTCGACGGCCGACTCCGCGCCCTGCTGGGCGCGTACCTGAGCCAGCGCGCGGAAGGACAGTGGCGTGGCAATGGCGGTCGGTTCACCCTGGATTCGAAAGGAAGCGGCGGGGCGCGCGCGCAACTGGCATTCGCGATACGCGACGGTGCGGTCTCGCTCGAACGACCCGCCGACATCGTGCTTGGGATTCGCCCCGAAGCGTGGTCGGTGCTTGCGCCCCCCGGCGCCCGCCTGACCGCCCCATTCGATATCGCGGTCCACCTGGAAAAGCTGGCCTGGGCGCCTGGAAACGCAGTTGCGGCGCTGGACGCGAGGTTGCTCATCGGCGAGATCGACTTGCTTGCCGAAGACCCCCGGATCGGCCGGCTGGCGCTGCGTGAGACACGGCTCTCGGTGAAAAGCGATGATTTGCGCGAGGGGCTCGCAATCGACCTAAATACGCAGGCCGAACAGGGTGGACGCGGCGGTCGGGCGCGTCTTGAAGGACGGGTGTCCGACTTCCTGGGGCCCGACCTGGCGCCGACACCCGGAAATTTGCGGCTGGAGATTTCCGGCGACCTCACCGAGCTGCCGCTGGCTGTTCTCGACCAGTTCGTCGGCAGCGATGGGTTACTGTCCGGTGCTCTGGGGCCGCGCATGAACGCCGAATTTCGGCTCGTGAGCGCGCCGGCGCAGCACGTTGGCGAATTCGACCTGAGCGCACAATCCGCCTACCTGCGCGCCGGGTTTTCGGGGCGGCTCGACGCAGACGGCCTGCGGCTGGACACCGGGGTGGTCGGTCTCGACGTCCAGCCGGCGCTGGTCGCGAGCCTGACCGATGCGATTTCGCTGGCGTCCCAGGCCGAATTGAATCTCGAGCTGCAGCGGTTCCGCGTCCCGCGCCGGGCCGAACTGCTGGCCTGGGACGAGGCCGAGTTCGAACTGGTCGCCGAGGTCGTGCAGGCCCGCGCGCAGGCGATGGCCGATGGCCCGCCGGTCCACCTGGCGGGCACACTGAACGCCGGTAGCGCGCGGCTGGCCGACGGCATGGGGTTCGCGTTCGATGGGCGGCTGGGCGACGACCAGGGCGATGGTCGGATTCGTGTCACGGCAGCGCTGGATGGCGCTCTGAACTTGCGTGAGACGGCGCGTCTAGAGCTCGCGGACTTTCCGGTCGGCGTCATTGACCGTCTGACTGGCCAGCCGGGCCGCATCGCAGCAATGCTTGGCGAGTCCATGGCGCTGGAACTCGCGTTGGAGTGCCTGGCCGAGGGCGGACTCGGCATCGGCCTGGTGCTCGAAAGTGCCTTGATGAAATCTCGCCTCGACGCGCACCATGACGGCGAGCGCCTGTCGCTTGCAGCCGGTTCGGAAATGGAGTGGCAGCTGACCTCGGAGGCGTTGACCGCGATCCAAAGCGACCCGCGCTGGACGATGGTCCGGCCGGCGCTGATGGTTGTTCGATTCGACCGGCTGGATGCCGCTGTCGATGCCGACGGGATCGACATGCGCTCGCTGGGGCTGGCGGCAGAGGCCCGGATGCCGGAGTTCGTCATCCGTCGCGGCGACGAGGCGCCGCTTCGCTTCAGCGGCATGAGCATCGTCGCAAGCGGCCTGCCGCTGGCCGAGCAACTGGAATTGCGGGCCAGCGCCCAGCTGGCCGGGGGCGGGTTCCATTCCGAGAACACGATCAGCGGACTCGTCGATGGTTCCGGCATGCTCGCCATCGGCCGCGCCCGAATTCAGACCGAGACACGACTGGATGACGTTCCCGGCGACATGCTGATGGCGCTGGGCGGGCTGGACCCGGCGCTGGGGCCGGCGCTTGGGCCGACCGTGCGGGCGCGGGTGTCTGGACGGGTGCCCGGCGAGCTGGAAGTCCATGCCGAGGGCGTCAATACCCGGGTCACGGCCCATGCCAGTCTCGATGCCGACGGTGTGCTTGGACTCGATCGCGATGCCGAGCTGGCCCTGAACGTCACGCCAGCGCTGGTCGATGGGTATCTGGCGCTGCTTCATCCATTCCTGAATGAGGTGCAAAGCGCGGAGCAGCCCATTCGGTTGCTGTTGTCGGCCGACGGTTTCCGAATACCGCTTGCAGGATACCGTCCGCAGGAAATCCGTGCGCGCGGCCGGCTCGAAATCGGCACGCTGAACATGAACCGCGGTGCGATCACCCTGGCACTGTTCGGCGCACTGCGGGAGCTCGGCGGCGATCTGCGTCCGGGCTCGACCTTCCAGGCACGTTTTACGCCCCTGGAGTTCTCGGTGGCCGATGGGCAGGTCCGGACCAATGACTTGTGGATGCAGATGGGCGAAATCATGCTCGGCGCGCAGGGAACCGTGCGGCTGCCGGAACGCGTCGACGGCGTGCCGTGGGCCGAGATGGTATTCGCGCTGCCGGGCCAGACACTGCGGGGACTGCCGCGCTTCGCCGATTCGATTCCGCCGGAGACGATCCTGACGACGTCGGCCGCGGGCCCACTGGACGAAATCAGTCCGGAATTTTCAAGATTCTTTGCCCGCCTGATGACGCAGTGGGTCATCGAGCGGGCGACCGGCGAGTCCGAGATCGGACAGGTCATCGGCGATCTGCTGAGAGGCGCCGGCGGCGGCACGCAGGCCCGGCCGCAGGGCGAATCGCGCTCGAGCTGGCCCAACATGCCGCCGATCGAAACTGGCGAAGAGCCCCCCGGCGGAGGCGGTTAGCGGGACACGCGCAGAGCGGCGGATCCGGATTGATGGCGGAATGGGCGGCCCGATGGCAAGAAGTCGGGTGGCTGACCCGGCAAGACATTCGGCGGCATGCGACAACGGTAGACTGCGGTGTATCCTTCGCGCTCGCATACTCGCTCGTTGCCGGGAGCATGACCATGAACCGAATTGCCCTGCTGTGCGCCGCATGCTGCGT
>CAYYZR010000210.1:0-3955 GCA_964476005.1 uncultured Halomonas sp.
GCGTGGAATCGAGACTGGTTTACTACCCGGACGAGAACCACTGGGTGCTCAAGCCGAACAACTCGCTGCACTGGTACGGCGAGGTGCGCGACTGGGTCGAACGCTTCGCCGCGCCCGGCGCCCGCGCGGTTCAGTCGCAAGCCGGCGACGACGTTCCGGAACAAGCACCAGCGGCTTCCGGTCTGGAATAGCCCCAGCGCGCCAGCCAGGGTCCCCAGGCGTCGTCGACCTTGTCCAGGCTTTCGGCGGTGAATCGGTGCGGGTTCTTCTCGTAGCCCCGGATGCTTTCCAGGTAGGCCGTGAAACGCGGTGCCTGGAGTTCGAATCCGCCCAGTTCGAGTTGCTCGTAGATTCGTTCCAGGCACGCCATCGGCTGCGCGTCCAGGTCGGCGTAGGCAATCTCGATGAACTGATTCTCTGGAACATCCGCGGTATCGGCATACAGGCGTTCGAGCATGCGCGGGTAGGCATCCAGGATCACCGGTTCTGCCGCGTCGGCATCGAACGCCTGCAGCGCGTAGGCCGGGAGGAGTTTGCGATAGAAGTTGCGCGTGGAATCGAACACCACGTAGGGGTTGCGATGAATGTGGACGAAGCGCGCGTTCGGCCACAGCGAGCGAAGCCAGGCGACCTGCCCGGTGTAGATCGGATTCTTGACCAGCAAGGTGTCGCCCGGCATGTTGAGCAGCAGCTTGCGGCAGTAGTATTTCAAGCGCCGCGCGCGATGATCCAGTAAATCGGTGGACACATCGTTCTCGTCGGGAAACGCGCCGCGTTCGAAGCGTTCGGCCAGCTTCCGGGGGAAATACAGCGCGTGGTAATAGGAAAGGCCCTGCATGGAAGCCAGCGCGATTTCGTCTTCCTGCGGCGAGTCCGGGTTGACCTCCACGTTGTCGATCAGCCGGCTCTCGGGCAGCGCGCGTTTGAGCAATGGCCGCAGCGCTCGCCCCAGCAGCAGAAAATCCCAGGGCAGGCCCGTGGCGATGGGATCGGGCCAGGCAAAACGCGGATCGCGGCTCATCAGGTTGAACAGGTGCGTGGTGCCGCTGCGCCAGTGGCCAAGAATGAACACTGGCGCCTGCATGTCGACCAGCGGATCGGGTCGCATCGCCGTCCAGACGCGTTCGACCAGCGAAAGCGGCGCGCGCGCCAGTGATGCGCCGAAGAATGCCATCAGTCTGGGCCACATCGACACGGGTACCCGATTGGCCGCGATCAGGCGAGCCAGCGTGCCCGGGTCGGCGCCCAGCAGCGGGTGGTTCCAGGTCGCCTGCGGTTTCTGAAATGACATCTTCTTGATCCCGGTTCTGTCCATGTACATCTCAATGATGGCAGACTGGAACCGGAATGGCACTGATCGCTTTCGAATCGAGCCGAAGATCGTGGGTAGAAAATTTGCGGACATGACGAATCTGGTAACCGGCGGCGCCGGTTTCATCGGATCGCACCTGGTTCAGTTGCTGCGCGAACGCGGTGAACCGGTGCGCGTGCTGGACCGACGCGCCCCGCCGGCGCCGGTGCCCGGCGCCGAATACGTAAAGGGATCGATTATCGACGGCGAGCTGGTGCGCAAGGCGACCGACGGCTGCCGCCGCGTGTTTCACCTGGCCGCACACGCCGGCCTGTGGGCGCGCGACAAGCGTGAGTTCATCTCGATAAACGTTTCCGGCACGCGCAACGTGCTCGAAGCCGCGCGCGCGGGCGGCGCGGAGAGCGTGGTGCATACCTCCACCGAGTCGATCCTCATTGCCATGGGCCGCGGACGCTCGACGCAGCGTGTCGACGAGCGGACCACGTGTTCGGAAAGCGAGATGGCCGGGCCGTATTGTGTCGGGAAATTGCTGGCCGAGCGCGAAGCGCGCGAGGCTTTCGAACGCCACGGCCAGCGCGTGATCATCTGCAATCCGACCGTGCCGGTCGGGCCCGGCGATCACTGGTTGACACCGCCCAGCCGGATGCTGCTGGGATTTCTCAATCGGCGTTATCCGGCCTACATGCCGACCACGTTGAACATGGTGGACGCGCGCGACGTGGCCCTGGGGCACCTGCTTGCTGCGGAGAAAGGCGAGCCGGGCAGACGCTATATTCTCGGCGCGCACGACATTCAGCTGGCCGACCTTCTGCAGCAGCTGCAGCGACTTTCAGGTGTGCCCATGCCTCGGCGCAAGGTGCCGTATCGGATGGCGTGGCTGGTCGCGGTGGCCTCGGAATGGCTTGCCGACCATGTCACGCGCCGGCCGCCGAGCGCGCCGCTTGCCGGTGTTCGGCTCGGCGGCATTCCGGTGCAATTCGACAATTCCCTTACGCGTGATGCGCTGGGCTGGCGGCCGAGACCCCTGGCGGAATCGCTGTGCGACGCGATCGACGATTACCTGACGCGCGGTCTGCTGGAACTGCCGGACCGGATTCAGCAGCCGAAGCGGGCCCGGTAGCCGGCAAACCGCGCGGTCTGCTCGTCGGCGTCCAGGCCGAACTGCTCGAGTGAATACCGATGTGCGCCGTGCTTGTCCTTGGGGTTGGCGGCCAGGAAATCGAGCATGGACTGTTCGGCCGCCGGCGTCAGTTCGCGATCGAACCAGGCGTAGATCGACCGTACGGTCTCGATTGGACTGCTGACGATGGCGCGGTAATCGATATCCAGGAAGCGACTGTCCGGCAATCGGTCGCGCTCACGTTGCTCCAGGGCCTGCAGCAGGCCCCCGCCCCAGCGCTCGGACATCTCGCGGCCGATCGCGCGCGGGTCGGCGCTTTCGCTGAACGCCGCGCGCAGCATGGTGCTGAGACTGGCCAGCGAGGCCATGACCTTCAGCGGGTTGCGGTGGGTCTGGACGATGCCGGCGTCCGGGTAGACCGCCAGCAGTTCGGCCAGGCCGAACAGGTGGGCCGGCGCCTTCAGCACCCAGTGTGCGCCGGGCCGCTGCCACTGGAGATGCTGAAGGAAGCGCTTGTGGTGGCGGTACACGTCGAGCTTTTCGCGCGCTTCCATCCAACGCTGGTAATCCGGGACGTAATGGGTGGTCTGAAACTCGTAGCCCTGCAGCGTGTGACTGTCTATGGCGATGCACTCCTGCGGCAATCGCGGGGCCAGCGGATGCATCACGCGGAAGCCGGGCGCAAGGCGCTCCATCCAGGCCAGTTCGCGCCCGGCGCGCCTGATCCGCTTGTTCTCACGGGTTTCGGCCGGCGTCGGGTGCATCACTTCCCAGGTCTCCGGCACCCTGTTTTCCGGGTCCTGTGCCATCAGCATGTGCAGCAGGGTGGTTCCGGTGCGCGGCAGGCCGACGATGAAGATCGGCGCCGTCACCGGCCGGGATTCGATGTCCGGGTGCCGCGCGCGGTCGCGCGCCATGCGCAGCCGGTTGGCCAGCAGGTCGACCAGGTGACGGTGCGCGGCGATCCGTCCGATCGGTGTCAGCCGTGCATGCCGGCCGTAGTCGTCGGTGAGCTTTTCCAGCCCGACCCGCCAGCCGTCGTCGGGCCCGAAGTCGTCGCATCCGGCTCGCGAGATCGCCTGCCGGGCGATTTCGTCGGCGTCCAGGCTGGCAAAGCGCAAGCCGACGCGGCCGGCCAGGCCCGCGCCGGCGTTGAGTGCGCGCACCCAGCCCACGGCCCTTGGCATCGTCTTGCTATCGGCCCGACTCATGAGTCGACGCCGTTTTCGCGCAGGCTGCCGAGGGTTGCGCGCCCGCTCTCGAGCTGCCAGGCCAGCAGGCCGGGCAGGCCGAGCAGTAGCTCGCGCACGCGCTTGGCCAGCGCCAGCGCCAATGCCGCGCCCGATGGCAGCCCCAGCAGCGCGCCGAACACGATGAATCCGCCTTCCTGCACGCCGACCGCGCCGGGGATGGCGAAGGCGGCGGTGCGCAGCGCGCGGCCGAGGCTTTCGAGCAGCGCGGCCTCGATCAGGCCCACCGGCGTGCCCAGGAAATACAGCGCCAGCCAGACCTCGCCGATGCCG
>CAYYZR010000211.1:0-3904 GCA_964476005.1 uncultured Halomonas sp.
CTCAATCGGTCGGTGTCGCGCCAATACGTCAACGGGTCTTTGGCGGGCGCGATCCATTCGGGCCAGGGGTTGGGTCTGTCCAGTCGCTCCCAGTCATCGAGCAATGGCGGCCCCGGCGACCACGGCGCATGGCTGCTGATGAGCAACAGCAGGCTGAATACCGGATCGGTGTGCGCGGGCCGCAAATGGCGGCTGTAGCGATGCAACGTGTACTGGTCCGGAATCCCGACCCAGCCGGATTTCGGCCCGGCATATTCAAGTGCCGCAGCCGGGTAGATCTTCTCGAACCCCAGTGCGCGCGCCTCGGGCCACGGCCGCACGATTGCCGGCGCCACGACCAGCGGCGTGTGGCCGGTCAATCGGAAATCGTCGGTCAGGAAGGCCTGCTCCGAGGCAAGCAGCAGCGAGTACCAGTAGTCGTTGTCGATCGGCTGGCCGCTGAGCACGGAAGCGTGCGACAGCCACGATTGGCCGCCGCGGATCGGCGATTGCATTCGCATGGACAGCGCGCCCCGACCCGACTCGGCCAGGCGCGCTTCGGCGCGTTCCAGCACCGGCCTCAGTGTGTCGGCATAGCGCGACTGATCCAGCGCGCTGACGCCGTAGGATTCGACGAACACCATGACCACGTCGCGGCCGGCCAGCGCCGGAATTGACATTGCCCGCATGCGTTCCGACCCGGCCCGCGCCAGCAAAGCCTCGCGCTCGGCCAGCGTGGAACGGACCTGAGTTGATTGGGTTTGCACCAGCGCCACCAGCGCCGGCCGGACAAAGCTCTCGGCCGGCGCAAGCACAATGCCGGCAAGCGAGAAGAGCGCAATCATCGCGATCGGCAGGCTTGCCTGTTGCGGCGCGCCGCGGATCACCCGCAGGATCAGCGCTCGCATCACGATCGTGATGGCCCCGATGCCGACGGCCGCCAGCACGGCCGCCAGCACCGCAGCCGCGGTGCCAAGACTGCCGTCGAGCAAGTGGAATCCGGCCCGCAGCAGCCACGGGTCCAGCAGGATATTGAGCGGTCGGCTGTACACGGCCCGCACCAGCGCATCGCCAAGCAGCGCCGCGAAAGCGAGCGTGAGCAATGCCGCGAGCACCCAGGGCAGCCAGCGGGTTCGACGCGCGGCCGGCCACAGCGTCAGCAGCGGCAACAGGCCGAGCTCCGGAATCAGCCAGGCGCTGCCCCAGGCACCGTCGCGCCACCACAACGGCAGGATCAGGACGAGGTTGACGGCGCCCACGGCAATCAACACCCGCATGAGGCGCCTGTTCGATGCGGTTCCCTGGTTCACTGACACTCCGGTACGCTATTTCTTTGCAGCAATTGCTCAACATGCCATACATTCGATGAACGCGGCTGCACCAGGCGATCTAGCCGACAAACCAGCAAACCAGAAACAAGGTACACGTCATGTCCCTGAACACCTCCTTGACCCTGCCCTGCGGCCTTGAAGCCCCGAACCGGATCGCCAAGGCCGCGATGACCGAGGGGCTGGCCGAGCCCGGCGGGATAGCCGGCAAGCGCATCGAGCGCGCCTATCGAGCCTGGGCCGCGGGCGGTGTGGGGCTGATGCTGACCGGCAACATCATGGTCGATTCGCGCTATCGGGAACGCCCGGCAAATGTGATTGTCGACGGCCGGCAGGACGACGCGGCGCGCGACGGACTGCAGCGATTTGCGGCCGCATCGAAATCCGGCGGTGCACTCGCGATCGCCCAGATCTCGCACGCCGGCCGGCAGTCGCCCAAGGCCATTGCCGCGGAACCGGTCGGGCCGTCGGCGGTGGCGATGAAGATGCCGGGCGGGCTGTTCGGCAAGCCGCGCGCGCTCGACGAAGACGAAGTCATGGACGTCGTCCGACGCTTCGCGATCAGCGCCGAGGAGCTTTGCAACTGTGGATTCGACGGCGTTCAGGTGCATGCCGCTCACGGCTACCTGGTCTCTGAGTTTCTGAATCCGCTGGTCAACAGGCGCGACGACCGGTGGGGCGGCAGTCTCGAAAACCGCGCCCGGCTGCTGATCGAGATCGTCAGGGCGGTACGTGGCGCGATTGGGCCCGACAAGGCGCTTTCGGTCAAACTCAATTCATCGGACTTCCAGAGAGGCGGGTTTTCTTTCGACGACTGCCTGCGCGTGGTCGCGATGCTGGATACCGAGGGCATCGACCTGCTCGAGATCTCCGGCGGCAACTACGAACAGCCGCGCATGCTGGGCTTTGACGGCCTCGAGCCGGTGTTCGAGAAAAACGTGCGCGAATCCACCCGGGCGCGGGAGGCCTACTTCATGGGCTACGCCGAGGAAGTGCTCAAGACGGCCAGCACGCCGATCATGGTCACCGGCGGTTTCCGTACCCGCGGCGCGATGGAAGCCGCCGTCGACGAAGGCGTGGCCGTGATCGGCATCGGCCGGCCGCTGTGCGTCGACCCGGATGCGGCGAACAGGCTGCTGAGCGGCGAATGGGACAGACTACCGGCACCCGAGCGGAATTTCAGGCTGGGCCCCGGCTGGCTCGGCCCGCATTCGCCGAACGATCTGATCAAAGCCGCCAATGGCTTTGCCGCAATGTCTTTCTTTTACCGCAACATCATCCGGATGGCCAACGGCAAACCGACCCGTGAGCACATGAACCTGTGGGGCGCCCTGATCGCGCATCAACTGCAGGAACGCGCCGACGCGGCTCGAAAACCGCACGGCTGAATTGCGGCAGGTTTAGTCCATCTCGACAAGCGCCCGTCGCGAGAACACACGCGGACAATGGGCCGCCGCCGGACCCGGCGGCGGCCCAAGCCGCGCTAATCAGAGCGGCCTCAATCCACGCGCACCGGAGAAATCCCAAGCTTGGCATAATCGACCATCAGATAGCCATCGTCCCTTTCAACGACAGCATCAGGTCGCGTCCGCACTACATCCTGAGCCATTACGCCGAGGTATCTTCCCGGCCGATCGCGATAACTGAACTCGTAGATCGCAAATCCATTCGTCCGGTGACCGGTGTTCGTGATGTCGGTCTTCAACCGCCGATCACTAGTCTGCAAGGCGCATATGATCTGGCAGGAAGCTCCGGGCGCCACAGTCGTTCCAACTTCGCACGGTATCGCAGGGGAAACAACTGAATCGAAAGGAAATGGGCAGTTCGACGCAGGAAGCTGGACATCCACGACCTCCATCTGAATGCCCGTTTGGTTGCAATACTGATTGAATTCATCAGGGATGATGTCCAAGGTCTCCCCTGCGGGATTCGTTATGTTGGTGCAGATGTCTCCCGCAACCGCGCTCGGAAATTTCACCACGCCGTACTGCATTCCGATCGCACCGGCGATGACGGCTGCAGTAAAAAGACCCAGTGGCGCCGATCGCCCCCCTCTACGAAGACCAAGTACCCCAAAAATGCCAAGTAGCAGCGCAAGCGCCATCAGCGCCACCCCTCCCAATGTCGGAATTGCAGTCTGCGCCGGTTCGAACGTGACGCTTCCCGGTGCGACTTGAGCCGAAGCCCACACCGGAACGGCAAGCACCATCAGAGCCAGCGCTCTTAGGAAAAGACTCGAAGTTGAAGAATTCGAAATCATCTCGTTTTTCCTCCACGTCTGGGGCCAGCTTGCGTGGAATGCCGCACAAAACCGGCCATTTGAATTGAGTCCGGCACTCCTTTTGTTGAGGGTCAGTATAAATGCGCATATTTACGATTGCCAACATTCACCCGCGACGCCGGGACTGCGCCATGTCCCACTGCGCGCTTGACCCGGCGGAGTTTGCCCCTTGACCACGTGCGAGTGCCCACGTTTACTCAAGCGCGCTGGGTTACGATCGACGCCAATAGTCGCCGACCGCGCTTTCGGACCCGGCGCGAATCAATTCTGCATGGGAATGCTGTCGTCCCATCGAAAGCCGACGCCGCCGGCCTGC
>CAYYZR010000212.1:0-3894 GCA_964476005.1 uncultured Halomonas sp.
CGCGCGCGATCGATTACCCGGGAGATTCGGACAAACCCCAGGTGTTCAATGCCGGCAACAACATCGTCATCACCTTCAACACCACCTACTGCCCGGCCGATGCCACGCAGTGGCCCGACGAAGAACAGCGCTTCCAGACCTATCTTTCGCTGCAGGGCGTCACGATCCCGTATGCCTGCCTGTGGGTTGCACGCCTTCAGTGGAACCCCGGCACCCAGTCGCTGCGAGCGGTGGGCCCGAAAGGGGAGCTTTACCTGACCGAGCAGATCACCAGCGGCCAGCGTTCGGTAAAACAGGACGTTCCGGTGCCGCAGCAGCCTGGTTTCGGCGCGATCTGGCAGGAAGATCCCCTTGGCCTGCAGCTCGGTAATGCCGAAGGGCCGGGCACGGGCGCTTCAGGTGCGAACTCCACGGGTGGCACCGACGTCTGGTACATGCACCTGGACACCAACAACAACAATACCGTGGATTTCATCGCCAACGACTGGTCCGAGCCGGTGCGCCTGACGGGCAACACGACCAATACACGTGATCTGCAGGGGCCATTGCGCACTTCGCACGGGCCGGGCCTCTACGAAGACGGCAAGGCCGCCGCGGCACGGCCGCAACTGCGGCTGATCGGTCGGCGCGCGGTGTTCGCCTGGGAGGAAAAGAAAGCCACGACCGGGATCGACGAGGGCAAGTACATTCGATACCACACCATTCCGGAGTTTACCGACACCTCGGCATTGCCGATCAACGGCTGCATCATCAGCCGGCCGATCGAGAACGGCCGTCGGGTGCGAATATTGACCCAGCCATTGAGCGCGGGAAGCACCGGCATCGTCTTCATCTACAAGCAGGGCGACTTCACCCAGGGCGGACCTTCCGACATCATGCTGCGCCGGGCCGTCGGCGGCTACTCTCCGACCAATATCGTGCCGGCCCTGGATACCGAGCCCACAGGCATCTTCGGCGAACGCTGCCGTGCGCACGTGAACAACCAGGATGACGACCTGATCGGCGACGACGAGTTGATGGACGATCCGCTGAACGATATTCGCTTCGGCACCCTGCAACTGCCCGCCGTGAATTTCAGCGGGTCGGCGGCTTACCTCGATGAACCCGGCACAGCGCCGGATGCAGAAACCGGTCTCAACCCGTACGAAAATGCCCTGGCGCATCGCGGCCAGCTCCGAGGCGATACCGTGGTCGTCGGTTTCTCGCACGTGCCGGACCAGGCGCGGTTCGATTTTCTCGATGATGCGATTCCCTACAACTTCTATATCCGTTCGTCCCAGGACGGCGGGGACACCTGGGGACCGTCGGTCAACGTCTCGAACCTGACGCCGGAAAGCGGCCTTAGCGCCCGTGAGCCGCGCATCGTCGGCACACCGGGCAACGGTCCGGGCTGCGCCGACCCCCAGAACCCGACCGATCCCACGGACTGCCGCAACAACGACATCATGTATTTCGGATTCGGCACCCAGACCAATGTGACCAACCTCGAAGTACCCGAGGATGTCGATATCTTCATGGGCGCCACCCAGGACGGCGGGCAGACGTTCAGCGGCATCCAGGCGATCACGGCCGGCGATGCGCTGTTCGGTATTGCCGACGACGAGGCCGATCTGGAAACGCAGCTCAAGCTGCGCCCGGACGGACTGCAGGCTTTCGTCGTGTGGACCAGCACGCCGGAGACCACGGCCGACGTCGCCTTCCGGGAACTGGAGCTCGATCCGGACCTGATCTTCAAGGACGGCTTCGAGGATCCGTTGAACTGATCTACGGCAACGTATGACCAGAATCGGGCGAGGGCCCGGTGACCGCTACAGGATCGCCGGGCCTTCTTCTTTACAACAACGACGTGGACCGTCTGCGAAAAACGTATCCGGGCGCTTGTTTGATACCATCTGTGCATGAATCAAGCTGCTCGCAACACGATTTCGCTGAAGATACCGGACATGCACTGCGCCGGATGCGCCCGACGCATCGAGGCGGCGCTGGAACCCGTACACGGCACTGCTCCCGGCGCGATCAACCCGGCCGCGCGCGAAGCTCGAATCGAATATGCCGATGCCGACGCGCTGCACGCCGCCGTCGAAGCATTGACCGAAGCCGGTTTTGCGCCGGCCACCGAAAAGCGCACGGTGTCCATCGAAGGGATGCACTGCGCGTCCTGCGTGCACCGTATCGAAGAAGAGCTCGATCGGCTTCCGCAGGTCATCGAAGCCAGCGTCAACCTCGCATCCAACCGGGCGACGGTCGAGCTTATCGAGGGCAGCGAGATGTCGCCGGTGCTGGAAGCGATTCGACGTGCCGGTTACGAAGCCAGCGCCGACCGCGACCAGGGCGATTCGGCGCGTAGGCGCGAAGCCGAAGAACGCACCTCGCTGAGGAACCGATTGATCCTGGCCGCGGTGCTGACCCTCCCGGTCTTCACGATCGAAATGGGCGGCCACCTGATCCCGGGCTTCGCCGCGTGGCTGGACGAAAGCATCGGTCGAAATCTGCTGCGCTGGATTTCGATGACGCTGGCGACCGGCGTGCAGTTCGGCCCCGGGCTGGTGTTCTATCGATTCGGCGGCCCGGCACTGCTGCGAATGAGCCCGGACATGAACTCCCTGGTGATGCTCGGCAGCTCCGCGGCCTGGGGCTACTCGGTGGTCGCGACCCTCGTGCCCGGTCTGCTGCCGGAGGGTACCGCCAACGTCTACTTCGAAGCCTCCAGCGTCATCATCACGCTGATCCTGCTTGGGCGCTGGCTGGAAGCCATCGCGCGCGGCCGGACCTCCAGCGCCATTCGCGGTCTGATGGAACTGGCGCCCGATACCGCGCTGGTCGAGCGCGATGGAGAGGCCGTCGAGGTCGCGCTTTCTGAACTCGAGCCCGGCGACATCGTTCACGTAAGACCGGGCGCCAAGATACCGGTGGACGGCAGCGTGGTCAGCGGCAGCTCTTGGGTGGACGAATCCATGATTTCGGGCGAACCGGACCCGGTGGAAAAGGGCGAGGGCGACGAGGTCGTCGGCGGCACGCTCAACCAGACCGGCGCATTCCGGATGAAGGCCGAGGCGACCGGCGGCGACACGGTGCTGGCCCAGATTATAAATCTCGTGGAACAGGCCCAGGGAAACCGGCTGCCGGTGCAGGCGCTGGTCGATCGCGTCGTGAAGTATTTCGTGCCGGCGGTCATATCTGTAGCACTCGTCACGCTGGTCGCGTGGCTGCTGCTGGGTCCGGAACCGGCGCTCAGCCTGGCGCTGGTCAACGCTGTGGCCGTGTTGATCATCGCCTGCCCATGCGCGATGGGCCTGGCCACGCCAGTTTCCATCATGGTCGGCACCGGCCGGGCGGCCAACTCGGGTGTGCTGTTTCGCCGCGGCGATGCGCTGCAGCGCCTGCGCGACGTCGGGCTGGTAGCGTTCGACAAGACCGGTACGCTCACCGAAGGTCGGCCGGAAGTGATCGAGACGGTCGCAGTGGAGGACGGACAAGACAAACGCGTGCTTGGGGTTGCCGCGGCGGTGGAACGGCATTCCGAGCACCCGATCGGGCGCGCCATTGTCGATTCGGCAAAGGGAGCAGGCATCGAGATTCCGGACTCGGAAGACTTCGACTCTGAGACGGGGCAGGGCGTTGTCGCCCGGGTGAGCGGAGAATCGATCCACGTCGGCGGCCCGCGCATGCTCCAAGCCCGCAAAGTCGAACTGCCCGAGCGTCTGGCCGAGGCGGCCGATCGTCTTTCGGGCAAGGGCGCAACCGTGGTCTATATCGTCTCCGGCGACATGGTGAAGGGCCTCGTCGCCGTGGCCGACCCCATCAAGCCGAGCGCGAAGCGCGCGGTCAAGGCGCTGCACGACTCGGGATTGCGCACCGCCATGATCACCGGGGATGCCCGTGTAACTGCAGAGT
>CAYYZR010000213.1:0-3872 GCA_964476005.1 uncultured Halomonas sp.
TCGGTGAACTGCTCGACGAGAACGGCAATATCGAGCTGCCCGAGAGCTTCTCGGGCTCGATCGATCCTGCCGGGTACGAGATGGTCGGCAACAAGGGTGAGGCGCCGCGCTTCGTCCGGTCGAGCGCCGGCAGCGGGGTGTGGTCTGAAGGGGAGTTCGGGGTCCCGGGTTGCGATGGCTCGGTTTCGGCGCTGGCGGCGGTGGCCGGTGAGCTATTCGTCGGTGGACAGTTTCGGGCCTGCGGCTTCGCCGCAGTCTCGAATATCGCACGCTTCGATCCAGGCACGGGCGAGTTCTCGTCGCTCGGGGACGGGGTGAACGGCGCGGTGTTCGCCCTGGCGGCGAGTGGCGACGACCTGTACGTCGGGGGATTGTTCGCCCAGGCCGGCGGCAATCCAGCGAACCTCATCGCGGTGTTCGACACGAGCCAGACTGGCAACGCCGGCTGGTCACCGCTCGGAGACGGAGTCAACAACACCGTGTCAGCCTTGGCGTTGATCGGCGATGATCTGTACGTTGGCGGAGCCTTCACCCAGGCCGGTGGTGCACCAATGAATCGAATCGCGGTGTTCGATACAAGCCTGACCGGCAACGCTGGCTGGTCGGCGCTCGGCGACGGAGTGAACATCCCGGTGTCGGCCCTGGCGGCGATTGGCGACGATCTGTACGTCGGTGGAGCTTTCACCGAGGCCGGCGGCACGGCCGCGAACCGCATCGCCGTTTTCGATACGACCCAGACTGGAAATAGCGGCTGGTCGACACTCGGCGACGGCGCGAACAGCAACGTGAACACCTTGGTCACGATCGGCGACAAACTGTTCGTCGGGGGACAGTTCACCCAGGCTGGCAGCGTGGCCGCGAACCGCATCGCGGTGTTCGATACGACCCAGACCGGCAACGCCGGCTGGTCGGCGCTTGGAAACGGTGTGAATGGAAATGTGAACGCTCTGGCCGCGATCGGCGATGACCTGTACGTCGGGGGACAGTTAACACAGGCCGGCGGCGCGACCGCGAACCGGATCGCGGTATTCGATACCACCCAGACCGGCAATGCCGGTTGGTCCGCGCTCGGGGACGGTGTGAACAGCTTTGTATTCGCCTTGGCCCCAATCGACGATGACTTGTATGTCGGCGGGGGATTTACCGAGGCTGGCGGCGCAGGCGCCACCCGCATCGCCGTCTTCGACACCACCAACCTTGGCAACGTGGGATGGTCGGCGCTTGGGGATGGAATGAACGCCGGCTTCAATGCATTGGCTGCCATCGGCAACGATCTGTACGGCGGCGGCCCCTTCATCCGGGCCGGTGGCGCGGCCGCCAAACGGATCGCAGTATTCGATACAACCCAGATCGGCAATGCTGGCTGGTCGGCGCTCGGGGACGGGGTGAACAGCACCGTATTTGCCTTGGCCGCGATCGGCGACGACCTTTATGTAGGAGGAGACTTTTCCCAAGCCGGCGGCGCACCCGCTAGCTTTATTGCAGTTTACGATACAACCCAGACCGGCGATGCCGGCTGGTCGGCGCTCGGCGACGGCGTGAACAGTACGGTTTGGGCGCTTGCGGCGATCGGCGACGACCTGTACGTCGGGGGAGACTTCACTCAAGCTGGCGGAGCGGCCGCGAATCGAATTGCAGTATTCGATACGACCCAGACTAGCAGCGCCGGCTGGTCGGCACTCGGGGGCGGCGTAAACAGCACCGTGCACGCCCTGGCTGCGATCGGCGATGACTTGTACGTCGGAGGATTCTTTTCCCAGGCCGGCGGCTCGGCTGCGAACCGAATCGCGGTATTCGATACCACCCAGACCGGGAATGCCGGCTGGTCTGCGCTCGGAGACGGTGTTAATAACCGCGTGAGGGCCCTGACCGCGATCGGTGACGAGCTGTATGTCGGGGGATACTTCACCCAGGCCGGCGGCACGGCCGCGAACCGCATCGCAGTATTCGATACGACCCAGACCGGCAACGTAGGCTGGTCCTCGCTCGGGGACGGTGTGAACAGCTTTGTATTCGCCTTGGCCCCAATCGACGATGACTTGTATGTCGGAGGGGGATTTACCGAGGCTGGCGGCGCGGGCGCCGCCCGTATCGCGGTGTTCGACACGAAGAAGACTGGCAACGTCGGCTGGTCGACGCTCGGGGACGGGGTGAACAGCAGTGTTTTCGCGCTAGCCGAAGCCAGCCAGGCCTTGTACATCGGCGGCAGTTTCGTCATTGCTGGCGGCAACGTGAATGGCTACCTAGCACGCTACAGCGCCAATCTGCCGCCGATGGCCAAGCCGGACAGCGTCAGCACCGATGAGAACACCGCTCTCAACGGCGACGTCCTCGCCGACAACGGCAGCGGCATCGACGACGACCCTGACGGCGATCCGCTGACGGTCACGGAGGTCAACGGCGTCTCAGGCGATATCGGCACGCAGATCACACTGGCCTCCGGCGCGCTGCTGACCGTCAACTCGGACGGCACGTTCAGCTACGACCCCAACGGCCAGTTCGAGACCCTGGCCGTCGGCGATTCCGCGGCGGGTACTTTCGACTACACGATCTCCGACGGCCTCGCCTCGGACTCGGCAACGGTCACGATCACGATCAACGGCGCCAACGACGCGCCCATGGCCAACGCCGACGCGCGCTCGACTCCGGAGAATTCGGTGCTGACCGCTTCCGACGCCGACGGCACCGCGACGGGCGGCGACCCGTCCGATGACGGCGTACTGGCCAACGACAGCGACATCGACGGCGATGCGCTCGCGGTCGATCAGGTCGAAGGCGATGCCGATAATCTGGGTACAACGGTGACGCTGACCTCGGGTGCGACGGTCACCATGGCCGCCGACGGCACCTTCGTCTACGACCCGAACGGCCAGTTCATCGGCTTGGATGCAGGCGAGCAGGGCAGCGATGCGTTCTCGTACCGGATCAGCGACGGCAACGCCACGTCCACCTCGACCGTCAGCCTGACCATCGACGGCGTCAACACCCCGCCGAGCGCGGCCGACGATGCCTTCAGCACCAACGAAGATACCCAGCGTACCGGCAACGTGTTCGCCGACAACGGCAACGGCACCGATATCGACCCCGACGACCCGCTCGCGGTGATGAACGCCGGCACGCTGACGGCCACCGGCCTGGGCGGCAACGTCTCCCTGCAGACCAACGGTGATTTCACCTACACCCCGCCGGCCAACGCCAACGGCACCGATAGCTTCGACTACACGCTGGAAGACGACAACGGCGCGACCAGTACCGCCACTGTGACCATCACCGTCCAGCCCGTAGACGATCCCCCCGTTGCCATGGACGATGCGGCGACCATCACCGAGGACGATCCCGCCACGGCTATCGACGTGCTGGCCAACGACACCGACATCGACGGCGGGCCGATCGCCGTGGGCAGCGTGACCCAGCCGGCCGGCGGAACCGTGACCATCACCAACGGCGGGAGCGATCTCAGCTACGAGCCCGATGCCGATTTCTGCAACGACGGCAGCCCCACCGACGACTTCAGCTATATGCTCACGCCCGGTGGATCGACCGCGACGGTCGCCGTGACGGTCGTCTGCGTCAACGACCCGCCTTCGGCCGATGCCCGCGCAGCGACCACCGATGAGGATGTCTCCGTGACGATCACGCTGACCGGCAGCGACGTCGAGGGCGATGGTCTGACTTTCGCCATCGCCACCGGTCCGAGCGACGGCAGCCTGGGTGCCATCACGCCCATCGACGCCACGAGCGCCGAGGTGACCTACACACCCGAGCCCGACTTCAACGGCAGCGACGGCTTCACGTTCACCGTCAACGACGGGTCGGAAGACTCCGATGCCGCGACCGTCTCGATCACGGTCGCGCCGGTCAACGATCCGCCC
>CAYYZR010000214.1:0-3859 GCA_964476005.1 uncultured Halomonas sp.
AGCCCGCATCCATCTATCTCATGACGGGCGTCTATTTCTTCTCCGCGCTTGCCCTTTCGGCAGCGTGCGTTTTCCTGTTCAGAAAGGTGTTCGGGAGACGATCCCGAATGCTGATCGGAAGTTGATTAGCTTTCATGAGCGGCTGACGATGACGCTGGTGGCAGAAAGAATCGATAACCAGTCAGACTGTCAAGCCATGAATCCAGACATCCACTTTTCGTCGCCACCAGCTCCCCGCTTGAGCTGTTGGGTCAAATAGCCATAAGAGATGAGACCCAGTAGATTCGGTCGATTCTCCCTGCGATCGCCCATAGTACGCTAAGGGGCTGATTGCGATTCGAACCCGTTCTCGAACAGAACGTCCGAAAATTCGAACGCACCCATGTCCGGCGCCGATCTCTGGGAGCGGGCGCGGCCTTCAAGATCAAACTCCAGCGTCGCCAACTCGTTGCAGGCGTCGACGGCCGGCGACAAGAGATCCAGATGACTGGCACCGTCACCGCTATCGACGAACAGCGGATCGATATTGAGGCCGACCAGGCCGGACTGATCGATATTGCAGCCTACGGTTACTGGCCCGGCGCCGACCGATGTCACTCCGCCCCCGGCGTTGCCAAAGGCGATGCTGTTCAACATGGTCAGCGATGAGGTGTCGGTCCCAACGAAGGCGCTACCGGAATTGTTGTCGAAGGTTCCGTGAACCACTTGATAGGCAGAACTGCCGTTGGCGACGACCGCGTCGCCGAGATTTGCGAAGAACCAGACGCTTTCCATCGCGACCGCACTGGGGCCGGCGGATCCGCCATCTGCAACTTCGACGGTGTTCGGTCCCGAGTTCCCGACGAAGGCCGTAGTCAACACCTTATTTTCGAGACTGTTAGCGCGATAGTAGATTGCCGAGCCACTCCCTGCCGTGTTTCCGAGCAACTGCGAACAGTACTCGTCAGGGTTGGCAAACCGAAACGCCTTACATGTATCGGAAGATCGAAACGTCGAGCTCGAATCCTCGGAGTAGACCGCGCCGCCCAAGTCTGCCGAATTGCCTGAGAAGGTCGAATCCACCACATCGACCCCCGTTGTACCGATAAATGCAAGCGCGCCACCACGATCGTCCGCAGAGTTGCCCTCGAATTTCACGCCCTCGATCGTCGGATTCGGCAACACATCGGTGACTGATTCCAGATTAATCGCGCCCCCGATGCTGCCCGCCGAATTGGATATAAACAAAGCAGGAAAAAACTCGTCACTACTTGGACGAATGCGCAGATCGCCTGAAAGAACGTCGATCGCGCCGCCCCCGGATCCGGCGCTGTTGTTTCTAAAAACCGCTGCATCAGTAATTTCCAGCGTCTGGCCCGTTTGGCTTACGGCACCACCAAACCTGGTTGCAGAGTTATTCTGGAAAGACGAGTTGAAACCAAACGTGACGACAGAGTCCGTCGCTTTGACCGCACCGCCGTCCCTGGACGCATTATTTCTAGCAAAATCTATTTCGAAAAGATTCGCGCTGCTTTGGGAAAGCGCGATTGCACCGCCGTTACGGGCGCTGTTGTCAGAAATAAACGTAAATAAACCACCGCTGATTGTGCTGATTGTGCTTCCGCTGCGAGCGTGTATGGCGCCACCGTCGCCATTGCTCGGATCCTGGCCGCCATTTGGACCCAAAACGCGGCAGTTAGTCAGGCTCGTGATCGATAGGCTTACATTCGCGTCCTGAGCGTAAATGCAGCCGCCGGCCGGCTCATCGAAACCGGGAAAAAGGCCGGGATTGACCAGGTCCGACGAAGCGGTGCCATAACTCAGGCTGCTGTCCTCCGCCGAAAAGCTGCTGCCCGGGCGCACCGTTACCAGCCCACCCTGCCCGGTGGTGCCATTGGTCAGGTCCACCGACACCAGCTCGACGTCACTGTTGTTAATGTCAAGCATTCCGCCTGTTCCGACAAACCCTGTGAAGCCGGCACCGTCGACAACGGGGCGCTCGGAGAAGCTAAACGTCGGCAACGCCTGCGCGCAGTCGCTGCCGGTCACGGCGCCACGCAGCACCAGTTTCTTGTTGAAAATCAGCCCAATTCGCTCGTTGTAATAACCGGCTTCAATGAAAATTTCGTCCCCGCTCTGCGCCGCGGCAACCGCCTCGTTGATGGCCGGATAGGCGCAGGCGTTGCCGTTCAAGCCCACTCGGCGCGGTAACTCGCAATCGAGTTCCGCCACCTGGGCCTCGTCCATTGCGGTGGGATAAATGCGCAAACACGCGATTGCGCCAGCGGAAATCTCACTGCTTGAGGTTGCGCTGTCGTCGTCCAGAAAGACCAGCGGACCAGAAACGTCGGTGTTGCCGGCAATGGCCTGATAGGTGAATTGCTCGACCCCATCGATATAGGCTGTAATGTTGCGATCGATATCGCGCGTCAGGACCACTTGGGCCCACTGGTTTTCGGGGAAGCTCCCGGCCACGCCGAATGACTGTTGACCATCAAAGTACGACAGCAAGCCCGCGCCACCGCTTGAGATTACATAAAGACCATTGTCACTGGTCGAATCGGAGAAGTCGATCAGCTTGACAAAGTTGGAGCCGCCGCCGGTTACATCGTCGATTTGGATCGTCATCTGGATCGTGTATACGCTGTCGCTGATCAGCCCATTGGTGGGATCGATCCGAAGCCCATTGCCGGCACTAAAGGTGCGAACCGGGCGAACGGTACCGAGCACGTTCTCAGTGGAGAAGGCGCTTGATACGCGAGTCTCGGTCGCGTCCGGCGCGTTCAGCGTCTGGCTGAAAAAGTTCCCATCAAATTGGTAGTCGGCGGTGAGCGTAGCGTTGGATTCAACCGAACGATTGCCTGGGCCGCAGTCGCTGAATGCGGCGCTAGGTTGGCTGCCTGTGCCGACGAGCACTTCGATATCAGCGATCCCGTCGTCGTTGCCCAGGTCTGCGAGCGCAGTTGTCACGATCAAACGATTGCCGTCGAACTCAGCTTTGGCATCGGCGCCGGTATCAAGCAGCTGGTCGTCGAGGATATCGCAGGTGGTGCTGCAAAGCCCGAGTTCTACAATGAACTCCGCACCGGTCGCCGCGATGCCGTTGGGGCACGAGTTGCTGAACGTAGTGAAATTTCCGGTAAGGGTATTCTGATCGGTATCGATAAATATGGCGCCATTGATCGGCGCATTTAAAACCTGGTCCATGATCATCTCGACGACCAGATTTGTGCCGTTGGTGAACGCATTGATCACCCGCAAATCAAGATCGGTGCCTTCTTGATCGCCAATGGGATCGGCAACTGCGTTCTTGATTGTGTCGGGAGACTTCTCTTCAGCTTCGACCGTCAGCGGCGCGGCCAAGGCAATGAAGCTCAGAACGGCGAGTAACCGGGCAGGGGCACGAACATTCGACATGCGATGGTTATCCTTATTTTTTATGCGTGTGAGCTTTTCAACGTCTGCTTTCAAGGCGCTGAGCAGGCTCATCGGCACGAAACATGGCCGGAGGTGCCATACAGGCATCTTCGGGTTAACCCGTCTGAACTTTAAAGAGATCGATACGCAAAAGCAAATCCAGAGGTTCCTTTGTCACATCTGATCTGGATTCTAGGGGCTGACTTGTTTCAGTCATTCACGTCTGCCTGATTGCCAGGACTTCGCTTGATAACGCCTCCGATCTGCGGCGTGCTCTGCCATTATTCGACTTTTGCGAATCGAATTTTAGTGCCCGTCTATTCGATGGTTGTCTGGGCATCTGTTCAGTCTTTCAGCGGCCGGACAAACCACGCCATTCGTGACAGTCAGGCCGCCCGCCGCGCGGCAATGAATGATCGGACCAGCAGCACCAGCAATACGCCACACAGCGCCAGCATGCCAA
>CAYYZR010000215.1:0-3854 GCA_964476005.1 uncultured Halomonas sp.
TGCTCGTCGTGCCGTTGGTCGGCGTGGTCGCCAGCGCTGTCTCGCTGATCGCGCTGAAGCACCAGGGCCGGCAGCTTTTTATCGAGCTCGAACGCGAGGGGCACCGGCACGACCAGCACCAGGTCGAATGGTCGCGCCTGCAGATCGAGCTCGCCTGGCTCGGCGAGACGGGCCGCATCGAGACGCAAGCCGTCGATCGCCTGCAAATGAGATCGCCTGCGCGGGTCCGGGTACTGGTGGCCGAAGATGGCTGAGCCGCGCAACAGCCTCGGTATCTGTCGCTTGCGCGTCGCGTTGCTGATCGCTTTGATGGGGCTGGCGGCCGTGGGTCTGGTTGCGCGCGCCGTCAAGCTCCAGGTCACGGATGCCGAGTTTCTGCAGGAGGAAGGCGAGGCGAGGTTCCTGCGCCAGGTCGAGATTCCGACGATGCGCGGCCGTATCGTAGATCGTAACGGGCAGCCGCTGGCGGTCTCCACACCGGTGGATTCGGTATGGGCGCATCCGGGTGAACTGTTGCAGGCGGCCGATCGCATCCCGTTGCTGGCCAGCGTCCTGGGCGAGGATGCCGACGCCATCCAGCGTCGTCTCAGCCAGCGCGCCGACCGCCAGTTCGTCTGGATCATTCGCCGGATTCACCCGGAGCTTGCCGACCGGGTTCGCCAGCTCGATATTCCCGGCGTCTTCCTGCAGCGCGAATACAAGCGCTTCTACCCGACTGCAGACGTGAGTGCTCAGGTGGTGGGCATGACCAACATCGATGAGATCGGGCAGGAAGGCCTGGAACTGGCCTACGACAGCTGGCTGACCGGGCGCACCGGCATGAAACGCGTGATCCAGGACCGTCTTGGCCGCGTTGTCGAGGACATCGAGCTGGTGCGTGAGGCCGAGCCGGGCCGCGAACTTCAGCTGACCCTGGACCGGCGCCTGCAGTACCTCGCCTACCGCGAACTGGTGGCGACCATCTCCGAACACCAGGCACGCTCGGGCTCGGTGGTGGTGCTGGACGTCAAGACCGGCGCCATCGTGGCCATGGCCAACTATCCTTCGTTCAACCCGAACGCGCGCGAACGCGATTCCACCGAAGGCATCCGCAACCGTGCCCTGACCGACGTGCTCGAGCCCGGATCGGTGGTAAAACCATTCGTCGTCGCCGCGGCGATGGAGGCCGGCCTGGCACGTCCCGACATGATCATCGACACTGCGCCCGGCTACATGACCATATCGGGGCACACGATCGAGGACTTCCGCAATTACGGCGAGCTCAGCGTCACCGGCGTGCTGACCAAGTCGTCGAATGTCGGGGTGGTCCAGCTGGCCATGGCAATGGATGCCCAGCATATGTGGAGCATGTACTCGCGGCTGGGTTTCGGCCGCGTGACCGGCTCCGGTTTCCCCGGCGAGTCGGCCGGGGTGTTGCGTGATTACCAGCGCTGGCGCAAGCTCGAACAGGCCACGCTGGCCTATGGATACGGGCTTTCGGTTACGCCTTTGCAGCTGGCGCGTGCCATGGCCGCCGTCGCTGACGGCGGGCGTCTGCGCCAGCCGAGTTTCATCCTGGATTCGGACAACCCTATACAGAGCATCATGGATCCGGCGCTGGCCGAGAAACTGGCCACGATGCTGGAGACGGTTACCGGCCCCGACGGCACCGCCAGCCGCGCCGCCATAGACGGCTACCGGATCGCGGCCAAGACGGGAACTTCGCGCAAGGTCGGGGTATCCGGCTACAGCGATCGCTATGTGTCCAGCATCGCAGGATTTGCACCGGTCACGCGCCCGCGCCTTGCCGCCGTGGTCGTGATCCAGGATCCGGGCGGCGACGCCTACTATGGAGGACTGGTCGCCGGCCCGCTGTTCGGCCGCGTGATGGCCGACGCGCTTCGTCTGATGAACGTGCCGCCCGATGACGTATCGTCGTTGATGACGATGGCCGGAGATTCGCCATGAAGCCGCTGGACCGGATACTTGCCGGCCTCGTCGATGCCGAGCGCATCCCTCCGCTGAGCATCGCCGGTCTGGCCATGGATTCTCGCCGGCTGGCGCCCGGAGACGCCTTCCTGGCCGTCAAGGGCACCCGCGGACACGGCATGGAACACGCTGAATCGGCTCTGCATGCCGGGGCGGCGGTGGTACTGCACGACGGCGGCGTGTCGGTGCCGGAAGAGATCCAGGCGCGCTGCGTCGAAGTGCCGGGACTCGCCGCCGAACTGCACACGCTTTGCATTCGGTATTGGGACGACCCCGGGTCGAAGCTGGACCTGACGGCAGTGACCGGCACCAATGGCAAGTCATCGGTGGCGTGGCTGCTGGCCCAGGCGCTTAACGGCGGCATGATCGGCACGCTGGGCATCGGCCGGCCGGACGCGCTTTCTGCCGCCAGCCACACCACGCCCGATCTGCCGTCGCTTTACAAAACCCTGGCCGGGTTGCGGGACGACGGCGTCGGCAAGGTGGTGCTCGAGGCCTCGTCGCATGCGCTGGACCAGAAACGGCTGGCCGGCCTGCGTTTCGGCAGCGTGATCTTCACCAATCTGGCCCACGATCACCTCGACTATCACGGCTCCCTGGCGGCCTACGGACGCGCCAAGGCGCGATTGTTCACCGACTACCCCAGCCGCCACCAGTTGATCAATGTGGACGACGAATACGGGCGTCGGCTCGCGGACGAACTCAAAGACTCGCCCGGCCTGGTGCGCTACGGCCTGGAAACCGCTCGCAGGCCGGATGTGCTCGGCACTATCAGACGCGCCACGCTTGAAGGTCTGCAAATGGACGTCAACACGCCCGAGGGCCGCGTGTGCTGCACCAGTCGTCTGATCGGGCGGATCAACGCCAGCAACATCGCGATCGTGATCGCCGAATTGACCGTCAGGGGTTACAACGTCGATGACATCGCCGGGATCGTCACCGACCTGGATCCGGTCCCGGGCCGGATGAATCGCATCGACGGGCCGTCCGGGCAGCGCGTGGTCATCGACTATGCGCACAGCCCGGACGCGCTGGAGAACGCACTGACCACACTGCGTCAGGTGACCGATGAGCGCCTGGTCTGCGTCTTTGGCTGCGGCGGCGAGCGCGATCGCGGCAAGCGACCGATGATGGGGCGCATCGCCGAATCGCTGGCCGACGAAGTGATTCTCACCAACGACAATCCCAGGGCCGAGAATCCGATGAAGATCCTGCGCGAGATCCAGGCCGGCATGGCACGGCCCGATCGCGTACGCGTGATCCCGGACCGACGCCAGGCCATCGGCTGCGCGGTGGCCGGCACGGGCATGGGCGACTGCGTACTGGTGGCCGGAAAGGGGCACGAACAGACCCAGGATCTGGGTGACAGCGTGATCGCATTCAGTGATTTCGATGCGGTGAAAAGCGCACTGGTGCAGGCCGCATGATCCGCTTCGAACTGGAACGTGCCGCAAGCATCGTTGAAGGGCGGTTGCACCGGCCTTCGGAGAGTTTCGAAGCCGGCGCATTCGTCGGCATGACCCAGGATTCGCGCGCGCTCAAGCCGGGCAATCTCTACTGCGCTTTGCTCGGCGAGCGTGTAGACGGACATCGCTTTGTAAGTGATGCCGCAGGTGCAGGTGCGGCGGCTGCGCTGGTATCCGATGTTGTCGATGCACCGCTCGCGCAGATCGTGGTCGACGACGTCGTCCAGGCCATGGGCCGGCTGGCCGGCGCCTGGCGCGTATCCAGAGACGTGCGTGTTGCGGCGATAACCGGCAGCAACGGCAAGACCACGGTCAAGACCATGCTGGCGACGATCATGCGTGGCGAGGCGCCGACGCTGGCCACCCGCGGCAACTACAACAACGAAATCGGCGTGCCGCTGACGCTGGCCGCGCTGGGCG
>CAYYZR010000216.1:0-3829 GCA_964476005.1 uncultured Halomonas sp.
GGGACAACCACCTCGCAGTGATTCTCTATTTCCTGCAGAATGGCCAGAATTCCAGCAGGTCGTCGCACTTGAACTCGTCTTCGCACTGCTGGAGCTGCCAGCCGTATTCGCGGGCACGGTGATCCACGCGTCCGGCCAGCCGGAGAAGGTCCGGCTTTTTCTCCCAACGACCTGACCGATAACCTGCGTGCCCTTCGTGGTAGGCCAGATACAGATGCCTGGGATCCCAGTAGGAAATACCCAGTCGTTCGTGACTCTTGCTGTTGTACCAGCCGATGAAGTCCAGCGCGTCCTTCATATCTCGTCGGCTGGTGAACAGTCCGCCGCGCTCGGCTTCGTATTCGGACCAGACTGCATCCTTGGCCTGGGCGTATCCGTAGGCCGAGGATTGGCGCGGCAGCGGGATGAAGAAGAACCAGTCGCGCGGCGGGCGCGCGTTGTGTCGGAAGCTCGATTCGTGGTGGACGAAGGCCACCAGGATATGCGCCGGCGTGCCCCATCGATTTTCGGCGGCCATGGCATGGTCGTACCAGTCGGGATGCTCACGGAAGATCGAGCAGAGGTTCCCGGTGTCTTGCGGCGGATTGGCTGCGCATCCGGCCAGCACCACGTACATGGCAGCAAGACTCGGCAAGAGGAGTCGTGATTTTCGCGGATGAAGACGCATGATGCAGGGTCGAGGCATCTCAGCTTGCCATGTATCCACTCTAGCGTTCATCATTGGCGCGTGCAAGTGCGCTTGTGGTATGGACGTTTATTGCCAACTCATGCCGCTTTCGTATAACGTGTCGTCGAGGCGGCAAGCCACGGCGATGAGCGCGTTCGATGAAACCTGCAAAACGATACCGAGCAAATTCTGGCAGACGGAAACGACACGGACGCCACAAGAAACCGGGATCCCGGCTTTTCCAGATGCTGATCGGCCTCGCGCTGGTCGGATGGGCGGGGTTCCACGCGGCCGAGCGGTATCCGGAGTACGTGGGGCCTGTCGTCGCCGCAACCAGCCTTCAGACGCTTCGGGGGCCGGCTGGTCACGTTCGGGACGGCGATACCATCGAAGTCGAGGGCGTTCCGATTCGCTTCGGCTCGCTCGATTGTCCCGAGATGAACACCAGCGCCGGACAGCGCGCCGCGGAACGGATGCGAACTCTGGTCTCGGGCGAGACCCTGACCTGCCACCTGAATGGCCGTACGAGCTACGATCGGAAAATCGGCAGCTGCCGCCTGCCCGACGGCCAGGATCTCGGAGCGGTCATGATGCGCGAAGGCCTGTGTCGGCGCTTCAGGCGATAGAGGGGAAACAACGGCGACATCCAACTTCTGAAGATCGGTCGGAAATCTGACCGTCGCAGCCGCATATTTGCCGGCTGCGTCGTTCGCCGCTAGACTGGGACGCGTTTACGAACCGGGCGGCGCGATGATTCTCACAGCGAGGCATAAGTACCTCGGTCTACTATTCGGCCTTCTCGGCGTTGTGCATGCGACCGCGCTTGCCGGTGAGCCGGTCGCAAAAATCTTTGTCGACGGTTTCGAATTGCCCAATCGCTATATCGACGTTTCGGCTGCAGCGAATCGGCTCTGTGTCGTCGATGTGGTCGGCAATCTTCGCTGCGCCGAGCCGCCTGGCGTGGATGATTACCCGGACTTTCTGGCAGGCCGGTTTGTCGATCTTGCCGGCACGGAGTTCGGCATTTGCGTCCGCGATGCTGACGACGCCGTTACGTGTTTCGGTCCGGATCCTGTCGTACCTGCCCCGGGATACGAGGCGCTCATTTCCGGAACGGCGGGTTTCCTGTCCGACCTTCAGAACAGTATCTGCGCCCCTGACGGCGGGTCGACCACGATTCATTGCGCCGGCGACGGACCGCCCGCAGGTCTTGCCGTCAATGACTTCGCGACATCCAATCCTACGGAATTGGAGAACAGGGCGTGCTGGGCACCGGTGACCGGGGGCATGGACTGCCGGATCAACGGTGGTTCGTCGGTTTCGCTGGGTTCTTCGGTTTTTGAAGAGGTGGCTGTGGGCGGCGAGGGAGAGGAGGCCGTTGTGTGCGGACTGTCCGATGGCGCGCCGCAGTGCTACGCGTTGCAAACGGGCCTGCAGACGCCGATCAGCGCCGGTCTCGATTCGGCGTTGACCGAGCTGACTGCAGATCGATGGGGCAGTTTCTGCGGATTGCGCGGTGATGGCGATCTCGTGTGCTGGACGACCGAAACGCTTGCGGACCAGAGCATGATTGTCCGGAATCGGGGCACCGACGCCCGGCTGGCCAATATCGAGACGAACGCCGTAAGCTATGGCGCGACCTGCGGGATCGGGCTCGATCAGAAAATCGAATGCTGGGGTCTGTCGTTTGCGGGCGCGGGCATCGCACCCCCCGGAGCCGGCTGGAGCGGCGTTCACTCGGCCGGCGGGACGATGGCCTGGGCCCATCCTGATCGTTCGCCGAGTTTCAGAGGCCGCTTCAGCGATCAGCTCCGATCCGCGGACGGGTTCCAGCCCTACGTGGAACAGACGCTGAGCAGCGCACTTGCGGCATGCGGCCTTCGCGACGGCGAGTTTCGTTGTGTCAACGGCACCGATCGCTGGAACGTGCCCGAGGGTCCGTGGCTGGATGTTGCGGTCAGCCGTGTCGAGCCAAGGTCCTGGTGCGGTATAGCGATCGACAATGGGCTGGTCTGCGAGACCCGGGCCCCAGGCAGCCAGCTTGCCAGCGCTCCGGCAGGCGAGTTCACCGCGGTCGCGCTATTTGTCGACGCGTCGAGTCCGGGTCCGGAAGAGACGGCATACGCGCTGGCTGTGGACGGCTCGGTGGCGTGCTGGGGGACCAGCGGTCCCTGCTCGGCGGCTTCGTTTACCGATTTTGTGCGAATCAGCAAGGATTCGGCGATTGCAGTCGGGCTCCGCGAGAATGGAGACGTCGTTTCTCTTTCCAGCGGAAGTTTCGTCGCAGCAAGTGAGTCGTTCGTCCGGTTTCGCGGCGCGTTCGGCTTCCGTGCCGACGATTCGCTCGCGTGGTGGGCGTTTCCCGAACGGGCAGTGCCGACCGGCGCCTACCTGGACGCGGCGGCGCCGGCGATCGGCTTCGGGTCGATTCAGATCCACGTCGGCCCGGGACCCGAAGCCACTGCGGTCGATGGATGCGCGGTCCGGGTGGACGGCGGAGTGGATTGCTGGCGCGACGATGGGGGCACGCCGGTCATCGAGTTCCAGGTTGCCGGGAACTACCGGCAGATCCATCGTTCCGTCGGCCTCATGCTGACCGACGCTGCCGGAAACAGCCTGACGTCGGCGGGGGCGGATCTCGGCTCGGTCCTGACCCCCGCCGCTGAGTATCTGGGCAGGTTCGGCGTGGCCTGTATGGTCGACCTGGCGGGCCGACTCGGGTGCAAGGCGGCGTCGATGAATGGCACCGAACCGTTCAATCAGACCACCGGTGCGTACAAGGGACTGGCCCTGGATAGTTCGCGATTGTGCGCGCTGAACCCGCTTGATCGGGTCGAGTGCTGGTCGTTGTTCGGGACCAGTTCACTTTCCTTCTCCGATCAGGCCTTCCGACGCGTGGCCGTCGGGACCGGACACGCCTGCGCAGAGACGCAGTCCGGAACGCTTATCGAATGTGTCGGCGGCAACACGTTGAATCCGCTTCCCACCAATCCATTTCCATTGCTTCAACAGGGGGCTTATCGTGATCTCGCAACCAGTGCTCTCGCAACCTGCGTGATTCTGCCGGATGGTGTCGTGGACTGCGCAGCCGCCAGTTTCCTCGACACGACCTTGCCTGATCCGGCGGCGCGATACACTCGGATCGAAATCGAGGCTTTTGCC
>CAYYZR010000217.1:0-3775 GCA_964476005.1 uncultured Halomonas sp.
TCGCCCACGGTCAATTGACTTCTACACCGGTGGCCATCGTCGAAAACGGCGCGCGACCGGAACAGCGGGTGTTGACCGGGCGCCTCGACCGGCTGCATGATCTGGCCATGAGACACTCGGTCGAAAGCCCGGCCATGGTCTACGTCGGCGAAGTCGCACGGCTGGCCGACGAACTTGGCTGGTACGGCAGCCCACCGGTGACGCTGGATCATGATGTTCCGAAATCGACTGCCACGGCATGAAAGCAAAGCATGAAACCAAAAGCATGAACCACGAAGGACACGAAGAGCACGAAGAAAAAGAATCAGGGGCGGTTGTATTCAACAACGAATCGAGTGAACCTGAACCACCACGGACAAACATGCTGTTCATTGATGGAAATTGCTTTTCTTCGTGCTCTTCGTGCCCTTCATGGTAACTGCCTCTCGACTTTATCTCGTGCGCTTTGGCACCGAGAACAGATCTATTAAAGGAAATTTTTTCAATGATTTATAACAATATTCTCGAAACGATCGGAAATACCCCGGTGGTGCGCATCAACAAGCTCGCGCCGGAACACGTGAACCTGTTCGTCAAGATCGAGTTCTTCAACCCGATGGCCTCGGTCAAGGACCGTCTGGCCATCGGCATCATCGAGGATGCCGAGCGGCGCGGCGCGCTCAAGCCCGGCCAGACCGTGGTCGAGGCGACCTCGGGCAACACCGGCATTGCGCTTGCGATGGTCTGTGCCGCGAAAGGCTACCCGTTCGTCTCTTTCATGGTCGAAACCTTCTCGATCGAACGGCGCAAGCTGATGCGCGCAATGGGCGCCAAGGTGATCCTGACGCCCAAAGAGGAAAAAGGTACCGGCATGGTGAAGCGCGCCGCCGCGGCCGCCGAGCGCAACGGCTGGTTCCTGGCCCGCCAGTTCGAGAACGAGGCCAACCCCGAATACCACCGCAACACGACCGGACCGGAAATTCTTCGCGATTTCGCCGGGCGCGAGCTGGACTACTTCGTGACCGGCTGGGGCACCGGCGGCACCATGACCGGGGCCGGCGAAATGCTCAAGCTGGCGCGGCCGAACATCAAGGTCATCGCCACCGAACCCGAAGCCGCACAACTGATGGCGGGCAAGGAATGGACGCCGCACAAGATTCAGGGCTGGACCCCGGATTTCATCCCCAAGATCATGAATACGAAGATTGCCGACGACATCGTGCCGGTCACCGACGATGAATCGCGTGACGTCGCGCGCGACCTGGCCGCGAAGGAAGGCATCATGACCGGTGTCTCCGGCGGCGGCACGGTGGCGGCGGCGCTGAAGGTCGCGGCCCAGGCGCCCAAGGGGTCGAACATCCTGGCGATGATTCCCGATACCGGCGAACGCTATATTTCGACCTACTTGTTCGAGGGCGTCAACGAAGGCTCCGACGAGGACTGGCTGGTCGAAAACGGCTACGCGGAATGACCGGAGCGATCGGCACCACGTGACGGAAGACGCGCGACGGACGCGGTCGGGCGCACGCCAATTGGACGCCCTGGTTGCCGGGATTGCAATCCTGCTGCTGTGGCCGGTGCTGCTGGCGCTGGCCGCGGCGGTCCGCCTGGACAGTCGCGGGCCTTTCATTTACGGCGAGGAGCGCCTTGGCCGGGACGGTAAACCATTCAGGATCTACAAGTTCCGCACGCTGTATCCGCAGTCGGGAACCAACCCGCCGGTGGCCGCGTCGGACGATCCGCGGATCACCCGCCTCGGCGCCTGGATCAGGCCGGTACACTTGGACGAATTGCCCCAGCTGTTCAACATCGTTCGCGGTGAGATGCGCTTCGTGGGGCCGCGTCCGACCAAGGCGAAACTCTGGGAAAGCGTGGACGACGATCTTCGCCGACGCGCGCTGACCTTCACACCGGGACTGACGAGTCCGGCCAGCATCCGTTTCAACTGCGAAGACGACGTGCTGGCCGAAACCATGGACCCGGTGCAGGCTTATCGCGATGTCGTGTTTCCGGCAAAAGTGGCCATAGACGTTCGGCATTTCGAAAACCGCAGACGCTGGAGCGATCTCAAGGTTATGCTCGCCACGGCGCGCACGGTGATCGGCAAACGTGGCGATCGAAACTGCCGCAGGCGACTTGAGCGATTGCTTTCCCGAAAAGATCTGTAGAACTGTATCCTGATCCAGGGATCTTTCAATCATTTGTCGGTTACCGAACTCATGCGCATTTCAGGTCGTGCTGAATGAAAAATCGCTTCTGGACCGGCTTCTGGCGGCTTGCCGACCCCAAGATCAGTCTCACCTCGGTCGCCTCGATCTATATCGGGGCGGCGGTGGCGGCGAGCGAGTCCGCATTCAGCCTTGCCTGGCTGGCCGTACTCCTGGTTGCTTTCTTCGCGATCGAGGTTGCCAAGAATGCCTGGGGCGATGTCTTCGACTATGACTCGGGCACCGACCAGGCCGTGGCGCCCGAAGACCGAACCGCTTTTTCGGGCGGCAAGCGTGTATTGGTGGACAATCTGCTGACCCGCCGCCAGACCTGGGCCATGGCAGCCGGATTCACGCTGCTCGGTCTTGTCGCCGGCGCCGCGGTCGTCTTTCTAAGGGAGCCGAATGCATTCTGGATCGGCGTTGTGGGCTTCGCGCTGGGGTGGTCGTATCACGGCCCACCGCTACGGCTGGCTTATCGCGGACTGGGCGAACTCGACGTGGTGGTCTGCTACGGCCCGTTGATCGCGCTCAGCACCTACCTCGTACTGGCCCATGAACTCAGTTGGCAAGTGTTCTGGCTTTCCATTCCACTGGGCCTGATCATCGCGGCGTTTCTGTGGGTCAACGAGTTTCCGGACTATCTTGCCGACCGCGCGCACGGCAAGCGCAACCTGGTCGTGCGCCTTGGACGCAGACGGGCCAGCCGCGTTCTGCCCTGGATCTATGCCGCCGCCTTCGTGATTTTGACCGCGCTGCCGCTGGCAGGCGTTGCCGACATGGTACTGCTCGGCTGGCTGGCTGCAATCCCGGCCGCCTATGCCAGTTACCAGGTCTGGCGCGACCCGGAGAGCTTCCACCGCAGCGTACCGGTTCAGCCCGCCGCGCTGATCGCGTTCCTGGTTTATTCGGCCGGCGCCGGCAGCGGCGTGCTCATCGCCGGTTCTTGAAGTCGTCCGTGCCAATCTTGGATCAGACCCGATCACCGTCGTGTCGTACACCGGGCAGGATCCGGGTATAGAGCCAACCGGCCACCGCGCCGCAAATGGACAGGGCGAGCACGCCCGTCAGACTCCGGGTAGCTGCAATACCGGTCACCGGCAGCGCCTGGTTCATGATCGAGATCATCATCCAGATCGCGGCGAACCCGGCCAGCGTGAACAGCACTGCTCGTTGACCGGACAGCCAGCGCTTGAGCAGGCCGGCAATCGGCCAGGCGATCGCGAATGCAATCGACACCAGCAGCGCATAGGCCGGTGTAAAGTTGATCAAGTCGTGCCAGGTCGCCGACAGACGCTCGCTCCAGCCGATTTCGACGCCCAGCGCCGTCAGCGAGGACATGTTGAACTGGGTCTGCACCACGCTGCCCGTCACCACGGTCGTCAAGACCGCGATGACCCAGCCCAGAAATACGCGAATCGCACCCATCGTCACCAATCCCTCATCGGCTCTGCTACATTCGAATCAATTCCCCGGCCTTATCGGACCCGCCATGGATCGAATCGAATACCTGGCCATCGCTGCGGCAACGTTGCTGTGCAGCGTCGTGGCCGTCGGCCAAGACTCTCGTCAAGACTCTCGTCAAGACT
>CAYYZR010000218.1:0-3774 GCA_964476005.1 uncultured Halomonas sp.
CGGCCTGGACCTTTCCGGCGTCGCAGTCGGGAATATTGCCGTGACCCTGAAGGGCGTTCCGGTCGCACGCCACGTGACGGGCGCCGACACAAGCAGCGGCCGGCCGGTGTTCGGTCCCGGCGCCGCCATCCGGTTCTGGGGCGATGCGCCGGCGCTGCCCGACGCGCTGTATGTCGAAAACTACAGCTACCGGGTGCAAAACGCGCCAGCCCTCGCACGACCGGCCGAGCCGCTCATCGGCGAATGGACGGGCTTCAGCGACTCGTTCGAAATCGCGCCCGCCGCGCAGGCCACCGGCGCCGACTATCTTGCCTGGCAGCATGTCGATGACGACAAGCGCTACCACTTCGCCAGCCCGCTGGCCGATCCGTGGTATGCGGCGCAGCTCAGGGCCGATCGCAACAATACGCATCGAACGCTTTTCGAACTCGACGAGGCGCTGTTGACCGATCAGCCCGGACGAATCAAGGTGCGCCTTGGCGGCCTGACCGATTTCCCGGAGGCGCCCGATCATCACGCGGTCATCGAGGTCAACGGAGTCAAGGTCGGCGAGGCGTTCTTCGAAGGCCGGCAGATCCATGACTTCGATCTGGCGATTCCGGCCGGCGTGCTTGCCGCGGGAACCAATACCGTTACAGTGCGCGCGCCCGGCGGCACCGACGCGCCTTTCGATCTCTTCCTGCTCGATACCGTGGCGCTGGGCTATCCGCGGCAGATGCAGGCCGATGGCGGACGACTGCATGTCGAATCGCACCCGGCCGGCCAGCAACTCGAGGCCGGCGGATTTCCGCCCGGCCCGGTCGCGGCCTATGCACGCGCCGGCGGCAGTCTCTACGTCCTGGGCGCCGATTCGCACGGCGCCGGCCAGGTGAGCGTGGCGGCGCTCGATCGCGAGGCCGACTACTGGCTCTCCGTATCGACCGCCATGGTGGCCCCCGCGGCCGTTGAAGCCGGTCTTTCCGAAGACCTGCTGGCGGGCGTCGACGCTGATTTCCTGGTCATCGCACACCCGGCTTTCCTCCCGGCCTCCAGCACCGAATCGCATCCGCTGAACGATTACCTTGCCGCCCGCAAGGCCGAGGGCTGGAACGCGGCGCTGTTCGATATCGCGGCCATTCAGCAGCATTACGGCTGGCGCATGCCGCTGCCGGAAGCCGTCACCGCGTTTCTGCGGGCAGCCGACCGTCGCTTCGACTACGAGCACGTGCTGCTGGTCGGCGGCGACAGCTACGACTACACCGACAACCTGGGACTGGGCAGCGTCAGCTTCATCCCGACGAAGTACGCGGCCACCAGCTTCATTCCGCACACGCCCAGCGACGCGCTGCTGGCCGACCTGGATGGCGACGGCGTTTCCGACAAGGCCATCGGCCGCTGGCCGGTGCGCACCCAGGGCGACCTGGAGGCCATCGTCGCCAAGACCCTGGACTGGCCGAACATTGCCAACCCCGAAAGCGCAATATGGGTGACCGACTCCGAGGACAGCCGCAGCGGATCGTTTACCGCCCAGGCCGAGCGCATGATCGTGCCGCTGGCGCAGGCCGGCTGGGACGAGTTCAGCCTGGATCGCGTCTACTTCTCCGACGTCGCACAGCATTCCGGCCTCTCACGGGCCGACAGCGCGCGCATGACGTTCTTCGAACGGCTCGAAGCGGGCCGAGCCCTGACCGGCTTCGTCGGCCACGGCGCGCCGGGCATGTGGACCTTCCAGGGCCTGCTGACGCCCGACGATCTGAAGAACCTCTACAACGAGGGCAACCCGACGCTGATCGGTACCCTGACCTGCTACACCAGCTACTTCGTTTCGCCCAACAGCGATACCGTTGCGCACCGCTGGATGAACGGCTACCGGGAAGATGCCGCCGGCGCCCGAATCGAGGGCGTGCCCAACGGCGCGGTGGCCATTCATGGCGCGGCAACGCTTTCCGACTACAGCCAGAACGAAGTGTATGCGCGTACCGTGCTCGAAGCGCAGCTGCAGGGCATGACGCTGGGTCAGGCCGTGGAGGCCGGACGCCGGGCAGCGCGAGGCAGAGCCATGCCGGACCTGGTCATCAACTGGACGCTGCTGGGCGATCCGACGCTGAGCCTTCGGCGCTGAACGCTGCACGGCCCGGACACTTGCGGCGCGGGTCGGGCCCGCGCCGGCTCAACCGACAGCATAAATTCAGGTTCAGCGCAACGCTTGGATGACCGGAAGGCAAGATGTATACTTCATTACGGTTCGTTGAACTTGCCGCAGCGAATCTGCAAGTTGCTACAGACAACCCATGCATAATTTGAATACTTCAATCAGATCCCGGGCAGAGCATATGAACAATACCGATAACGTTGATCGTAAATCCGCTTCCGGCGGTGAAAACCCGCAGACGGCGGTGCGCCTGCCCTACGAACCGCCCGCGTTGAAATGCGAGCGGCTGAGCCTGATCACCCGGGGCGGAACGCCCGGTGCTGAAGATTCCGGAGCCCCGACTACGCTGCAACCTTCGGCCGGGACCACACCAACACCCGAATCCGACTTCCCCGGCCCTTGATCGACCACATTGACATTCTTGATTACCGGCTCCGCCACGCCCGCCGGACGCCGGGGCGTCAAGCCCAATGGTGCTGGGCAGCATTCGGTTAGCGGAACCAACGGGCTACAGATCGATGTCGGCCCGTCAACCGGCGTGGCGCGATGTAGACATGCCAGCGAACCCACCACGGCTTTCAGAATCGTTCTTCATGGTTGCGTGCTTGGACCGGACAACAGTCCTTCGCCAGCGTCGGACCTCGATGCCATCGAACGCCGCATATCGGCAAGCGAACTGGTGCACCATATCGCCGAAAACGGATTTCAGGCGGTAAAACGCTTTCGAGGCAGCTTTGTCGTCATCGCCATTGCTTCCCACTCCAGTCATGCAGAGGATTCCAGCAATCATCGCATCGACTGCTACCGCAGCCGAACGGGCGGACGCACCGTATTCTGGACCTGTGGGTCTGAGGGATTTTCGCTAGCGGACAGCGCCTATCAGGTCGCATCCACCCAGCCCGGTACGCTGCGGGAAGATTCAGCCTGGCTGGCGGAATTCTTCGCGCTTTCCAGCCGCTGGACGGCCGGTCTGTCGCCGTTCGAGGGCATCCGGGAACTACTGCCGGGCGAACACCTCACCATAGCCGACGGCAATGCCAGCACCAGTCGAAGCCCGCTCGCACTCTCGCTCGAAAACAGGCCGCGGAAAATCTCGGAATGGGTAGAGGCATTCGGCCACCGCCTGGACCGCTCCGTTGCCGACAGCCTTCCGGCCAACGGGCCGACCGCGATCATGCTCTCCGGTGGCATGGACTCAGGACCCGTGGCCGCCATCGCCAGTGAAATCGCAAAAGGTCGGAACCAGCCGCTGCACGCGCTGAGCTGGCGAATTCGCGGTTTGCCGGCGTGCGACGAATGGGAATGGATTTCGATGCTGGCCCGGCATCTGGGCATTCCGGTCGCCAAGATCGACGCTGAAGACCATCTGGCGTTTTCCGGTCTCGACGCTTCGCAGATTGAACCCGACAGCCCTTTGTACAACCCATTTCGGCCGCTGATCCTGGCTTGTTACGAACGCGCCCGCCAGCTTGGCTGCGAAGTCATTCTGAACGCATCCAGCGGCGATGAAATATATCCGCATCCGAACCGGGCACTGATCGACGATATCTGTCGAGCCGAACTTCGGTCGGCCGTGCGCCGGCTGGCCGCGATTTACCGATATTACGGCCCGAGGCGCCTGCATCGCGCGACCGAACTTCGCG
>CAYYZR010000219.1:0-3770 GCA_964476005.1 uncultured Halomonas sp.
CGCATCCGGGTGTCGCTGGGCGAATCTCACGTGGCCTGGGCCAGCTTCGAAAGTCCGGTATGACCGACGACGGTCCAGCCAATCAAGCACTCGCCGGCCGCGTCCATCGGCTGGCGCTGATCGTGCCGGGCGACCCCGACCAGCCCACCGGCGGTTACCGCTACGATGCCCGCGTCGCGCAGGAGTTGCGCCGGCTGGGCCTCGCTGTCGATGTCGTCGGCCTGGCCGGCAGGTTTCCCGACGCCGACGAGCGCGCGGGCGCGGCACTCGACTCGACCCTGAGCGCCCTGCCCGACGGACGCCTCGCGGTCATCGACGGCCTGGCGCTGGGCGGGCTGCCCGAGATTGCGCATCGTCACGCCGGACGGCTGGCGCTGATCGCCCTGGTCCACCACCCGCTGGCCGACGAAACCGGGCTGACGCCGGCGCTCCGAGACCGCCTGCTCGACTGCGAGTCCCGTGCGCTTGCCGCATGCCGCCGGATCGTGACCACCAGCGAATTCACCGCCCGCCGGCTTTTCGACCTTGGCGTTGATCCGCATCGAGTCCGGGTGGTGCCGCCTGGCGTCGACCCGGCCGCGCCGCGCCAGCCCGCCGATTCGCCCGTCCAGCGGCTACTGTGCGTCGGCAGCCTGGTGCCGCGCAAGGGTCAGGACCTGCTGATCGACGCACTGGCCGGGCTGAAAGACCTTTCCTGGCGGCTGGCGCTGGTCGGCGATCCCGATCGCGATTCCGAATTCGCCCGAAGCCTCGAGGGCGACATCGACCGGCACGGCCTGGCCGAGCGCATCGAAATTCTCGGCGTGCAGAGCCCTGACGCGCTGGACGCCGCCTACCGCAATGCCGATTTGCTGGTCGTGCCGTCGCACTACGAGGGCTACGGCATGGTGGTCACCGAGGCGCTGGCGCGCGCGCTGCCGATGATCGCCACCACCGGCGGCGCACTGATCGACACCGTGCCGCCGACCGCTGCGCTGCAGGTGCCTGCGGGCGATCGGCGCGCGCTGGCCGACGCGCTGCGCCGCTGGCTCGTCGATTCCGACCTGCGTGCCGAAAAACAGGCCGGGGCACAGCGGCTCCGGCGCTCGCTGGACGACTGGACCGCGACGGGCCGCCGCTTTGCCGAAGCGCTGGACATCACCATCGGGAAAACCGCGGCATGAGCGAACGCTTCGAATTCGACTGGCTTGCGCTGCGTGAACCCGCCGACGCCGCCGCGCGCGACCGGACGCTGGCGACCAGGGCGCGAGACTGGCTGGCCAACCGGCCGACCCCGCTGCGCATCACCGACCTCGGCGCCGGCAGCGGCGCGAACACGAGTTTTCTGGCCGGATACCTGTCCGGCCCGCAGCACTGGCGGCTGGTCGACCACGATCCGGAACTGCTGAAGCGGGCCGCGTCGCGCGTTGTTGACGTGCGCGACGCCGAAGGCGCCTCGATCCGGTTCCAGACATGCCGGCAGGACCTGGCCGATATCGATACTGCGATTGCCGACGGCACCGATCTGGCGACCGCCTCGGCGCTGCTCGACCTGGTGTCCGCCGATTGGATGAACAGGCTCGCGGCACGCTGCGCCACGGTCGGTTGCGCGACGCTGTGGACCATGACCGTCGATGGCGATTGGCACTTCACCGGTCCGGACGGCAACCGCATCCAGGACGGAGAGGACGCCGCGATGCTTTCGCTCTACCAGGCTCACCAGGCGCACGACAAGGGCCTTGGCCGTGCGCTGGGGGGCGCTGCGCCGAAGTCGCTGCGCGCGGCCTTTGCCAGGCACGGCTTCAACATCGCCGAAGCGCCCAGCCCGTGGCGGCTGTTGCCCGGCAAGCAGCGGCCGCTGGCCCTCACGCTTTTGGATGGCTGGTGCAATGCGCTGGTCGAACAGGTCCCCGCCGAGGAGCGCAAGATCGAGGCCTGGTGGCGCAACCGCAGGGCCGGTGTCGAGGCCGGCCGACTTGGCATCGAAGTCGGCCATATCGATCTTTACGCCGAACCGCCGCCGTGATTCGGCGTCCGGGGACAGCGTCGCTGCGGGCCTTGATCAGCCTGGGCTTTCTGGGCGCGCTCGCGGTCTGGCTGGATCCGATGGCCATTGGCCAACAGGTCCGCGAAGTCGATCCGGCCTGGCTGGCCGCCGCGCTGGTGCTCGGCACGCTGCAGTTCCTGCTGTCGGCCGAACGCTGGCGGCGAACCGCCGCCCGGCTGGATATACCGCTGGGCAAGCGTCGCGCGCTGGCCGACTACTACGTTGCCGGTTTCGCCAACCAGGTGCTTCCCGGCGGCGTGGTCGGCGATGCCGGCCGGGCATGGCGGCACTCCAGAACCTCGGGTCGACCCGGCCCGGCCGTCCGCGCCGTGATTCTCGAACGCGCATCGGGCCAGCTCGTTCTGCTGCTGGCGCTGTTCGCCACGCTGGGCGTCACCGAACCGGGCGCAAGGCTGCTCGAGGTATTCGATACGCCGGCCGGCCCGGGCTGGATGATCGTGGGCTTGTGCGTTGTCCTGGCCGCGGCCGGTCTGTTCGTCGCATCGCGCGGCGGCCGCATGCGCGGCTGGCTGGCGTCGCTGCGGCAGGACGCACACCGTGCGCTGTTGACGCGCGGCGCATGGCCGGGGCAACTGGCGCTTTCGCTGGCGGTGCTCGCCACCTATTGCGGCATGTTCGCCTGCGCCGGGCGCATGATCGGCGCCGAAGCACCGGCTGCAACGCTGATCTTGATCGCACCGGTCGTGCTGCTGACCATGCTGCTGCCGATTTCGGTGGCCGGCTGGGGCGTTCGCGAAACCGCCGCGGCCGGTGTCTGGGTCGCACTCGGATGGCCCGCGGCCGAAGGCGTGGCGGTATCGGTCGCCTACGGGGCGCTATGCCTGCTGACCAGTCTCCCCGGCGCGGCAATCTCGGCGCTGCGGCCGGTTCGTCGGGCAGAGCGCGCGTCGTAAGCGGCCCGCATCACGACCGTCGCGTGAGGACCACGTCGAACAACGTGTCGCCGTCCAGCGTGTAGCGACGCATCTTCGGGCGGGCCGCATCGCAAAGGCGTTGAATCGGGGGCAGGCTCAATCCCGGCCGTCCCGAGCCGATCAGCAACGGCGCCACCAGCACGTGCAGCCGATCCAGCATCCCGTCGGCAACGAAACGCGAAAGCGTGTTCGCCCCGCCCTCGACCAGCACGCGGCGGCAGCCGACCGACGCCAGCGCGGCAATCACGTCGCGCGGCGCCACACCGGATTCGACCTCGGGCAGCGGCAAGCGACGCACGTGGGCGGCGGGCGCGGGCAACCGCTCCATGCACGACGCGCCGACCAGGTGCAGCGTCGGCGGCGGATCCGCTTCCGATGCCAGCGGCGAAACATCAGCGGGCGCCCTGCCCCGCGGATCGAGCACCACCCGCACCGGATGCGGCCCGCTCACGCGCCGTACCGTCAGCTGCGGGTGATCGGCCACCACGGTGCCGACCCCGACCAGCACGCAATCGACCAGCGCGCGCAGCCGGTGCAGGTGGGTCAGCGCCGCATCGCCATTGACGTAATGCGAATCCCCGCTCTCGGTACAGATTCGCCCGTCCAGGCTCTGGCCGATCTGGCCGATCACGAACCCCTCGCGCGCCGTCGCCAGCGGCAGCAGGCACTCGATCATCTCGGCGGCAGCCGGCTCGATGTCGCTCCGGTCGTTCAGGACCACGTCGATGTCCGGCGCGCCGGGCGCCGGATCGCCCCGGCCCGCGGCGGCGAGAATCGTCCGCCAGGCGGTGTCCATGTCTGTTTTCATG
>CAYYZR010000220.1:0-3727 GCA_964476005.1 uncultured Halomonas sp.
TCAACGATGCACCGACTTTCACGGCGAGCAGCCCGCCGGCCGTCGACGAGGACGCAGGCCCGCAGACGGTCAGCGGCTGGGTAACCGCCTTCGATCCCGGTCCGGGCGAAGGCGGCCAGTCGGTGCTGGCCTACATCGTCAGCAACGTCTCCACCCCGGGCCTGTTCAGCGCCGGCCCCGTCGTGGACGTCGCCGGCAACCTGAATTACACCCCGGCAGCCGACGCTTTCGGCAGTTCGACCTTCGACGTCGCGGTGCGCGACGACGGCGGCACGGCCAACGGCGGCATCGATACCAGTCCGACACAGACCTTCACGATCACCGTCAATGCGGTCAATGACGCGCCAACCGTCGCCGACGATAGCGCCAGCACCGACGAAGACATGTCGGTTGACATCGACGTGCTGGCCAACGACAGCGACAGCGACGGCAGTCTCGACCCTGCTACCGTCATGGTCACGTCGGGTCCGACCAGCGGCGGGACCAGCGTGAACATGACTACCGGCGTGATCACCTACACGCCGGATGCCGATTTCAACGGCAGCGACGCATTCACCTACCAGGTCTGCGACGACGGCACGCCGACGCCGGTCGAATGCGCGAGTGCGACGGTGACCATTACTGTCAATGCGGTCAACGATGCTCCGATCATCGCGTTCCCGAGCGGCGGCACCTCGTTCGACAACACCGGTCCGGTCCTCCTCGATCCCTCCGCCACGCTCAACGACGTGGACTCCCCGGACTTCGACACCGGCGACCTGACTGCGTCGCTGACGCTTAGCGCCGATAGCTCGATGTGCGACGTTCTCGACGTGCTCACGATCGAAAACCAGGGCATGGGCGCCGGCCAGATCGGCTTCAACGGGACCGACGTCAGCTTCGGAGGCACAACATTCGGGACGGTGACCACGCCTTACCTGTGCACCGACTCGGGCGGCGGGGTGTTCGACATCCAGCCCCTGCTGATCTCGTTCGACCCGAATGCCAGCCAGGCGGCGGTAACCGCGCTGCTCAGGGCGTTGCAATACAACACCACGTCGACCGACGACCAGGACCGCGAGGCCAGCGCGATGGTCGCCGATGGTGATGGCGGCACGTCGAACGCGGCCGTGACCACGATCAGCGTTAACTTGAACGCCCCGCCGACGGCTACAGACGACACCTTCTCGATTGACGAGAACAGCGCCGATGGCGCGGCGGTCGGCACCGTGTCCGCGACCGATCCGGACGCCGGCCAGACGCTGAGCTACGCGATTACCGCGGGCAACACCAACACCACGTTTGCGATCAACCCGAGCACCGGCGCGATCACCTTGAACAACCCGCCGGGGCTCGACTTCGAGGCCGGGCCGACGACGTTCAACCTGACCGTCACGGTGACCGACGACGGCACCCCGGTGCTCAACGACACCGCGGCGATCACGGTCAACGTCAACGACGTCAATGATCCGCCGACGGCCAACGACGACACCTTCTCGATCGACGAGAACAGCGCCGACGGCGCGGCGGTCGGCACCGTGTCCGCGACCGATCCGGACGCCGGCCAGACGCTGAGCTACGCGATTACCGCGGGCAACACCAACACCACGTTTGCGATCAACCCGAGCACCGGCGCGATCACCTTGAACAACCCGCCGGGGCTCGACTTCGAGGCCGGGCCGACGACGTTCAACCTGACCGTCACGGTGACCGACGACGGCACCCCGGTGCTCAACGACACCGCGGCGATCACGGTCAACGTCAACGACGTCAACGAGGCGCCGACTGCGGTCAACGAGTCCTTCGCCGCCCAGTCCAACGTCGGCGTTGCGCCCAACGCGATGAACGGCCTGCTGGTCAACGACACCGATCCCGACAGCGGCGATTCGCTGTCGCTGGCGCCGGCTAGCGTCGGCACTTTCGCCACCAGCGCCGGGGGCAGCATCACGACCCTGGCCGACGGCAGCTTCACCTACGCCCCGCAGGCCGGCGATGCCGGGGTAATGGACACCTTCGTCTATACGGTCCAGGACATCGGTGGCTTGAGCAACAGCGCAACGGTGACCTTCAACGTCGACTCGAACACCATCTGGTTCGTCGATCTCGACGCCGGCACGATGGGCGACGGCACCCTGAACAATCCGTTCGACTCGTTGGCCGATCTGGACAACGGCGGTCCGGACGCCGACGGCTCGACGATCTTCCACTACAGCTCGACGATGGGCACCCAGACCGACGCGCTCGGCGATGACTTCGACCTTCAGGCCAGCCAGCTCCTGATCGGCGAGGGCGTGGCCGGCACCGGCACCATCAACGATCTGCGCGGGTTTACCACCCATCCTCACAGCCCGACCCTGCCTTCGATCGGCGCAGCGGCAAACCACGCCATCACCTCCAGCGCCAACGGCGGAATCACACTGGCCACGGGCAATACCATCCGCGGAATCGATATCGGCAACACGACCGGCAGTGGAATTTCCGGCACCAGCTTCGGTACCTTGACGGTGGCCGATGTTTCGATCTTTGGCAGCGGTCAGGCGCTGGACCTGGACACCGGCAGCATCGCTGGTGCCGGGTTTACCTCGGTGAGCTCCAGTTCGGGCACCCGCAACGTCAGTCTGCTGACGATCGGCGGCACCCTCAATCTCGGTGGCGGCAGCTTGAGCGGCGCATCCGCACAGGCCTTCTTTGTCGATGGCGGGACCGGCACGGTCAGCTACAGCGGATCCATCGTTAATGCCGCCAGCCGGGTCGCGGAGATCCAGAACAAGACGGGCGGGGCGGTCACGCTCTCGGGCGCACTCAACAGCACCGGCACCGGTATTCAGGTGGCCAACAACAGCAGCGGCACCACGATCACATTCAGCGGGGCCAGCAAGGTTGTCAACACCGGGGCCAGCCCGGCCGTCACACTGAGCAGCAATACCGGCGCCACCGTGAGCTTCACAAACGGGGGCCTGGACATCGACACCGCATCCGGCACCGGTTTCAGCGCTACCAGCGGCGGCACCGTCAATGTCACCGGAGCTGGCAATACCATCGACACCGCCGGGACAGCGGTGAATATCATCAACACCCTTGTCGGCGGCTCGGGTGTCAGTTTCGCGTCCACCACCTCCACCGGTGGTGCGGACGGCATCAACCTCACCAATGTGGGCGCCGGTGCCTTTACCACTAACGGCGGCAGCCTGACCAACCAGACCGACCGCGGTGTGGATGTGTCCGGTGGAAGTGGCAATATCACCATCGGTGCGACCATCAGCACCACCAGCACCGGTCGCTCGGTAGAAGTGACCACCCATACCGGAGGCACGGTGGACTTCAACGGCTTCATCGATGACAACGGGCTCGGTATCCGGATGGAAAACAACGTCGGTACAATTCTGCGCTTCGACGGTGGAATGGATATTGACACTGCTGCCGCAGTGACCGAGGAAGGCTTCCAGGCCACCGGTGGCGGCACCGTGCATGTCACCGGCACCAACGATGTGAATACCTCCGCTGGCACTGGCGTTGCCGTAAATATTGCTGGAGGTACCGTCTTAGGATCCGACAACGTGACCTTCCGCAATGTCTCCGCCAACGGTGCGGCCAACGGCATTGTTCTGGATACCACCGGCAGCAGCGGTGGATTAACCGTAACCGGTGACGGCAGCACCGCCGGGTCGGGCGGCACGCTTGAAAACATCACGGGCGACGCTGTGGTGTTGAGCAATACTGGCGGCCCGGTCTCACTTTCCTACATGAC
>CAYYZR010000221.1:0-3725 GCA_964476005.1 uncultured Halomonas sp.
TCATGAAGATGCTGCCCGGGCTGACCGACATCAGCAGATAGGCCAGCGCCGGCACTTCGCTCTCGCCGCGCTGGAACGCTTCGGGATCGGCATCGACGTGCGGCATGAAATGCGCCTTGACCTCCCCGGAGATGCGCGTCATCTCCGACAGGTTGTAGCCCGGCGGCGCGATCATGTTGGCAAAGGCCTTGGCCTCTTCACCCTCCGGCAGATATTCAGCCGGCGGCGTAAGAAACACCAGGATGGCGACCACGCCGCCCAGCGTCGCGCCGACCGTGACCAGTCGTCGCCGCGCCGTCGCGATCAGCCAGCCGACCAGCGACACGATGCGGTCGCGAATGCCCGCACCGGATTCTCCGCTGCCCCGAATGCCGAAGTTCAGCCGCGACGACAGCGTGGGCACGACCGTGATCGCCACCAGCATGCTGGCCAGGATCGAGGCCGAAATCGCCACGGCCACGTCGGAATAAAGCTGCCCGGCTTCCTGCTGGATGAAGAAGATCGGCGCGAATACCAGCACCGTGGTCATGGTCGAGGCCAGCACCGCCGGCCACACCTGACCGACCCCTTCGAGGGCGGCCTGCATCTTTTCCATGCCCTCGCGCCGCTTGCGCTCGATGGCCTCGAGCACCACGATGGAGTTGTCCAGCGTCATGCCGATGGCGAACGCGATACCGGCCAGCGAGATGACGTTGATGGTCCGCCCGGCCGCGAGCAGGCCGATGAAGGCGGCGATGGTACAAATCGGCACGCCGATGACGCCGACCAGCGTGGCACGCCCGGAACGCAGGAACAGAAACATCACGCCGGTCGCCAGCAGTGCGCCCAGGATCAGGTTCTGCCAGACGTTGGCGACCGAGGCCTGCACGTAGCGCACATCGTCGGTGGTCAGCACCAGCCGCATGCCCAGCGGGTTCAACAGGTCCTGATTGATCTCGTCGATGGTCGGCAGCATCGCCTGCTTGATGTCGATGACGTTGGAGCCGGGTTCCCGGTCCACCGACACGCTGATGTTGGGCTTGCCGTTGACCGACGAGCGGTCGCGCAGTTCGTAGTGCGACAGCTCGACCTCGCCGATGTCGCCGAGGCGCACCAGAGAATCGCCCAGCCGCGCGATGACCATCTCCTGCATCTGCCCGACCGACTCGAAGCGGCCGACGGTGCGCAGCAGGTAGCGGCGCTTGCCGGCTTCCAGGTCGCCGCCGGACACGTCGCGGTTGCGGCCGCGGATCGCGTTGCGGATATCGGCCAGCGAGATGCCGCGCTCGGCCGCCGCGGCCGGGTCGACCAGGATGCGCACCTGGCGCTCGGCGCCGCCGTCGATGTTGACCCGAGACACACCCGGCACGCGCTCCATGCGCACGCGCACGTTGTCGTCGACGAAGTCGCGCATCAGCGTCATGTCGAGATCGAACGGGTTGCCTTCCAGCGGCTCGACGCGCAGGTACATGAACGAGTTCTGCGAAAACGAGCTGGCGTCCAGGCTGGGCTCGTCGACGTTCTCCGGGTAATCGGGCACCTGGCTGAGCGCGTTGTTGACCCGGATCAACGCCTCGTTGATATCGACCCCGAACGGGAATTCGAGCTGGATTTCCGCGCTGCCGTAGGACGCGGTCGAGATCATTCGCTCCAGGCCCGGCAAGCTGCGCAGGTATTCCTCCTGCTCGATCAGGATTTCCTTTTCCACGTCCTGCGGCGTGGCGCCCGGCCAGCTGGTATTGACGCTGACCACGCGCACTTCCAGGTCGGGGATCATCTGCACCGGGATGCGCGTGGCGGCCAGCACGCCCAGCACGCAGATCACCAGAACCACGACGGCCAGAATGGTGCCGTGGCGGATGACGCCGGCGAACATGCTCAGCTTCCGCCTGCATCGGAGCCGGGTGCGCCAGGCGCAGCGACCCCTGATTCGACAATCCGCACCGCGTCGCCGTCGTTGAGCACCTCGTTGCCGCGCACCACCACGGGCTGTCCGGCGTCGAGGCCGGCCTCGATCACGGCCATATCGCCGTCGACCCGACCGATGACGACCTCGCGCTGGCGAACCCGCGGCGGCGCGGACGAATCATCGACGACGTATACGGTGATCGTGCCGTCGGGATAGCGAATCAGGGCGTCGCGCGGCACCAGAACGGCATCGGCGCCGCTGCTCAGGCGCAGAACGACGCGCGCCGACATGCCGGGCGTGATGTCGGCATCGGCGTCGGCCAGCACCAAACGCAGCAGGAAAGTGCGCGCGTTCGGGTCGCTGACCGGCACCCGCGCAGCGACCTCGGCGGTGAACGTCCGACCGCCGAGCGCATCGACGACGACGTCGACGCCGGTGTCCTGGCGTAGCCGGGGCCACAGCCGTTGCGGCGCCTGGACGTCCAGCCACAGGTCGTCGACGGCCACCAGCTCGGCCACCGCCGTGCCGGTCTCGACCCACTCGCCCGCCTCGGTGAGACGTCTGGCGATCACGCCGTCGAACGGCGCAACGATGGCATGTCGCGCCAGCCGCTCGGCGGCCGTGTCGCGCTCGGCGCGGGCCACGTCCAGCGCGGCCCTCGCCACCTGGACCGCGGATTTGCGCGCCTGGATCTCGGTATCGGGAAAAAATCGGTCCTCGCCCAGCCGCAGCGCCTCGTCGCGAAGCCGCACCGCCTCGTCGAACGACGCCTGCGACTGCGCCACCGCCGCCTCGGCCTGGGCCAGCTGCAATTCGGCCAGCTGGTCGTCCAGCCGCACGATCACGTTGCCGGCCGCGACTTGATCGCCGGCGTCGATATCGATCGTCTCGACCAGCCCGGAAAGCCGCGGCGAAAGCTGCGCGGCACGGCGGGCCGTGAACGACCCCGTCAGCTCGATGCGCTCCACCGCCGGGCGCACTTCGGGCTGGGCGACGGTCACTGGCGCCGGTTCCTGGGCGGCTGCCAGAGCGCCGAACCCGAGTGCCGCCACGCAAATGCAGCGCAAATACAGTCGATGGTTTTTCATGCCGCGAAGTTTACCCGACGCCCGATGAACAAAGCGCCGGGCCGGAACTGCGCGCAAGCCGGCGCGATTGTTCGAGGCATTGCCTGTCCCGGCTGCGCGGCGCTTACCAGGGCTACCAAGGCAATTCTGTATGGATCTCGACGCAAGGCCGTGGGCGCCGGCCTGGCAGGCGAATCCATTCGTTTCCGAAAATCTTCGCGAGCAGGGCTCGCGCCTATGCAATCCAGTATATGGCGGACGCGGCGGGTGCTACAGCGCCTCGAGCACGCGATCCAGGCCCCTCCCGAGCTTGTCGACCAACTCGTCAATCCCCGCCTCGTCGATGATCAGCGGCGGGCAGATGGCCAGCGTGTCGCCGGGCAGCGCGCGCACGACCAGGCCTTGTTCCAGGCACGCGGCGGTGGCCTTGAACGCGATCTTGTCGCTTGGCTCGAAACGCGTCTTTGTCGCGGGATCCTTGACCAGCTCCAGGCCGGCAATCAACCCGATGCCGCGGTAGTTGCCGACCAGCGGATGATCGGCCAGCGCGGCGAGCTTCGATTGCAGAATCTCGCCCATCCTTGCTGCATGCTCGACGATGCCGCGCTCTTCATAGAGCTCCAGCGTGCGCAGCGCGACGGCCGCCGCCACCGGGTGACCGGAATAGGTCAACCCGTGGGCGAACATGCCGACGCCGATCGAGGCCTGCTCGATCGCCTCGTACATGAACGGCGGGATGGCCACCGCCGAGATCGGCTGGTAGGCCGACG
>CAYYZR010000222.1:0-3717 GCA_964476005.1 uncultured Halomonas sp.
CAACCTCAGGAGAAAGCTCATGTTCTTTCATGTTTCCAGAACCATGTCCTTCCAGCCTCGGACTCTGGCGGCCGGTGCTTTGCTGGCCTTCGCGCTGTGCGCCGCGTCCGCGCCGGTCCTCGCCCACTCGGATGATTCCGGCGGCCCCGGCGATCGAGTCTGCACACTGCTGGGAATGCTCGGGCCAACGCCGCCGCAGTGTCAGGACCAGAGCGACGGGATCTCGCCCGAGGTCCACGCCAAGTTGCACGACCTGTTCTTGTCGGTCTTGCCGTTCTTCAATTTCGACGTCGCCGTTGCCGCCGGGTGGGATACGATTCCCGGCGGCCAGTGCATCGAAAGCCCGATGGGCGGCATGGGCTATCACCTGCAAAATCTGGATCAGCTCGCCAACGGCCACTTGAACCTGCTGCGCCCCGAGGCTTTGCTGTATGCCCCGATCGAAGACGGGTCGCTGAAATTCGTCGGCGTCGAGTACATCATTCCGGGAGATCTTTGGGACGACCCGGAGCCACCGGTGTTTCTCGAACAACCGCTGCATTTCAATCCCAACGTCGGTCCTGCCGGCATCTGGGCGCTGCACGTCTGGGTTGTGGAAGAAAATCCGAACGGGATTTTTGCCGACTGGAATCCCGACGTGAGCTGTGAATTCGCGGCTGGCGCATGACGGCATCCCGGAGCCGGCCGGCAGTCGGCCGGCTTCGGGAGCGCGGCGAGTCTCAGATATATCAGTGCGTAAGCGCCGGACAGAATTTAGCGCGATTGGCGGCGGCATGGATGCGCCTGCATGGTTCATTACCGGTCGTGGCACAGTCAGTCGACTGTTTCCGTTTAACCAGGTATCGAACCTCGGAAAAACACGTCATGCCATCACGATTCTGCGCGCCCGCTGCACTGCTCTGCCTTGGCCTCCTGTCGCTGACCGCCCATGCCCAGACGATATTCGGATCGTCGTTCGAAAACAACGAGGTCCTCGACGTCACGGTCGATCCCGGCCTGGCGCTGGTCATTGAAACCCAGCCCGGGTTCGACGGCGGCCCGCCGCGGCCGCTCGCGCTGATGCAGTCGTCGATCGGCGGGGGTATCAGCTTCCATTTCGTCGAGAACGAGGTCTACCTGATCACCGACGACCCGCAGGACCTGGTGGACCTGCAGAGCCGCTGGCCGAATACGTTGCTCGTCCAGACCGACCTGGACGTATTCGATGCGGGCGATTCGCAGGACATCATGTACCTGCTGCAGGTCGATCCCGCGGCAGCGGATACCGCCCGTATCCGCGAGAACCTCGAGGGGCTTCTCCCGGCGCTGGTGGGGCAGTACACGGTGTCCAGCGACACGGCGCTTCGGCTTATTGCGCTCGTGGCCACCGAGATCGGAGATCACGGGCTACGGGTCGGGATCAACCCCGTCATGGAGATCGATACCGTGGCGCGGCGGAGTGTCGCGGAGGCCTTCTTCGGCAATGACATCAACGACGGCACGCGGGTCTACCCCTACGATCGCAATGCGTTCGCATGGCCCTTCGCCAAGCGCGAAGATCAGTTCCCCAGCGCTTATTCTCAGCCGTTGAACACGGGCGCGGCGGAAGCGGTGCGCGTCGTCGGCGCTGCCGGCAGGCTTTCGAACACCGTGCGCGTGATGATCGCCGATGCCGGCTTCTTCCCGAACGAGGACTATCCGCCCTACGACATCGTCAACGGCTTGCGCGGCAGCAACCCGGTCGGCTGCGGTAGCGGCCCGCCGGTGCCCGGCGATACTTGCGATACGCACGGCACCCACGTTACGCTGACCGGCTTCGGGCGCGTCGACAATGGCTTCGGCACCTTCGGTCCCGGCGGCGAGGTATCGAACCTGCTGCTGCTCCAGTCGCCGTCAATGGACTTTTACGGCTTCGTTCATTATTTCGTCGACGGGGTCCGGGCGTTCGCCGCCAACCCGCCCGACATCGTCAACATCAGCGCCGGCACACTCATCCCCGGCGGATGGTGCTTTCTCGCCTGCGAGCCGCTGGACGTTCTCATCACTGCCCTGCGGTCCAGGGGCGTGCTGGTCGTCGCCTCCGCGGGCAACGAGAGCTACGACGTGGACGCCACGGATCGCTTCTGCTTCATCGCGTGCGTCGAATTCGAGGAGGCAGCGGTGATTCCGTGCGAACTCGACGGCGTGCTCTGCGTCGGCGCTACCACAGCGTTTCAGAAATTCCGCACCCGATATTCCAACTTCGGCACTTCCGGCAGCGATGGCAACAGCGTGGATATCTACGCGCCGGGCAACCTGTATTCGGTGAACGCATGGAACGCAGACGAGGCCAATCCTGCGCCCGACGACAATCTCCAGATTGTCCCCGGTACCAGCTTCGCCGCGCCGTTCACTTCCGGCGTGCTCGCGCTGACGATGGCCGCCAATCCCGCGCGCACTGCGATCCAGGCCGAGACCTGCCTGTTGAACAATGCGTTCCGACCGTTTGCCGGCCAGCCGAACTTCCTGTCGATCAACGCCGTGGGGTCCGTTTCATGCGCGATGGGCGGGTCGCATCCGTTCGTCGACATCGTCACGCCTGTCGTCGGCGATACCTTTATCCGCGGCGCCGAGACCCTCGAGCTGATGGCCGAAGCCGACGACTACGAGCAGGGCAGCGCGCTCACCATCCAGTGGACGTCGTCGCTGGACGGCAGCATCGCCAGCTCCGCCCCCGGCGTGCCGGTCGGCGGGTCGCTCATCAACCGGCAGATCGGCAACCACCAGATCTGCGCCCGCGTCAACGACGCAAGCGGGCGCAGCGCAACCGACTGCGTGGGCATCGAGGTCGCCACCTCGCCCCCGTCGGCAGCAATACTCCAGCCTGGGTCAGGCGCGCGCTTCGCGCAGTCTTCCTCCATCGAACTGAGCGCGTCGGCGTCCGACCTCGACGGCCCAGCGCCGTCTGGCTCGGCCGTGCAGTGGTATCTCTATCCATCCGGCGGACCGCGCGGCGCGGTTGTGGCTACCGGCTTGAGCCCCACGCTGGCAGGCGGCAGCCGCGCGCCGGGCAGCTATACCCTGGAACTGCGTGTCACCGACAGCGACGGTGGAACGGTGCAACGGGTTCGAACGATACACATCGACCCGGATCCGGATGATTTCGTACCGGAGGTCACCATTACCGCGCCCATCCCTAATGAGACCAAGGTCTACGACGGCACCCCGGTGCGTTTCTCCATCGTCGCTACGGCGAACGATTTCGAGGACGGGCCGATCCCCTTTGCCGACATCGAATGGACGGTCTCGGTGAATGGCGGCTTGGCGCAAACGATTGAAGTGCAGTCCTTCCAGTTCTGCATCCCCCTGAGTTGTGGTCCGATCGAGTACTTCATAGAGCTGAATCCGGTGGGCAGCGCAACGTCCACGCGTTTCGACCTCAAGGCGAAGGTCAAGGACAGCGACGAAAATTACAATGCAGACAGCAACGGGAAACGGACGATTTTCATAACCCAGCTGATCTGAACCGGCCATCGTGACGAAAAGCCTGAATGCGGCCGGCGCCAGGCCCGCCGCATTCAGGCACGCCATGGCGGTCTCAGCTCTCGCAGCACCGGCATCGGCGTCGCGCCGATGCACGGGGCGGTCGCCAAATCAGCGTGGCACGGCCGCTATACTGCGGGCATTCCGTTCGCATATGAAGGCCGTTTCCATGCAGATATTCCATCGCGTCATCGCTCTCGCTCTCGTTGTTCTTGC
>CAYYZR010000223.1:0-3624 GCA_964476005.1 uncultured Halomonas sp.
GTTTGCGGCTTTTGACATTGGATTCCTGGTGTCTTCGTTGTTTGGTTGTTTGGTTATTTGGTTGTTTGGTTGTTTGGTTGTTTGGTTATTTGGTTATTTGGTTATTTGGTCGTTTCGAAACGACGAATTGACGAAACGACGAAGCGACCAGGTTCCCGACCGCCGACGACCGTTCTACCGGAAACCGGAAACCGGAAACCAATAATAGTACGTCCGCCCCCCGAAAATGAAAGAAGCCAGCCGGATGGCCGGCTGGCTTCAGATGATGACCGCTCGGTGCCGATCGCACCGGAGCGCGGCTGCGATCAGAAGTCGTAGCGCAGCGTCAGGCGGATTTCGTAGACCGAGTTCGGACGGCTGGTGAACTGCGTCGGGTCGTTGTCGAAATCGGTGTAGCGATACAGGCAGTCGCTGGCCTGCAGGCAGGTTGTGCGAGGCGCGTCGCCGGTCAGGGCGGTAGCACCATCGATACCGTTGGCGGCAACGTCGGCGGCGGACACGAGGTCGGCCTGGACGATACCGGCCTGGCCGAAGCCCGGGCCGTTGGTGAACTTGCCCCAGTCGCTGTTGAGCAGGTTGGCAAAGTTCTCGATATCGAGGATCAGCTTGAACCGGTTCTCGCCGACGAAGCGGCTGAGGCCCGGAATACCCGGAAGTTCCTGCTGGAAGCGCAGGTCCCAGATGTTGTTCCAGTCATCAAGCGTCTCGGAGTACGGATCGTGGATCTTGCCGACCGGGATGCCGTTGCGCTCGACGTAGTCGAAGAAGCCGGCCACGTCGAATCCGGAGCCGTACACGACGTTCGGGTCGCTGACCGGCGTCGGGATGTACAGCGGGCTGTTGTCGAACGGGCTTTCGCCCAGCCCGGCGCGACCGAACAATGCGTTGCGGCTGCTGACGTCAAACGATGTGCTCCAGACGTCGCCCTTGAACAACCGGCCGAACACGTCGACGCGGGACACCAGATCGGCGATGAACGTGCGCTCGTAGCCGAAGTTGAACTTGAACGAGTGCTCCTGCTGGAACGGCGAGGTGCGCGCGGCCGGGTTGTTGCGATCGGTAGCGAAGATTCCGCGCCAGTTGGAGATGCCGCGCGAGGACGTGCCTTCGCTGACCACTTCGGCGTCGGTGTAGGCATAGCTGACGTTGAAGTTCAGGCCGTAGTCGTAGCGCTTGGCCAGGGCCAGCGTCAGCGTCTTGCTTTCGGCGCCGTCGTTGTTGGTCAGGCGGGTCAGGTTCGGGATATCGAGCGCGTCAAGATCTGCGTAGATCGTGCGACCGTCGGGTGCCACGCCGGTGGGCAGCGCGTCGGAAAGCTCGGTCTGGGCGATGTTGACCCAGTTGAAGCCGTCCTTGGCCCGCGTGTACAGGTACTGCGCGGTGAACACGTAGTCGTCGCCCAGGTCCAGGCCGCCGATGTTGAGGTCGAAGTACTGCTCGAGGCGCACCGAGGCCTTCCAGTCCGACGGCGTATCGAAGTTCCGGTCGATGTAGTCAATCGGCTGTGCAACGCCCGTGGCAACCGCGTCGAGGAGTTGCTGCGGCACCTGCGTCAGGTTCACCGCACCCGGCATGAAGGCAAATTCGCCGAAGGTCGGCGCCTGGAACGAGTTCGACACCCAGACTTCCGGATTGCCGCCGGAATACAGGCCGAATCCGCCGCTGACGGTGGTCCGGTCCAGCGGCGTCCACAGGAAGCCGACGCGCGGCATCCACAGGTCGTTGCCGTCGAGATTGTTGTCGGTGCGAACGCCGTAGGTGTCGAATACCGCCTGGCTGAAGACTGGCTCGTCGTCCTGCTGGATGACCTCGTAGCGCAAACCGTAGCTCAGCTCGAAGTCCCGCGTGACCCGCCAGCTGTCCTGCAGGAAGAATGCGTAGCGGTCATAACCCCACTTGGCCGCCCCGTCGTCTGAATTGTTGCTTGGAACGTTGCTGTAGAACACGCCCAGCGGGTTGTTGTTGATCAGCTGGTCAGCCGACTCGAAGATGAAATCGCCGTTGGAGAACGGAACGAACACGTTGAACAGTTCGTACTGGTCGATCTCGGTGCCGAAGGTCAGCACGTGGTCGCCGAGGAAATATTCGCCGGACGCGAGGATTTCCAGGCGCTCGTCGTCGAATGCATTGGCGTGCCGGAAATTGTCGCAGCCGGCAATGAAGTCGGTGCCTTCGGTCAGCAGGCCTTCGAGCGGCGACCCTGCAACGCTGCCCGGGAAGCTGTCTTCGAAATCAAGCGAAATCTGGCCGATTCCGGCGCCCGCGCGGCAGTTCTGGCCGCGGGTGAATTCCGTGTAGTTGACGCGCAGGTTGGTCGAGAAATTGGAAGTCCAGTCGGAGAACAACTGAGCCGTGTAGGCTTCGATTTCCAGCGGCGTGTCGTACCAGGCCGAGGTGAATTCGTCGGCACCGACGCTGACGTCCGACTCTTCGGTGTTCTGGTAGGTGAACGACAGGCGATGGTCGAGGTTGATGTTCCAGTCGAGCTTGATCAGCGTGCGCTCGGAGGTCTCCGGCACGTTGGCCACGTCGGGGCGGGTGCCCGGATCGAAGCCGTAGGTCGACTGGATGATTTCGCGAACCGCGTCGAAGAAGCCGGGCTGGACGCCGTTGACGCGGTCGAAGTTGGTGAAATCGACCGGCGCTGCATTTTCGTATTCATCATACGAGACGAAGAAGAACAGCTTGTCCTTGATGATCGGCCCGCCGAGCGTGAAACCGTATTCCTTTTCTTCGAAATCGCCTGCGTCGAAGTCCCCGCCGCTGAAGCTGTCCCCGACGAAGCTGTCGTCCTTGTAGGCGTAGAAGACCGATCCGTCGAACTCGTTGGTGCCCGACTTGGTCACCACGTTGACCTGGCCGCCGACGAAGTCGGAAGCGAGGACAGAATAATCGGCCACCGACAGGGTTGCCGATTCGACCGCATCCAGGTTGATCGGCGAACGCGAGGTGGCATAGGTGCCGTCGCTCAGGCCAAAGTTGTCGGTCTGGGTCGCGCCGTCGATCGAGAAGGTATTGAAGCGCGGATTCACGCCGGCAACGGAAAGCTGGCCTTCGCCGTCGGACTGGGCCAGCGGGTCGCGCAGCAGCGTCTTGATGACGTCGCGGTCGATTGCCGGCTGCTCGGCAATATCCTGCGCGCTGAATGATGAACCGACGCCGTTGTTGAGGTCGCCCAGCGCAGATCGCGCCGCCGTGACCGTGATCACGTCCTGCGTCTGGTCGGCAGGCTCGACGCTGATGGTCAGCGGATTCTGCGAGCCCGGCTGAAGGAATACGCCGTCACGCACGACAGTGCGGTAATCGGCGGAGGACACCCTGATCTCGTAGGGGCCGCCGACGCGCAGTCCGCTGGCGAAGAATTGACCGGAGTTGCCGGTCTCGCTGCGTGCGAGTGTGCCTGACGGCATGTGCCTGATCGTTACTTCTGCGCCGACGACGGGCGTGCCGTCGGCGGCCACAACCTGGCCTCGAACGTTGGACGAAGTCTCTTGTGCCATTACGGCCTGGCCCCAGAGACCGCATGCCAGCACCATCAGTACCAGCATCGCCCGCGACGGGCGGGCCAATTCAACGATTTTCATGTGCACTTACTCCCAAAATTTTGGACTTGGTGGACTATTG
>CAYYZR010000224.1:0-3594 GCA_964476005.1 uncultured Halomonas sp.
ACACTTCGTGGATCTTGCGCGCCACGTCTTCCAGGCCGCGCACGTTGAGGAAGGTTTCCTGCTGTCCGGCGAACGACGCGTCGGGCAGGTCCTCGGCGGTGGCCGAGGAGCGGACCGCCACTTCGATATCGTCGCCGAAGCGCTCGAGCATTTTGGTCCAGGCGTCGCGGATCGCATCGCTGAGCGCTTCGGGCAGGGCAGTTTCGACGATCCAGGCGCGGATTTCCTTGCCGGCTGCGGCGAGTTCGCGAACATCCTCGACATCCAGCGATTCCAGGCGGGCGCGAATCTTCTCGTCCAGCCCGGTTTCGGCCAGGAAGTCGCGGAACGCATCGGCAGTGGTGGCGAATCCGCCGGGCACGTTCACGCCCATGGACGCCAGATTTGCGATCATTTCGCCAAGTGATGCATTCTTGCCGCCGACCTGTTCGAGGTCGTCCATGCCTAGCTGGTCCAGCCAGCGGATATACTCAGTCACGCTTGTCATCACAATCGGTCGAATCCCTTGTCAATTCTCAAACTCATATTGTAACCGCCAGCCATGCGCCGAACCGTCCTGTTCATCTCCGATGGCACCGCCATCACCGCCGAAACCTTCGGCCACAGCCTGCTGACCCAGTTCGCCGGCCACGAATTCCGCCAGGTACGACTGCCGTTCGTCGACACGGTGGAAAAGGCCCGCGAGGCGGTCGACCTGATCAACCGCGCGGCGGCAGACGACGCACCTCGGCCGCTGGTTTTCAGCACCATAGTGGACTCCGAAGTCGGCGCCACCCTGGGCGACTGCGACGCCCACGTGTTCGACATGTTCGCGACCTTCCTGCCCCAGCTCGAGGAAATCCTCGGCACGGCCGGATCGCACTCGGTGGGCAAGGCGCACGGCATCAGCGATACCCATCGATACGAGGACCGGATGGAGGCCACGAATTACGCGCTGGCGCACGACGACGGCATCTCCAAGCGCCTTGAAAGTGCCGATGTGATCCTGATCGGGGTCTCCAGGTCGGGAAAAACGCCAACTTGCCTCTATATGGCCTTGCATTTTGGGCTGAAAGCCGCAAACTACCCGTTAACTGAAGAAGATCTCGAAAAACCACGCCTGCCGGACTTTCTCCGCCAGCACAAGCAAAAGCTGTACGGCCTGACCATTGAGGCTGAACGGTTGGCGGAAATTCGTCAGACCCGGCGACCTGACAGTCGCTATGCGTCACTCAGGCAGTGCCGGTACGAGGTGGATGCGGCCGAATCGCTGCTCAGAAGCGAGGGGGTGCCGGTTCTCAGCTCGACACGTGCGTCGGTCGAGGAACTTGCGAGCCGAATTCTGCTCGAACTGGGACTGGACAGAGATCATTTTTGAACCACGTATTTTTCGATTTGTCAAGAATCGGAAAACCCAAACTGCTGTGCTATGCTCCTGAAATGCTGACACAATTGCGCAATCCAAATTCGTTGTCCCGGGTCATCGCTCGACGCCTGCCGTCGCTGCATTCCGGGGTTTTTCATGCGCTCAGCGTGCTGATGCCGGAAGACCTGGCTCGCAGCGACGTGCTGGTGTCGAAAATCGATGACGCGCCGGAACTCTACATGCGGGTCCTGGAGCGGCACAACTACACCACGTTCCTGCAGCTGACCTACCTGCTGGGCCCCGAGCGCGAACAGCACCCGAATGCGCACATCCGCGTCTACCACGATGCGCGCATGGCCGAAGCCACGTCGTTCTCGCCCGAGCAGGGCATCGAGCGGCTGGCCGGTCCCGATCTCCCCGTTCGCGGCCTGGTCGAGCGCAGCTGGCGCATGAATCGCGCGTTGCTGAAATGGCTGGAATATCTGCTTGCCGAAGGCCACAGCGCCTCGACCATGCGGCCGACCGAAGAAACGCCGGCCGAACTGCCCGATCCGGAGCCCATGCCGGCCGAAGTGGCCGACGAAAGCGTGCGCGCTGAGTAAATCCGTTTTTTCCGCGCCGGTTCAACCGGCGCTGTTCCATTCCCGTTGTTCGATGGTGTGCGCCCTGTCGCCACCATCCAGCGCCTCCAGCCGCATGCAGATTCGATAGCCGCCCGCGTTCGACTCGATGTCGAATACGCGTGCCGCGGCCGCGCCCTGTCGCCCTGCGGACGACGCCGAGGCCGTGCAGAACACCGGGACGGGGTTCCCACCGCGCGTTTCGATGCCGTACTCGCGGTTGCGATGCAGGTGACCGTGAAGGACCATGGCGGCGCCATGTCCGGCCAGTAATTCACTGACCTCGCGGTCGTCGGCCAGCGCTTTGCGGCGTTTGCACACCCCGGGCGTCGGCGGGTGATGTATCAGCACCACCCGGCAGTAACCGCGATACGCATCCAGCGCCTCCCCGAGCCGATCGCGCATGGCGCGGCCGAGTCGGCCGGAGGCCCTGAGTATCGGGGTCACGACCGCCGAGTTCACGCCGATCAGTGCGACATCGCCGAAGGATCTGATCACGGGCCAGGTCGCCGAATCAGGATCCACGTGCAGATATTCGGCCCAGTGCCGTGAAATTTCCGATTGCGAATCTCGGGCGAAGATGTCGTGGTTTCCGGGCACCAGCAGCGTCCGTTCCGGCGGCGCCAGCTCGGCCAGCCACCGCGCGGCTTCGATCGCTTCCTGGCCTAGCCCGATCTGGCACAGGTCACCGGTGATGGCCCAGGCATTCGGTTCCAGGGCATCGAGATGCCGGGTCAGCGCGGTCAGGCGGTGTCGGCGATGCCGCTCGCGGCGCCGGCCCTGCCAGGACAGCCACGACAGCCAGCGCTTGCCGGCGCCAAGCCCGGGGCGCCAGGCGTCGAGCGAGGTCAGGTGAGGATCGGTCAGGTGGATCAGGCGCACGTGGAGTTGGACCGTTGGCTGCGACGCGTCGAGTTTAACCGCTGGCGGTCGTTCAACCGTGTCGTATCGCGGCGCTGGGCGCCGTGCGGTGCGATAATGGACGAACCGATTGCCAAGCCGAACCGCGAATGTTTCTCGACGCTGCAAAACTCGCCGACATGGATGGCGAACAGTTCCGTTCCACCCGGCCTTACCCGTGGGCCAACCCGGCCGGCCTGTTGACGCCGGAGGGGTTCGATACGCTGATCGATCAGATTCCCGACGTCAGCCAGTTCAAGCCGGTGTTCGGTCGGTCGCGCAAGCACGGCCAGCAGGCGCACGACCGTTACGCGTTGGAATGGCGCGACGACCTCCCGGTGGGTGATGCCTGGAAGGCCTTCGTCGACGAGCTGCGCGGCCCCGAGTACACCGAGTTCCTCACGCGGATGATCGGGCACGACCGCTTCAGCCTGAAATTCCACTTTCACTACACCCCCAATGGCTGCTCCGTCTCGCCGCACTGCGACGCGGTCTGGAAGCTCGGTTCGCACATTTTCTACTTGAATACGGCCAAGGACTGGAAGCCGGAGTGGGGCGGCGAGACCCAGGTGCTGGACGACCACGGTCGATTCTCGGCCAGCTCGGCCCCGGCGTTCGAAGATTTCGACGAAGCGATGAGCTCGGAATCGCTGGGCAACCGCAGCCTGCTGTTTATCCGGCAGGGAAATTCCTGGCACGGCGTCAAGCCGATCGACTGCCCCGAAGGCT
>CAYYZR010000225.1:0-3592 GCA_964476005.1 uncultured Halomonas sp.
CGCCGCCGCCGGACTGCTCGGGTTTGCCGCCAGTCGACTGGCCCGGCTTTCCGCTGCTGGACGGGTTGGCCTTGGCGCTTTCGGACTGCTCAGATTTGTCGTTGTTATCCCGACTGTCGCCGGTCGAGTACTTGTTGCGACGTTTCTTGCCACCGCGACGGCGGCGCTTCTTCTTGCTGCCGCCGGGCGCGTTGGGCTTGCCGCCGTCCTTGTTGTCCTGCTTCTGGTCGTCTCCGCCTTTCTTGCGGCCGCCGCTCTGGTCGTCGTTTCGCTCGTCGGGCTTGCCGCCGTCTCTGGGCTTGTGCGGCCTGTTTGCGGCGTGCTTGCTGCCGCTCCGAGCCGAGCCCGACTTGCGGGTTCGTTTCTTGCCGCCACCGCCGGCCGGCTTCGGTTTGCCGCGACCGGCGGGTTTTTTTGATTTGCCGCGTTCTTCCTTGTCGTCGCTATCGAAAAGATTCGACAGCCATTCCTTGAATCGAGTCCAGCCGCTCTTCTCGGCGCGGACCGGCGCAGGTTGCGACGGCCGCATCGTGCTGACGGCCGGCTCCTCGCGCGTAGTGACGCCGGCCTGAATCTCCTGCTCGCTGACCATCGGCTCCACTTCCTCGCTTTGCGCCATTGCGTAGGACGGTTCCTCGATCTCCTCGGAAGTCCGCAGCCGCTGGATCTGGTAGCGGGGTGTTTCCATCAGGTGATTGGCAACGATGGTGACTGGCGTTCCCGTTCGGCGCTCGATATTGTTGACGACATCGCGCTTCTCGTTGAGCAGGAAATTGGCGACGGCCATCGGAGCCTGCACGATGACACGGCCGGTGTTGTCCTTCATCGCCTCTTCTTCGGCGAGCCTGATGATGGCCAGCGCCAGCGACTCTATCGACCGGATGGATCCGTATCCGTCGCAGCGCGGACAGGTGATATGGCTGGACTCGCCAAGCGACGGCCTTAGCCGCTGTCGGGACAGTTCCAGAAGACCGAAGCGCGAAATCCTGCCGATCTGCACCCGCGCCTTGTCGGCCCGCATGGCTTCCCGGAGCTTGTTCTCGACGTCCCGCTGCGCTTCTCGGCTGTTCATGTCGATGAAATCGATGACGACCAGTCCGCCGAGATCACGCAATCGCAGTTGGCGCGCGATTTCCTCGGCCGCCTCCAGGTTGGTCTGCAGGGCGGTTTCCTCGATATCGGCGCCCTTGGTGGCGCGCGAAGAGTTGATGTCGATCGACAGCAACGCCTCGGTATGGTCGATCACCACGGCGCCGCCGGAAGGCAGGCGCACCTCGCGGGCAAACGCGGATTCAATCTTGCTTTCGATCTGGAAGCGCGAAAACAGAGGCGTCGGATCGTCATAGCGCTTGAGTTTGCGCAGATTGTGCGGCATCACCTGCTGCAGGAAGTCGCGTGCGTCCTCGAACACCTGTTCGGAGTCGATCAGGATTTCGCCGATGTCCTCGCGCATGTGATCGCGCAGGGCACGGATGATGACGTTGCTTTCCTGGTAGATCAGGAACGGCGCCTTGCGCGAACCGGCCGCGGCCTGGATCGCTTCCCAGAGTTGCAGCAGGTAGTTCAGGTCCCATTGCAGATCCTCCACCTCTCGGCCCACACCCGCTGTGCGAACGATCAGGCCCATGTCCTTGGGCGCATCGAGTTCGCGCAGCGCGTCGAGGATCATCTTGCGGTCCTCGCCGGTCACCTGGCGTGAAACGCCACCGGCGCGCGGATTGTTGGGCATCAGCACCAGGTATCGGCCCGCCAGGCTGATGAAGGTGGTCAGAGCGGCACCCTTGGTGCCGCGCTCTTCCTTTTCGACCTGGATGATGATTTCCTGACCGCTTTCCACCGCATCCTTGATATCCACGCGTTCGCCGGCGTCCAGGGCTTTGGCCGCGGTCTCGGAGAAGTATTCGCGTGCGATTTCCTTGAGCGGCAGAAAGCCATGGCGTTCGGAGCCGAATTCCACGAAGCAGGCCTCGAGGCTGGGTTCGACCCGCGTGATGCGGCCCTTGTAGATGTTGGATTTCTTCTGTTCCTGGGCGGGAACCTCGATGTCGAGGTCAACCAGGTTCTGGCCATCTGCGATGGCGACACGCAACTCTTCGGGTTGAGTCGCGTTGATCAGCATTCGTTTCATTGTTGTCTGGATTCCTAACAAATCGCTCCCGTCCGGCAAACACCGGTCAGGCATCGGCGCCGATTGACGGCAGACCGAAATCCCCGGGCTGTTTCTGTTTCGTAATTGTCGCCGGGAGCGTCTTGATTGTCTGGTTGCCGCTCGAACCTTCAGATGCTTGATGGCACAAGAGAGTCGGCGACGCGATTATTCGGTTCGGCGAGACCCGGCCCACATGGGTGGGCTGCAGCCTGCCTGGTCCGGTGTTCCGGCGCGCCGGAAGGGGGCGCCTGCAGGCGCGGCTTAACCGCTCCTGCAAAAACTGGCGCACGCGCGAGCATCGTTGCCGGGACCGAGCAAATTGCAGATCGGACCGGCATCCGCTGTCGGCAGGATGCGCCGGCCAACGGCGCGCAGGCGTCATGAACTGTTCTTCATGCGCGGTTTTCGAACACGCTACCGTCAAGCAGCACAAGTATACTTCAAATGGTGTTTTTCGGCAATTTCCCAGTGGTTTCAACCTTGTGTATTTCTGAACACGGTTCATCCAGCACGGGCTCGTCCGAATGAGCGAAGGCGCCAGTTCGGTGCGCGAAGTCGTGGTCGACGTCGATCACGACGGACAGCGTCTGGACAATTTTCTGTTGCGCGAGCTGGGTCAGGTGCCGCGCAGCCTCGTCTACCGACTGATTCGGACCGGACAGGTCCGCATCAACGGCGGGCGGGTCAAGCCCATGCGCAAGCTGAAGACCGGCGACCGGGTTCGCATTCCGCCGGTCCGCGATCCGCGCGGAACCGATGCGTCTCCGGTCAGGGTCCCGGAAGCGCGAATCGACGAAATGCGAGCGCGTATCGTTCACGGGCAGGACGAGTTCATCCTCGTCGACAAGCCCGCCGGGCTGGCGTCGCAGGCGGGAACCGGGCTTGCCTGGGGCTTGAACGACATCATGACCCGTATCGATTCGCGCGCGGTCCCGGTCCACCGGCTGGACCGCGAGACCAGCGGCCTGATGCTGTTCGCGCTGGGTGCCGCCAACGCACGTGAACTGCAGCAGCGCTTTCGCAACGGAGAGATGGAGAAACGCTACCTGGCCTTGCTCGACGGTCATCTCGATCAACCCCGGGTGGACGTCAGCGTGCCGTTGAAGAAGATTCGCGACGGCAGCGGTCAGCACCGGGTGATACCGGCCGACGACGGCCAGTCGGCGCGTTCGAGCTTCAAGCGGCTCGAGCGGCTGGCTCGGCACGACTTCGTCGAAGTGCGTATCGAGACCGGGCGCACGCACCAGATCCGTGTCCATGCGCAACATCTGGGCGCGCCCGTCGTCGGCGATGAACGATACAATCCGGGGTCGCCGCCGGCCGGAGTGACCCGGCTGTTCCTGCACGCGGCATACCTGCGCCTGCCGTGGCCGGAGGACCAGGTGTTCTCGTCGCCGCTGCCGGCCGAACTCAACCAGATCCTGGAGCGCTTGCGTTGAAACA
>CAYYZR010000226.1:0-3576 GCA_964476005.1 uncultured Halomonas sp.
GTCGCGATCGTGATGCCGGCCTCCATGACGCGCACCAGGTTGCGCTGCATGATGGCCAGGTCTCGGCCGCTTTGCTCGAGACTGTCGAACACCGTGTCCACGTCGCGCCACGATGCCGGCGCGGCGTCGTGAAGCGCCGGTGCATCCCCGATGACCTGGCGCGTGCCTGCATCGACGCAGCCGTTGGGGTCGTCGATCGGATGGACAACACCGAGCCCGACCGCGGCACGTGCCCGGCGCCAGTTGGCGCCGACAAGCAGCGTCGGCATGTAGACCACATCGTTGGCCTGGGCCAGCGCGATGAATTCACGGTCGACGATTGAATCCTCCACGCTGTGGACCAGCACCGCGGCGCCGGCGCGCAGGGCCATCTTGGCGTTGCGCAACTCGGTGGCGTGAACGATCAGCGGCAGCCCGCGCTCGCGTGCCGCCTCGCCGATCATCATCAACCGCCGGTCGAGTTCGTCACGTCGATCGGCGGGCGGATCCAGGTACCAGACCTTGACCGCATCCGCGCCCCATTCGACCAACCGGGCCACGCTTGCCAGCGCCTCGTCGTCGGACGACATCGGCAGAAAGGTGTTGTTGCCGTCGGCGACCAGGTCGTCGACGCGTGCGTGGGTGATCAGCGGGCCGGCGGCGCGGACGTGGGCGCGCGGCGGCATATCGGCGCCTGCGTCGTTCATCGCCGAAGTCCACGGAAGGCCACCAACGTCGTAGACCGCGGTGATGCCGGAACACAGGTAGGCCCGGTGCCAGCGGTCGGGATCGTTGCGCAGGTCCTGCTGCAACTTTTCGTAGTCGTAGAAATCCTTGACGAACGGCCAGTGCGGTCGGCCGTCCAGCCAGCCGGTCTGGGAAAAGTGCACGTGAGCGTCGACCAGGCCGGGGGTAATGAAGCGGCCGGCGACGTCGATGATCTTGTCGCCGGGCAGCGCCAGACATTGAGCCTGGCTGCCGATGCAGGCGATACGATCACCTTCTATCCGAATCGAGGCGTCCGCCAGCACGCTGCCGTTGCCGACGTGCACGGTTGCACCGCGCAACAGGGTTGCCGCGTGAGCGTCGATAGTCGCGAGTAACAACCCGAGCAGGCTTGCGCCGATGAGTTCCCTGTATGTCTTCATGCGTCGTCCCGTCTGTCGTCCTGTCCATCGTTGCCGCCGTCGCGCACGGCATCCTGGTGCGCAAGCACGATGCCGAGATGGTCTTCGTAGGGCGGAATCGCGCAGTGAATCACCCAATCGGGCCGGATATCGAAGCGCGCCCCGACGAAGTCGGCATGCAGCGGCATCTTCAGCCCGGGCCGGGTGCACAGGAAGGCAGTCTGGAGGTACGTCGCGCCGGCGGCGCGCAGGCTGCAGGCCGCGCGGAACATCGTCTCGCCGGTGTACAGCACATCGTCGATCAGGATCAGGTGCCGGTCTTCTATTTCGATATCCAGTGCATCGTCGTCGATGTGCGGGCGATCGTGCAGCAGCTCCAGCGAGTCGCTGTAGCGCTTGAGCTTGAGTTCGCCGACCTCGGGCTGTAGTCCGTGGCGCGTGTCGAGACGGTCCGCCAGCATTTCGGCCAGGGGCTTGCCGCGTCTGAGGATGCCGATGAGGGCGGTCGAAGACGAAACGTGCGGTCCGACGGCGTCGGCCAGTTGGTCGAGCAATGCTTCCACGCCATCGGCATCGATGATCTGCAGTTCGCTGTCGTTGTTGTTGTTCTGGGTCACCTTGGTCTTCCCTGGATGATGATCGAGGCCGTCAACCTTGGTCGCCGGCCGCGGCTTCGACGGCGGCCTGCACCTGGTCGCGATGGTCGCGCAACGCTTTGCTGAGTTCTACCGGATAGTCCTGGCTTGCCCGATCGACCGCAAGAATGTCTTCCGGCAGTACGCTCAGTCGTTTATCGGCACGCTCGCGCGCCCGGCCCGGCGTATCGGCTCGACGAATGCGCCGACCGTCGCGTACAAAAGGTTCCAGCAACGGCGTTCCGTCCAGAGCCTCATCGCGCCTGGCGAGCATATCGCCGATGGCCTTTCCGTCCCGGTCGCGCCGGAAGATCTGCTTGGCGCCGGGCAGGGTCGGCTTGCCGGTCGAAAGCTTCATGCGGCCGCGGCCGGCGTATTCGACGAGTTTGTAGGCAATGTCCAGGTCCGGCGCGTCGGACGATACGCCCATGGCGGTGCCGACACCGAAACCGTCGATGGGCGCGCCCTGGTCCAGCATGTCCCGGATTTCGAACTCGTTCAGTCCGCCGCTGACGAAGATGTCCACGTCGTCCAGCCCCGCGTCGTCGAGAATCCGCCGGGCCTTTTCTGCAAGTTCGGCCAGGTCGCCCGAATCGAGCCGGATGCCGCTGACCTGGAAATCGTCGCCGAGCTCTTCGGCAAGACGGACCACGTTCTTCACGCCTTGCACCGTGTCGTAGGTGTCGACCAGCAATACGGTGTCGGGAAACTCGCCGACGAAGTTGCGGAATGCATCCATTTCGTCGTCGTGGGCCTGCACGTAGCTGTGGGCCATGGTGCCCGAAATCGGAATGCCGAATACCTGGCCCGCCAGCACATTGGAAGTGGCCGCCACGCCGGCGACGTGAAACGCTTTGGCGGCTTTCAGGCCGTTGTCGGCGCCGTGAATGCGGCGCAGGCCGAAATCGAGCACCGGTCGGCCGGCGGCCGAGTGCACGATGCGCGCCGCCTTGGTCGCCAGCACCGACTGCACGTGCATCTGGTTCATGACCCAGGTCTCGACGATCTGGGCTTCGGGCGCCGGCGCGGTGACTTCGACCAAGGGTTCCTGAGGAAAGGCAGGCGTGCCGTCGGGCAGGCCGTGCACCTGCCCGGTGAAGCTGAAATCGGCCAGGTAATCGACAAACGCATCGGAAAACTTGCCGGTGTCGCGCAGGTAGGCGAGGTCGTCGTCGCCGAATCTCAGTTCGCACAGGAAATCCACGACATCCTCGATGCCGCACGACAGGATGTAATTGCGGTCATCGGGGAGGTTGCGGTAGAACAGGCTGAAGGTCGCCGGTTCGAACATCTCTTCGGCGACGTAGGCCTGGGCCATGGTCAGCTGGTACAAGTCGGTGAACAGCGCGGCGTTGGCGCCGCCGAGATACGGATGGTTCATGACGCAAGCTGTCCTGAGACGATGGCCTCGACGAGTTCGATGTCGATATTACCCGATGGGTCAACGCAGACGGGGAGCGTCATGATGCGTGCGCAGTTCGGCCCGGGTCGCCCGCGCGGCGATGCAGGAACTTGGCGATTTCGTCGACCAGCAGCAGCGACGCGGCAATTGCCAGCAGAATGCCCCAGCTCTCCAGCGCCACCGGCTGAACCCCCAGGACGTCGTTGAGTCCCGGAACGTACATGGCCCCGATATGCACGCCCTGGGCGACGACGACGGCGAGAACCAGCAGCGGATTGGACCGCAGCGGAATCTTCAGCAGCGACTGCGTCTCCGACCTGCAGCTGAAGGCGTGGACGTTCTCGAACAGCACCATCTGCAGCAGCAGCAGGTTGCGTGCATCGTTCTCGTTCATTCCGAACGTGTTGATCATCACGAAGTACAGGCTGAACGC
>CAYYZR010000227.1:0-3573 GCA_964476005.1 uncultured Halomonas sp.
CCCGCATCGAAGCGCCCGACCACGTCATCTACGGCAACGCCACGCTGTTCGGCGACCCGGTGGCGCCGGGGCAGTCCATCGAGCTTCGGTCGACGGCCACCGGCGAGGTGCTGACCAGCTACGAGCTGGGCAGCGACACGCGGCTGGGCGACCAGTTTGCGCTGCGCATCCCGATGGATGCGGTCAATCCAATCATCGACGGCCGGGCCCGGCCCGGCGACCCGGTGAAGATCTTCATCAACGACGTGCTGTCGGCCGAGACCACGGTCGGGCCCGAAGGGATCGCCGTGCGGTTGGACATCGACCCGCAGAACCTCGGTTCAGGCCCCAGTCTGGAGATTGCCGATGTCCAGATCTTCGAGGGCAACAGCGGCACCACGCCGGTGGTATTCGACGTCACGCTCAACACCACCAGCCCCGACAACGACGTGGTGCTGTTCTGGGAGACCCGGGACGACACCGCCACCGGTGGGGCCGGCTGCACGACCGGGATCGACTACCTGGCAGCCAGCAGTTCGCTGGTGCTTTCTCCAGGCGACCTGAGCGGCTCGATCACCGTACAGGTATGCGGCGACAGCGTGATCGAAAACACCGAGCATTTCCAGCTGGCGCTCACCGGCGTGCAAGGCGGGATCCTGGCCCAGCCGTCGGCGACTGTGACGATCATCGACGACGACGACGTGCCTGCGCTGCGTGTGGCCGACGTGACCATTCTGGAACCGGCCGCCGGCACCACGACGCAGGCGGTGTTCACCCCGACACTGAGCAAGAACTCCGGTTTCGAAGCGCGCTTCGACTACACCACCGAACCGGTCAACGCGGTGCCGGGCATTGATTACCAGACCGCCAGCGGCAGCGTGACCATCCCGGCAGGCGATCTCGAAGCCGACATTCCGGTCACCATCCTGCACGCGCCGGGTGCGACGGCACCCAAGAGTTTCCTGCTCCGATTCAGCAACCCGTTCAACGTGACCTTCGACGACGCCCAGGGGCTCGGCGTGATCAACGACCCGGCCTTCAAGCCGGCCGTTGAACTCGAGCAGGACGTGGTCAACCAGCAAGACCAGGTCGTTGGCCTGGCTGCCCCGACGGCGCTGGCGCTTTCGCCCGACGGCGCGTTTGCCTACGTCACCAGCGAGGCGCTCGACAGCGTGCTGGTCTTCAGCCGCCGCGCGTTCGACGGGCACTTGACCCCGGTCGCTCGCTACGACGTCACCGAGGCGGGATTCGAAGATGCCGGGCTGGCCACGCCGCTGGATGTCATCGTCAGCCCCGACGGCCGGCACGTGTATGTCGCCGCCGAGGAGGCCGGCGCGGTGGTGGTGATGGCGCGCAACGCATCCACCGGCACGCTGAGCTTCGTCGAGAACCAGGACGATACCGGTCCGGCCGGGGCCAGCCTGGACGGCGTCCGTCGCCTGCAGATCAGCGCCGACGGCAACCATCTGTACGCCGCCGGGAGCAATGCCAATGCGCTGGTCACCTTCTCGCGCGATGCCGGCACCGGCGCGCTGACCTTCCTCGAAGCCGAGATCACCGCTACCGATGACCCGGATGATGCCGGGGGCACCGTGCAGGCCATGATTCGCCCGGCGGGCCTGGCGCTGTCGGCCGACGGCACCCAGGTCTACGTCGCCTCGCGCTTCGGCAACGCCGTCCAGGTGTTCGAGCGCAATACCGACGAGACCAGCGCGGACTTCGGCCGGCTGAGCTTCGTCACCGCCTACCGCGACGACTTGCTCGGCATCATCGGGCTTGAAGGTGCGTTCAACATCGTGGTCAGCGCCGACAATGCGCACGTATACGTCGCCGCGGAAGCGGAGGACGCGGTCGTATTGTTCGATCGCAACCTCGACGGCACCCTGCAGCAGCGTTTCGTCTGGGCTCGACAGTCGCCCGATCGTCCCGGCTTGCTGGGCGTGCAGGGTCTTGCGATCTCCCCCGACGGACTCGAGGTGTTCGCCGGCGGGTTCGCCGACAACAGCCTGACGATATTCCGGCGCATCCAGCCCGACGACGAAGACAATCTGCCGAACGGCGATCTGGTCGTGCGCCAGACCCTGTTCGACGACCAGGGCGAGCTGCAGAACATGGCCGGGCCGACCGCGGTGGTGCCCAGCGCCGACGACCAGCACCTCTACGTGGTAGCCAACGAGGACAACGCCATCGTGGTGCTGCGCCGGATATCGCTGGACGTGGTGTTCGACGACGGGTTCGGCGACTGACAAAAGCCTTGAAGCGCATCCTGTCGGCAGTCAGGGCGAAGAATCAAGCGTCTCCCGGGTCCGTCTTGCGGGTCCGGGAGATTCGTTCCGGTTGATCGGGCCGGCAAAAGCGTTATGCTTGGCATCGTCCGTCGTGGTGCTGGCCCTGATATCGTGAAACCGCACAATCGTCGCCGTTGTTGCCCGCTGTTTTTCCTCTCCGCCTTCTCTTTGCTGGCGGTGTCGCTGGTGGGGGCCCAGGATCAACCGCAAGCACCCCAGGAAGATTCAGTCACGCCTTCGGAGGTCATCAAAATGTCGTGTCGGGACGACCAGGATCGCCCGGAGAGCTGGCTTGACCGAACCCATTCCTACGTGAGCCAGAAACTGTGTGAACCGGCGGCCTGGTTCGACGGATTCTTCGGCACCGACCGTGCCTACGAGGAAACGCCGATCGGCAGCTTCTTCCGGGTGCGCAATTCGATGATCTGGGACGAGTCCGAGAATTTCGGCCACGAGATCCGGCTGTCGGCGAATATCTCGCTGCCGCGGGTATCGGACCGGGTCCGGCTGCTGATCAGCCGCGATGAATCGATAGAAGGCGACTCGAATTTCGACGATATCGGGCGAGAGACCGATGACGACGAGCAGACGCGGCTCGGGCTTCGCTTTCTGTTGTCGGAGGCCGGCCGCACCCAGTTTGACGCCGACGCCACGGTGAAGGTCAATTCGGGCGGTCTGAATCCGCGTGCTCGCGGCCGGATGCGGCACACCCGCGAACTCACCGACACGACGCTCGCGCGCTGGACGCAAACCGTGTTCTGGGAACGGGACGACGGGTTCGGCACGATCTCGCGCGCCGATTGGGAGTGGCTGCCCAATCGCCTGGCTCTGGTCCGACTGACCGGACGCGGTACGGTTTCGGAGGCCTCCGACGGCATCGACTGGCGTACGGGACTGATCGGCTTCCGTCAGCTCAATCGCAGGACCGCGATCCGCAGCGAGTTGGGCGCATTCGGTGTGACAAGCCCGGATCCGGAAACCCGGGAGGTTTTTCTGAACTTCCGCTTTCGCAGATCGTTCCTGCGCGACTGGCTGTTCTACGAGCTTCAGCCCGAACACGCCTGGCCCGTGGACGAGGACACGGGCAAGCGACGCTCCGACTGGCGCTTCATCTTCACGCTGGAAATCCAGTTCGAAAACCCGGCCATCCGGGACGAACGGATCGACCATTATCGGGGGCGTTAGAAAAGGTTTCAGTTTTCAGTTTTCAGTTTTAAGCGATCAGGTGTTTTGGGCGTTCATCGAATTCAGTGAACGTCGCGTGCGAGATTCTTCTTCTAACACCTGAAACCTGAAACCTGAAACC
>CAYYZR010000228.1:0-3554 GCA_964476005.1 uncultured Halomonas sp.
CGCCCGTGGCGAAACCGAGAAAGGAATTGACCGAGCCGACGTTGACTATCGCGCCTCGGTGACCTCCGGCGAGCATCGCCCTGGCCTCGAATTTCATGCACAGGAACGTGCCCTTGAGGTTGATCCCCATGACCTGGTCCCAGTCTTCCTCCGCCAGATCGATGATCGGCGCGAATTGCCCTTCGATGCCGGCGTTGTTGACCGCGTAGTCGAGCCGGCCGAAAGTCTCGATGACATAAGAAACCATTCGCTCGACGTCTGCCGAATCGGACACGTCGGTCCTGACGGCACTGGCCTTGCCGCCGCGCGACTCGATCTGGGCGACCAGCGAATCCAGTTCCGCCTGCCGCCTCGCGGCGACAACGACACGTGCGCCATTTGCGGCGAATTCCTCTGCGGTGGCGCGACCGATACCACTGCTCGCGCCGGTGATCAGCGCGACTCTGTCTTTCATGTCCGACATGCATTTGCTCCGTTGACAAGTAACTCCAAGCGCTGCAGGGAATCCAGACGCGAGATCGACCTTGCGGAAACGACTGAAGTCATCGACTTGTTCCGAGGTGGCTCGAGATGGACTCGTTCGCCCTGATCAGTTTTTTCAGCGCCGTGGCCGCGGCGACCCGATCGTTCGCGATCAGCTGCGCGACGTGCATGGTCGACATCCAGTAGCGCAACTCCTCCATCAGCAATGCATTGCCGGCCAGCGTGTCGGTCACTGTTCGCGCTGTCTGCTCATCGATCGGCGACTCACACTCGAGCATCCGCTGAAATCCCGATGCGTTCGACTCATAGCATGAATCCCAGATGTAGGACTGGATGTCCATCGAAATGATGCCGCGTACATGTTCTCGATAAGCCGGTCGCTCGACCACCGTCGCGGCTGCGCCGAAGTTGTAATAGCGCGCCAGCGCACTGCGAATATCAAGGTCGCTGATCAGCTCGAGATCGCCAGTACTTCGCAACTCGTCATAGGTTGCCTGTATGGTGATGAACTCGGCCACCTGGCTGGCCTGGAAATATGCGAGCAGCACGGCCCAGTGCGATGTGTCTTCTGCCGATCCCGTCTGCGCATAAAGCAGCCCCGTCTCGCCATAGCGCGAAACCTGGTGCCAAAAGTCCTTGCGATCAGCCAGTGTGGCCAGGTCCGCATCGAGGTCCTGGCCGATTCGCTCCAGATATGCCACCGCCCTGCCTTGGTCGACGCGCGCATCATTCCAGTTGGCCACCTGGATGCCGATGAATACGCCGAGGATGACGATAATGATCTCGACGGCAACGGTGGACCAATCCTGGCGGCGGAGGGCTTCGGTGAGGCGGCGCAGGATCACCGGCCGACCTCGTGCTCCGGCGCCGGCCCCGCGCCAGGGTCCAGCGCCTCGCTGATTGCGAGCAAGGCGTCGATTCGTTGCTGGTAGAACCGGATCTGCGAATCTCGCCGGGCGGCGTTGTCCACGAACTCATTGAGGAACTGCTGGTTTGCGCGCATGGCCGCGATGTCGCAGACTGACTGCCAATGAAAGCCTTCTCCGCTGAGAGAATTCCAACGGCTGGACTGGCTGCGCTCGACCCTTACGCGGTCGATCCGTAAGGTCTGCGGGTGGCGGCTGTGAAGCCGGAACAGTTCGTTGGTGATCTCTCGGTAGTGGCCGCGCGCCCGCTCGCGGAGCAGGATGTAGTCCCGTAGGCGGGCCTTGATCAAGCGATCGCGGATCAGGTCGAATCGACCGGATTCCTGCAATTCATCGAGGACAGGGATCTCGTCCGTCGGCCGCAGGTAGACGTGCGAGGACGTCACGGTATAGCACTCGTCCCCGGTCAACGGTCGCAGCGGTTCCTGGCCGAACAGCACGGGGTTGAGCAAAATCACCTGCCGCGCTCGTGCTTCGTTGTCGGCCAGCTCCTCGCGCTGGATCTCGATCAGAGATTGGACCTCGATGGAGAGCCGCTCGAGGATCGTCGCTTCCTGGATTCGTTCGATGCGGCTTTCATTCCAGTTCGAAACCTGGATGCCGATGAACACGCCGACCACGACGATGAAGAAATCCAGCACGACCGCGAACCAGTTCTGGTCGCGGACATGGCGCATTACGCTTCGCAGAATCACTTCATCTCCGATGCAGCAAGTTCATGGGCTGTTCGTAGCCCCCAGAGCCAGGCGTCGAAACTGTAGACGCTGGAGTCATAGTAGTCGGTCAGCAGCGACAGGCCGAGCAGGAACTCCTGGGCTTTGCATAAGGACGCGTGAGGTGCAAGCGACATGTATTCCGAGGGGTGCTGTCGCGCCAGGCGCCGGCCCGACCTTTCCAGTCGAATGGGGGCGCTGAGTTCGAGATACGGCAACAGCATTGCCCACGCCCGATCGAACTGGGGTGCGATCAGATCCGTCGAGTCGCTCATCCCCTTGATCTCCTGATTTAGAGTGCCGACTGCGCGCGACAGCTCGGGATTTCCAAGTCGGTGAAGCGTTCCCGAATTGCCAATTTCGGCAAGTCCCGATGGCCGGATATCAGGGATACGCCAGACCAGAGTGTTGGCGATCGCGGCGGCCAATCGCCGGCGCTCCTCCATGCTCGCATCGCAATTCAGTGCGATCTCGGTGCCCAGGGCAAGCGCCTCCAGATTGGCAGTCACGGTGATCAGATCGTCGCTTGCCTCGACCATCATCACATCGAGCTCGTCGACGAACAGCGCCAGGGCGCGCTGATCGCTTTCGCGCTCCAGCTTCTGCTGCTTCCAGTCGCTGGCCTGGAGGCCGATATAAACGCCGACGACGACGATGACGAAGTCGATGAACAGCGCGGCCCAGTTCTGCATGCGTAGATGCTCGGCCACCCGGCGGAAAGGCATCAACGCGTCCCCGGTCCGGATTCGGGAGCGTGGCGGACGTTCTGCATGCTGGATGCAATCGTCGCACGGAGCGATTCGATGACATCGGACTGGCGCCCCGTGACATCGGACACATAGGCGCTGAATCTACGCATGTTGTCGAGAAAATCATTCAGGAAAGCCTGATCGCGAGACATGGCCTCGAAGTCGCAGATGGCATCTTCCCAATCTGAAAGGCCTGCGTCGATCAGGTCGGCGTGAGCCCGCGCGAGCAACATGCGGTCGATTTGAATGTCCGTCCTCAATTGAGACAACTCGGCGTTCGTCTGATCGAACGAAAGGATCGCCGTCCTGATGGCATGGTCACGGATCAGCACGATTCGCCCGGTCGAGATCAGCTCCTTGATGGTCGGGGGATAGAAGATCGTCCCTGCGTAGATGTGTGACGTTACAAGCGCCGCACAGTGCTCGCCGCCGAATGAATCCAGGCCTTCGCCGGTCAGGAAATAATCTCTCACCTCGACAAGGCGTTCGAGTCCGTCGCGGACGCTCGCATGGCTCGCAGCGGCCTGCGACGAGATTTCCGAAAGCTCCTGTTGAAGACGGTCGAGGTACAGCGCCTCTGCCTCACGGTCGCGGCGTGCATCGTTCCAGTTCGCCACCTGGATGCCGATGAATACGCCGACGATGACGATCAGGAAGTCGATCCCGACGGCGAACCAGTTCTG
>CAYYZR010000229.1:0-3493 GCA_964476005.1 uncultured Halomonas sp.
CCCGCACGGGAGTGTTCAGTGGTTCCCAGTGCGCGCCACGCTGACCGCGTCCGGCATTTGCGACAATGCCACGGTCCATTCCTCAGTTTTGCTTATGAACAATCGAACCGCGAACGCCATAAGCGAAGCACTCGGCTGGAAAACCCGGGAAGTCGAATATCGGCCCGTTTCCGGCGGCTCGATCGCCGGCAGCTGGCGGCTCGAGAACGACAATGCCCGTGTGTTCGTCAAGACGATGTCGGCCGCGCAGGGATCTATGCTGGATGCCGAGCGCAACGGGCTGGATCGCCTGGCCGGGTCGGGCGCGGTTCGCACGCCTGTGGTGCTGGGCTACGGCACGAGCGGCGACACTTCATGGCTGGCGCTGGAATGGCTGGACCTTCGTCCGTTAAGTGGCAACGGCCTGGCCGCGCTGGGGCGGCAACTTTGCGAATTGCACCGGGTTCGAGCCGACATGTTCGGGCTGGACAACGACAATTTCATCGGTGCCACGCCCCAGCCGAATACGCAAGCGTCCGATTGGACCGGGTTCCTGTTCGAGCAACGACTCGGTTTTCAGATCGACCTGCTCGGCGGGCGGGAAGGCGGCTTCGGGGCGCACGACACGGCGCGGCTGAAATCAAGCTGGCAGCGGCGCTTTCTCGACTACGCCCCGGAACCGTCGCTGGTGCACGGCGATCTCTGGGCCGGCAACGCCGCGATGCTGCCCGACGGGCAGCCGGTGCTGTTCGACCCGGCGGTGCACTTCGGCGACCGCGAATGCGACCTGGCCATGGCCGACCTTTTCGGCGGCTTCGGTCCGGCATTCTTCGCAACATACGAACAGCGGTGGCCGCTGGAATCCGGATGGGAGGATCGCCGGCGGTTCTACAAGCTCTATCACCTGCTCAATCACGCCAACCTGTTCGGCGGCCATTACGTGGCGGCTTCGAGGCGGCTGATCAACGAATTGGCGGCATAGTAGCCCAGGCCGGCGCGGAACCTCCTGCCTTGCTCGAGGTCAATTTCTGCAACACTTCGATTGGCGTATACTTCTCGCGAAATGAACATCTTGCATCGCATTCGTCGCCGTTCCAGCGGCCTGTCGAGGGTCAACCTCGCGCTGTTCGCGCTGGTGTGGCTATCGATTGTCGTCGCGCCCTGCGCGATGGCGATGCAGGTCGACGTTCGCGCGCCGGCGCACGATTGTCCGCATTGCCCGCCGCGGCCCTGTCATGAAATGGAGCCGCAGGACTGCGACGCGCCCGATTCGCTGGATTCACTGCGGTTGGTCGACAAGACCGAGACGATTTCGTTGCTCCCGCCGCAAACGGTTGCGCCTGCGCTGTTCGACGCTACCGACATCACCCATGCCGCGATCGTTTCGCTGCCGCCGGTTCGAGCCGGTCCCCGACCTCACCTGGTCAACGCCCAGTTCAACGAGTAGTTCTCTCCGGAACATCCATCCCGACCAGGCCGCGCGGCTGGCTGCGCGGTGCGTTCATGTATTTCCGGAGTAGCAACGATGTTCTCAAGATCGATCAAACCCGTGACGGCGCTGGCCATTGCGACCGTCCTGACGTACCTCTCGCTGGCGCCTGCCGGGCTGCACGCGCAGGCCGAAAGCCCGGCTGAGACCACAGACACCCTTTCGCTGGAACAGGCGGTTCGAGCGGCCATTGAACGCGAAGACCCGGCGCTCACACGGCTGGAGGCGCGCGCCGAAGCGCTGGAAGAACGCGCGATTTCCGACGCCCAGCTGCCCGACCCCATGGTGACCGGCCAGCTGGCCAACCTGCCGGTGGATTCGTTCGCCTTCGACCAGAGCATGATGACCCAGGTGAGATTCGGCCTGCGCCAGGAATTTCCGCCCGGGCGATCGCTTGCCATCAAGGGCCAGCAGCGACGGCTGGAGGCATCGGTGGAGCGCGCCCGCAAGCAGCTGGAGCTCAGGCGTATCGCACTCGAAACCCGGCAGGCCTGGATGGAGCTCGCCTACAACGCGCGGGCGCTGGAGATCGTTTCCACCGGACGCGACAAGGTCGCCCGGCAGATCGAATCGATATCTGCACGCTTCGCCACCGGCCGCATGAGCGCCCAGGACGTGCTGCGCGCCGAACTCGAGCTGTCGCTGCTCGACGACCGGATGGCCGAGCATCGCCGACAGGCCGACGCCGCCCGCGCGACGCTCTCGCGCCACATCGGCAGCAATGCCTTCCTGCCGCCTGCCGCCTGGCCCGTTCTGAACATAGGCGGCGACGCCGGTACATTGCGCAATCGGCTTGCCGAGCATCCGGCGGTAAACGTGGAAAACGCCGAAGTGGAGGTCGCCGAAGCCGGCGTGTCGCTGGCCGAGCAGGCCTACAAACCGGCCTTCGCGATCGAGGGCGGTTACGGCGTACGCACCGACCAGGCCGACTTTGCCAGCGTCGGGGTGACGCTGTCGGTGCCGCTGTTCACCGACAAGCGCCAGGACCGCCAGCGCGCCGCGGCCGTCAACCGGCGCGGCGCCGAGCATTTCGACCGGGACGCCGTGCTGCTGGATCTGCGGCGCCAGCTCGACCAGGCGCTTACCGACTGGCAGCGCTTCAACGAACGCGTCGAACTGTATCGCTCGGCGCTGGGTGAACGCGCCCGGCAGACCGCCGAGGCCTCGATCACCACCTACGCCAACGGCCAGACCGATTTCGCCGAACTGATTCGCAGCCAGCTGGCCGAGCTGGAAGTCGCGCTGAAGCGTGCTGAACTGGAGTCGCGCGCGGGCCAGGCCTGGGCGCGCGTCGTTTTCCTGGCCGGAGACGTCTCATGAATTCGACAAGAAACGCAATCGTTATCGCGGTCGCCGCAGCGGTCACCGGATTCGGCGCGGCCTGGTGGCTGTTTTCATCTGGCGGCGAAACGCCGGAAAGCGCAGCACCGGCCGAGCGCGAAATCCTTTACTGGGTCGCGCCCATGGATCCGAACTACCGCCGTGACGAGCCGGGCAAGTCGCCGATGGGGATGGACCTTGTGCCGGTCTACGCCGACAACCAGAGCGCCGAGTCGGACACGCCGTCCATACGCATCGACCCGGTGGTCATCAACAACATCGGCGTGCAGATCGCCGAGGTACAGCGCGGCACGCTGGCGCGACGCATCGATACCGTCGGTTTCATCACGCCCGATGCCGACCGCGTGAGCCATGTTCATGTTCGCGCCGAGGGCTGGATCGAGCGCCTCGAGGCCGATAACGAGGGCGAGGCCGTGGCACGGGGCGATGTACTGTTCGAGATCTATTCGCCGGCGCTGGTCAGCGCCCAGGACGAATTCATCCAGGCGCTGCGCTCGGGTCAGTCGGGATTGATCGACGCCTCGCGCCAGCGGCTTTCGGCGCTCGGCATGTCGGACGACCAGATCGACGCGCTGGCGAGTTCACGCCAGGTCCGGCAGCGTTTTCCGGTGCGCTCGTCGCAGGACGGTTACGTGATGGAATTGAACGTCCGGGAAGGCATGTTCGTGCAACCCGGCACCACCA
>CAYYZR010000230.1:0-3483 GCA_964476005.1 uncultured Halomonas sp.
ACAAGACGGGGCCGGTCACGGCCGGTGACATTCAGCTCGACCATGACGTGGAAATTGTCAATCCCGAGCATGTCATCTGCAACCTGACCAAGAATCAGAAGCTGCGCATGCAGCTGAAGGTCTCGAAGGGCGTTGGTTACCAGCCTGCGGCGACGTATCGCTTCGATGAGGAAGAGTCTCGTTCTATCGGCCGGCTCAAGCTCGACGCTTCGTTCTGTCCGGTTCATCGGGTTGCCTACAGCGTCGAAAGCGCACGCGTGGCGCAGCGCACCGACCTGGACAAGCTTGTCCTGGATATAGAGACCAACGGCACGCTGTCCTGTGAGGATGCGGTCAAGCTGGCAGCCGGGATTCTGGTCAACCAGATGTCGGTTTTCGTCGACTTCGTCGCGCGCGACCGCGATGAGGAGAAGCGTGACGAGCAGAGCTTCGATCCCGTGCTGCTGCGCCCGATCGATGACCTGGAACTTACTGTGCGTTCGGCCAACTGCCTGAAAGCCGAGCACATCCAGTATGTCGGCGACCTGGTCCAGCGCAGCGAGACCGAGTTGCTGAAGACGCCGAACCTCGGCAAGAAATCGCTGACCGAGATCAAGACCGTTCTTGCGGCGCACGATCTCGCGCTGGGTACCCGTCTGGAAAACTGGCCGCCGTCGAATCTGGCGCGCGAAACCGTATAAGGAGAATTACCATGCGTCACCGTAAAGCGGGCCGCAAGCTTAATCGCAATTCATCGCACCGCCGGGCGATGTTCAAGAACATGGCCTCGAGCCTGTTCAAGCACGAACTCATTCGGACCACATTGCCGAAGGCCAAGGAATTGCGCAGGGTTGCCGAGCCGCTGATCACCATGGCAGGCGAAGATACGGTTGCGAAGCGCCGCGTCGCGTTTGCTCGTTTGCGCGACAAGGAAGCCGTGGGCAAGCTGTTTGGCGAACTGGGCCCACGCTACCGGGAGCGTCCGGGTGGCTACGTCAGAATCCTCAAGTGCGGCTTCCGCGCCGGCGACAAGGCGCCGATGGCGTTTGTCGAACTGGTCGATCGTCCCGACGCACCGACGGCGGAAACGCCCGAATAGCAGCCGCAGTACAACGATTTCCGGTTGAATGCCGGAGGTTCAGGAAAAAGCCCGGCCCTCGCGCCGGGCTTTTTTTGCATTGAAGTTGGCGCGGTGAAGGGGCGGGTGGCACGAAAAGTTTGAAAAGCTTGTAACCACGAAGAGCACGAAGGACGCGAAGGAAAAAACCAGTTTCCTGGAGAGGCTTGCCGAAATAAATCTTTTGCGCTATTGAGAAGTCGTGGTGAAGCGCGGTCGCAGCCATTCGCCAGGAAAGGCACGAAGAGCACGAAGAAATGCGGTTTTTCACTTCGTGTCCTTCGTGTCCTTCGTGCTCTTCGTGGTTCAACGCTTTTGAATTATCTGCGATCGCTTTTTTTTCGTGGTTGATATGCCTTTCCGATGCCCGGTTCCCAATCAGAACGGCGCGTTGCCCGGGGTTCGAGGATACGGGATGACGTCGCGGATGTTGGTCAGGCCGGTGATGTAGTTGAGCAGGCGCTCGAAGCCGAGTCCGAAACCGGCGTGCGGGACCGTGCCGTAGCGCCTCAGATCGAGGAACCAGTCGTAATTGCCCGATTCGAGTTGCTCGGTGTCCATCCGGCTTTTCAGGACTTCCAGGCGTTCCTCGCGCTGACTGCCGCCGATGATTTCGCCGATGCCTGGCGCGAGCACATCCATTGCGGCGACTGTCTTGCCCTCGTCGTTCAGACGCATGTAGAACGCCTTGATTTCAGTGGGGTAATTCATCACGATCACCGGTGCCTGGCAGTGCCGCTCGGTCAGATAGCGCTCGTGCTCGGTCTGGAGATCCAGTCCCCACTCTGGTTTGTAGTCGAACGACTCTCCGCTGCTTTGAAGAATTCTGATTGCCTCGGCGTAGTCCATGCGCACGAACGGGCTGGTGATCAGTTTCTGGAGCCGATTGACGGCTTCGGGCTCGACCTGGTCGACGAAAAACTGCATGTCGTCACCACAGCGTTCGAGTACCGTGGCAAAAACCGATTTCAGGAAGTCTTCGGCCAGGTCGCTGAGATCCTGCAGATCGGCAAACGCGATTTCGGGCTCGATCATCCAGAATTCCGCCAGATGGCGCGCGGTATTCGAGTTCTCGGCGCGAAAGGTCGGCCCGAAAGTGTAGACCTTGTTCATGGCCAGGCAAAATGCCTCGACATTGAGCTGACCCGATACCGTCAGGAAAGTCTCGCGGCCGAAGAAGTCCTGGCGGAAATCGACGCTGCCCCGGTCGTCGCGCGGCAGGTTTGAAAGGTCCAGAGTGCTGACCCGAAAGAGTTCGCCGGCACCCTCGGCATCCGACGCCGTGATGATGGGCGTGTTGACCCAGTAAAAATCGTTGCGGTCGAAGTATTCGTGGATTGCCCGCGCCGCGGCGTGGCGAATCCGGGTGACCGCGCCGAAGGTATTGGTGCGCGGCCGCAGGTGGGCCACGCTCCTTAGAAATTCGTAGCTGTGGCGCTTGGGCTGGACCGGATACGTATCGGGATCTTCCACCCAGCCCAGGACGTCGACTTCGGCTGCCTGGAGTTCCACGGACTGTCCGCGGCCCTTCGATTCGACCAGAGTGCCTCTGCAGCGGACCGAGCATCCGCTGGTCAGGTGGCGGATTTGGTCGGCGTAATTGGACAGGGACTGGTCGGCCACGACCTGTAGATTGGTCAGGCAGGAGCCGTCATTGACCTGGATGAAGGAGAATCCCGCCTTGGAGTCGCGCCGGGTCCTGACCCAGCCTTCGACGGTCAAGGGTGTGCCGGCCGGAACTTTGCCGGTCAGAATGGTCTGAATGGATGCCTCGGGCATTTTTTTGCTCGTTTGTTTGAAATTTTCCTGCGGGACCCGAATAATAGTGCATTGAGCTCGCTCCCACCGGTCTGCATATGCGAAACGACAAGATATCCCTCACCGAATCCGCCGCTCGGCGCGTTTCGGCCTACCTCGAGCGCGAAGGCGGAGCCGGTCTTCGGCTGGGCGTCCGACGCACCGGATGCTCCGGCTGGGCCTACGTCGTCGATCTTGCAGGGGAAGTGTGCGACTCCGACGAGGTCTTCGAGGATCACGGCATCCGGATCATGGTCGACCGCGAGGCGCTTCCGCTGCTGGCAGGCACCTGCGTCGATTACGTCCAGCAGGGACTGAACCACGCCTTCGAGTTCCACAATCCCAACGTGACCGACGAGTGCGGCTGCGGCGAAAGCTTCGCGGTCGCGGCCGGCGGCTGATAAGCGTCTCCTAAGCACGACCGACTTCTCCCTGAATTTCTCATTTGGTCTTGACTGCAACGGATTTTTGGACGACAATTGCGGGCTTCGTCTTAAAACGATTGGATTCGCAATCCTCGGTTCCGGAGTCTGGAGGGCCTTGGAGAGTTTTGCCGGAGGGGTACTCAAGCGGTCAACGAGGGCAGACTG
>CAYYZR010000231.1:0-3475 GCA_964476005.1 uncultured Halomonas sp.
CCGAACCGCTGCACGCGATCTACCGCCCGCTGTTCGTTACCGCGTTCTGCCTGGCTGACTTCCTGGCCGAAAACGATTTCTTCGAAGCCGAGCGCGTGCTGATTTCCAGCGCATCGAGCAAGACCGGTTATGCCACCGCGTTCTGTATCCGGCAGCATTCGGATGTCGAGCTGGTCGCGCTGACCTCAAGCGGCAACCGCAGATTCGTCGAGAGTCTGGGTCTGTACGATTCGGTGCTTTCCTACGATGAACGTCGGCGACTCGATGTCGGCAAGCGCACCCTGTATATCGATATCGCCGGCAATCCGGAGCTGCAGGCCGGGATCCACGAGCAGCTTCAGGCCAACCTGGTCTATGACTGCAGCGTGGGCTCGGCGCAGTCGCACGTGCCGCCAATGCCGGCAAAAGACCTGCCCGGCCCGAACCCCGAATTCTTCTTCGCCCCGAACTGGATTTCCAGGCGACACAAGGACTGGGGCGTGGCGGAATTCGACAAGCGCTCGGGCCAGGCCGGCAAGGCGTTCTTCGAATACGTGATCGACAATGCGCTGGTCGAAGTGTCGGAACAAAAGGGGCTCGATGCCGCGCGCGACGTGCTCGTCGAGATGATCGAAGGACGCACCGATCCGGCCAGGGGCTACGTGATCGTGTTGTAGCGGATGTTGCCACCGAGAGCCTTGATGCCGCCTGTGTAGACTGCCCGCATGAGATCCGCATCCAACCGCACACCCTGTCTCGCGCTGGCTGCACCGGCGCTCGGCGCCCTGCTGGTCGTCGGCGCGGCCGCGGCCCACTCCATCGAACTCGACGACCAGCGCCGGCAGCACCTGGCGCAAACAGCCGAGTCGCTGGATGCGTTGCATACAATGCTCGTACTGCACGACGGCGAAGAGATCTTCGAACGTAACGTCCGCGGACCGGATTCGTCGGCCCCGGTCAACCTGAAATCGCTGTCCAAGACCATTCTCTCGGTGCTCGCCGGCATCGCGATCGACAGAGGCGTCATCGATTCGGCCGACCAGCCGCTGGTCGAGCTGCTGGATGTGCAGGTGCCCGCCGATGCGACGGAGGGGGTAAAGAACATCACGCTGGGCCACGCCCTGTCGCTGCGTGCCGGCCTGCAGTCGACCTCGGGGCGCAACTACGGCCGCTGGGTGCAGAGCCCGAACTGGGTGGCGCACGTGCTCACGCGCCCGATGGTCGATCAACCCGGCGGACGCATGATCTATTCGACCGGAAGCACGCACCTGGCCGCCGCCGCGCTGGTCGCGGCCAGCGGCGAGACCCTGCTGGAACTGGCCCGTGACTGGCTGGGCGAGCCGCTGAACATCCGGATCCAGGACTGGATGCGCGATCCGCAGGGCATCCATTTCGGCGGCAACGAGATGCACCTGAGCCCGCGTGCGGTGGCGCGCATCGGCGAGTTGTATCGTCTGGACGGCGAGATCGACGGCCGGCGCGTGGTGTCGAAGGAATGGATAGAGCAGTCCTGGACGCCGCGCGCACGGTCGCCGTGGAGCGGCGATCTCTACGGCTATGGTTGGTTCATTACCGAAATTGCCGGTGCCAGGGCCTACTACGGCCGCGGTTACGGCGGGCAGATGCTCTACGTGGTGCCGTCGGCGGCGTTGACCGTGGTCATCACCTCGCGCTCGGTGCCGCCTTCGGAAGGGGGTCGCTACGTGCGTCGCCTGCACCGGCTGGTGGCCGGGCTGATCGAAACGATCATTGCAACGAGCATCGCTACGGCCGACGGCCGAGCGACATTCCCGGACCACGCGGCAGCCGCGGGTCGTCGGGATTTTGCGGTCAAAGCGTCGCGATGATTCCGGCGTGGCAGTCGGCGCAAAGGCCGTGGGTAATGCGCGGGATTCGTTGGCGCTGATCCAGCTGCAGGCGCTCCATGGCCGCCTCGATTTCGATCCATTCCGACTGGTCTGCCGCAATCCGCTTGCACACGCTGCAAGCTTTCAGGAATTCATCCGGATCGCGCTGCTCGTCGGCCTCCAGCAGTGGCACCGGATGACGCGACTCGGTTAGAAGTATCCGGCTTTCGAAGTCGACCGAGCCGTCGCCTCCGGCCGAGATTCTGAGTTCGCAGAACCGCCGCTCGGTCGGCGAATCGCAGCGGAACCGGAACGCGATTGCTCGATTGGAACCGCGCACGCTGTCGAGCACCAGCGCATAGAGCGCACGGGTCTCCTCGTCGGCGATGAACTGGTCGAGCGCGCGGCCGACGACGTCAGCTGCCGACATCGAAGCGCCCGCGTTGTCAGCGGCGAAGCTGTTCCAGTTCTCGCTCACCGAAACGAGAACATTGTCGCGGTCGATGCGGTAGTTGAAGCTCTCGGGCATGGCTTCGACCATGGCGTTTCGCGGATCGGAACTGAGACTTGAGGGCAATGGTGCATCCTGGTTTCATGTTTGTTCTGATTCAGATCAATTCCAACGCTGCCGAGTTCCCCGGATGCGGCGGCAAATGCGCCGCGCGGCTTATACTGCACACTCGTTCAGATTTCCGAAGCAAGCCCATGGCCCGAAAATCCCTGATGCGCCGCGGACGCGGCGGATACGCCGGCGAGCGAGATGACGACGCGGTCGATACCGGTCCCTCGAAGACCTCGCTGAAGGCCGAAGACCACGCCTTGCAGGATCTGGGCGCGGCGCTTTCCGAACTGCCGGCTGGGCGCCTGGCCGCGCTCGAAATGCCCGACGACCTGCGCCAGGCGATCCGCGATTACCAGTCCATACGCGCCCACGGTGCGAAAAAGCGCCAGCGCAAGTTCCTCGGGCGTCTCTTGCGCAACCTCGACACCGAGCCGTTCGAAAAAGTGATCGAGGAATTTCGCACCGGAAACCGCGCGGAGGCACGGGCGTTGCACGTTGTGGAGCGCTGGCGCGACGAACTGGTGGCCGACGACGAGGCCGTCACCCGCTGGATGACCGAGTACCCCGATACCGACGCCCAGCATTTCAGAAGCCTTGTGAGGGCCGCTCGCAAGCATGACGCCGCAACCGCGCCTTCCGAGCGTCACGGCCGCGCTTACCGCGAACTCTTCAAGGTCATTCGCGAGAAGCTGTCCGAATAACCGGGTCGGCCCGCGCTCCCCTGGACTTGACAAAGGCCTCAGCGCTGTCGAATCACCATTGCGCCGGCCAGCACCAGGGCGAGCGCCAGCAGCAGCAAGCCGCGCGGGTCCAGCACCGGGATGGGCAGCGCTGCGGCCAACGCCAGGTTGAGTTTGGCGGCAGTCATGCTCGCGCCCTCGGCCAGCAGATTCACGCTGCCGCTCTGGCTCGGATTGACGAGCGTGATCACGAATGTCCAGAGCGGATCTCCCGGCTGACCGGAAGTGACCACCAGGCTGACGTTGCTGGCGTTGGGTCCCAGGGCCAGGGACTGGACGCCGGCGCAATCGAACACCTCGCCGATGATTTCGGTCTGGGTCTGGCTGGTCACGGTAAATACCGGGCC
>CAYYZR010000232.1:0-3465 GCA_964476005.1 uncultured Halomonas sp.
CGCGAACATCGTGTAACTCGCGGCAAGCGCTGTGGCTGCACGTCCGGCGCCCGACCCGCGGCGCCAGAGGCTTGCAAGGGCCATTACGACCCACAGGGGCGCGAGCGCCGACCAGGCAAACAGCCCCCAGGCGGCCAGGGTCGGACGACCAAGAAATTCCAGGTCTCCGGTCTGGAAGAGCGCCAGCGTGTAAAACACCACCCCCGCGACGCCGTATAGCGCCACCAGAGGCCAGAGTCGCATGGCCAAGCCGCCGCGTCCGGCGAGCCGTCCGCGCGCGCCGCTCCAGGCGACCATCAGCATGTGCGGGACGCTGATGATCAGCAGCAGCCCGTAGCCGGCCAGCACCGCCAGCTTCGTCCACATTTCCAGCGGTGATACCTGCCGATAGGTCGAAAGGCCGGTTTGCAGTCGACGCTCGCCGTCGCGTTCGATCAATATCAGTTCCGGCACGGCCGCGTCGGCGCGTTGCCATCTGCCTTCGCCCACGGGCATCCAGGTGCTGCCGCGGAATCGCAACGCATTGTCGACGACCGTTGCGCCTTCCCACTGGGTCAGACCAAGGAGCCCGGCAAGCAGATTCCGCCGCGGCGTGCGCGACTGGTACTGGCCGGCCCAGTGCGCCACGGCGTTGGCGCCGCCTCCGTCCGGTTGGACGTTCAATGGTGCAACATCCCGCTCCAGGTAGGCCCGCACCCGGCCGGCGGCTTCGAGGATGGCGTCGGAAGTCGCATTGGCCATGACGACATAACCCGCGTCAAGCGCCGGCGCATAGGCGTAGCTGGAAACGAAGCCGTCGATGCTCCCGTCGTGGCCGAAGAAGACCGCCCGCCCGCGCGGCAGCACCTGGTTTCCCAGCGCATAGCCGTGGCGCAACCCGAACTGCGCTGCGTCCGAACTTTCGGGTGTCTCGATGCGATCGATCGAAGCCGGCGACAGCAGTTCTGTGCCGTCCAGCGTACCGCGCCCCAGCATCAGCAACGGCAGGCGGGCCAGATCTCGCGGCGTGACGTTGAGCCCGCCGCTGGGCCAGCCGGGCGTATCGATGAACCGCTCCTCGGTTATGCCGTCGGGACGGTAGCTTGCGGCCAGGCGCGATGCGAGCGCCGAACTGCCGCGCCAGACCGCGCTTTGCATCCCCAGCGGCTCGATCACCCGTCTCTGCATGTACGCCTCGAAAGGCTCCCCTGCAGCGATTTCCAGCATTCGCGCAGCGACGATGGGCCCCTGGTTGGAATAACTCGTGAGCGTGCCGGGACGCCAGCGACTGTCATACGGTCCGAATCGCTCGACGGCCTCGGCAAGGGGCATGCCACCGCCCTCGAGCAGATAGTGATGGAATGCAATGTCATTGAATCCAGCGGTGTGCTCAAGCAGGTGGACAAGCCGAACCGGATCGGTCGCCGCCCAGGCATTGTCCAGATCGAGCGCGGGTAAAAACGCGCGCACCTCCGCGTCCAGTGCAATCGCTCCTTCTTCGACCAGCATCATCGCGGCGATCGAAGTCAGGCTCTTGCTGATGGAACCGGCGCGGAAGACGGTTTGATCGGTGACCGGGCGGCCTGTCTCGCGGTCCATGACGCCGTAGTGACGTACCCAGACGATCTCACCGGCCTCGATCACGACAACACTCGCGCCCGGAATGACCGAGGCCTCCAGCACCGCCGTCACCGCTTGATCGAGTTCCGCCAGACTGCCGGGCGGGTCCTGCTCCTCAAGCTCTGCCCTTGCCACTGACAGCACGAGCATGCAGGCAACCGGAAGGAGAGTACGCCAGAATGATTTCATCGAGCATGGCCAGCGACGGGGTGCACCAGACAAGTATAGGCCGACCCGCCTTTCGAACTTAGCCGTTGATTTGCCCCCCCCAAATGGCGCTGATGCCAGATTTCGCGTGCGCGGAATCCAAACCACAACCCGTAAATCGCCCGGCAGCAACCAGAAGCCGGCAGTTAATCCTGAAAGGCGCGATCGGCGGCGAGCTCTAGGGCTAAATTTTCCCTGGGCGACCTCTTCAAGAAGTGCCTGTCCAATTTACTTGTGCTCTGAACTCCCGGCTTATTCGCCGGCCTTCAGCACGATCCGGTAACGGGCATCGCCCTTCTTGAGGTGCGCGATGGCCTTGTTGACCTCGCTCATCGGAAACATTTCCACCTGCGGCGCGATCTCGTGGCGGGCGGCGAATTCCAGCATCTGGGCGATGGTCTCCGGGCTGCCTACCGGCGAGCCGGAAACCTGCCGCTGGCCCAGAATCAGCTGGAACACGTCGATATCCAGCGGGTCGGTCAGCGCGCCGACGAAATGCAGCCGGCCCTGCGCCTTGAGCGTCGACAGATACAGGTTCCAGTCCAGTTTGGCGTTGACGGTGGAGAGGATGGCGTCGAAGCGCCCGGCGGCCTCGCCGACGGCATCCGGATCGCGGGAATTGATTGTGTAGTGCGCACCCAGCTCCAACGCCTCGTCACGCTTGGCATCACTGGAGGTAAAGGCGGTCACCTCGCAGCCCCAGGCGTTCAGGAACTGGAGCGCCAGGTGACCCAGGCCCCCGATACCAATCACGGCAACATGGCTGTTGGGCTTGATGTCGAACTGCACGAGCGGGTTGAACACGGTGATGCCGGCACAGAAAAAAGGGCCCGCCTTGGCCGGGTCAAGCGAGTCGGGAATCGGGATCACGGCATCTTGCTGAGCCCGAACCTTGTCGGCAAAGCCGCCGTGGTGACCGACAATCGTGAAGGTGGACTCGCCACACAGATTCTGGTGACCGGTGTTGCACGCGTGGCAATGGTTGCAGTAAGCGGAATGCCAGCCGAGTCCCACCAGCTGGCCCGGCTTCAGGTGGCTCACCTGGTCGCCGACCTTGCCGATACGACCCACCACTTCGTGCCCGGGCACGACCGGGTAAACAGACATGCCCCATTCGTCGTCGATGATGCTCACGTCGCTGTGGCAAAGCCCGCAGTACATGACCTCGATTTCGACTTCGCCGGATTTCAATTCGCCGGGCTCGTACTGGAATGGTGTCAGTTCGGCACCGGCTTCGTTGGCAGCATAAGCGTTGATCATGAACGATTCCTGTTTGTGTCAGTCTCGGGATGACAGGTCAAAAGGTGTTGCGCACAGCGCTGGAGAAGACGTGCATCAGAGCGCGCGCAGCCTAGTGTAAGCGCTCAAGCTGCGCGGCGCCAGCGGCGCACATAAGGACATGCACTTCGTAGTCCGAGGGTCAGGTCGCGTAGTCCGAGGGTCAGGTCGTGTAACGTGCATCAAGCTGCGAATGCACATTACACGACCTCACCCCGTGTCCTGTTTTTGCCTGTTGACACGGCTGGGCTAATGGGTGACCCCCGTGTCCTTCAGGCCGGCCGAGCGCGAGCTTCAAGGCGGATAATCAGGGGCCCCGGCGGCAGAAGCTGCCGGGGCTTTTTTGCACGCAGAATGGCCGGGCAACCGAAGTCAGACTCG
>CAYYZR010000233.1:0-3445 GCA_964476005.1 uncultured Halomonas sp.
AGGTAGCTCGCCTTCAGCGCGCCGAGCAGGTCGCGTTCGTCACCGGTCAGGCCCGGGGCGTCGTAGCGCTCGATATACAGGTGATCGGCGCCGGCGTTCTCGAGTCCGACGAGCAGGGCGCGCAACTCGGCGCCGCACGCGGTCATTCCGGCCTCCGTGTAGAGCCGGTCGACCAGCGCGACCACGCCCGGGTTTGCGCGATGCGCCCAGACCAGCCGTAGCCCCAGAAGCCAGACGCGCTCGATCTTGCTGAATTGATACTCGAACATCGTTTCTCTCCGCTGCTGCATTTTCTGTTTGGACGAAGCCAATATACATCATCAGGAATCGAAATGCAAATGATTCGCATTCCGTATCGGGGAGGAGGAAGAGCCGCAACGGGTGTGGGAGCGGGCCTCGCCCGCGATGAGCTGGCGTTGAGACAATGCCGGCAAGTCCATCGCCGGCGAAGGCCCGCTCCCACACCCGTCGTGAGCCTTGGCGACGGATGCTGGTATGGGAGGCGCATCCTGCGCCAATTCGCCGCCGCGAGATCGGGGCTGGAAGCCTCTCCCAGGAAAATCGGCTTCCGGCTCCCCGCCGACTACCGGGATCGGCAAAGATCACCGCACGGTGTCGAGATCCCGGATCGCGCTTTGCGCGTCCGGGATGACGCGGTTTTCCGACCACCAACCACCAACCCTGCAACATTTCTGTCACCTCCCGGTCACGGTCGTGAAATCTTGGCTGCCGACAATGCCGTTACTCGCTGGACCGCGCATTTTTTGTCGGCCATTTAGTCGGTAATTCCCGATAGTGGAGGTTTCATGTTCAACCGTCTTTCGCGCCTGGCGCCCATCGCCCTGCTGGCGTTGGCGCTGGTGCCCGCAGCTGCTCAGGATTCGCAGGAATCCCTGGATGCGCTGGCCGAGGAACTGGTGAGCCTGCGCGGCCAGGTCGAGTCGCTCAATACGGAATTGAACCGGATGCAGGAGCAGCACCGGGCCGAGATGAACTCGCTGGCCGCGCAAAAGGGCGATCTCGAAGCCACCCGCCGTCGCGAGGAACTGCGCATCCGCCAGCTCGAGCAGGACATGGCGCAGAACCGCGAGCGTGCCCGCCAGGCCGGTGTGGCCGGCGAGGCCCTGATTCCGGTGGCCTTCGAGGTCATCGACGGCATGGAAGCGCGGGTGCGCGACGGCTTCCCGTTCAAGACCGAGGACCGCTTGACCGCCCTCGCGGAAATTCGCAGCCAGATCGAGTCGGGCGCGATCGACCCGCCCCGCGCCGTCAACCGGCTCTGGCGCCTGTATGAAGACGAGTCGCGCATCACCCGCGACAACGGCCTTTACAGCCAGGTCATTGGGCTGGGCGGCGACCGGGTACTGGCCGACATCGCCAAGATCGGCGCTGTGGCCATCTACTTCCAGACCCGCGACGGCCGCAGCGGCTTCGTGACGCGCGCCGGCGACGACTGGAATTTCACCGTCGCCGAGGGCGGCGCCGACCGCGAGCAGATCAATCAGCTGTTCGATTCGCTGAAGAAACAGATCCGCACGGGCTATTTCACCCTCCCCAACGGCAGCGTCGGTATGGAGTCGGGGTCATGAGAATTTCCAATTCGATTCTCGTCCTCGCGTTTTCGCTGCTGCTGGTCGGCACGGCCAGTGCCCAGGACGAAGGCCAGCCGGCTGTGCCGGCCGACTCGACCCAGCCGCAGACCGAACAGGCAACCGAATCAGCCCCGCAAGCGCCCGCGCCCGAACCGCAGCAACCCTCCCTCGAGCAGGCCTACCAGCGCGAGTTCGCGTTCCTGCAGGGTCAGAAGCGCGACCTGGAGCAGCGCCTTGCCCGGATGCAGGCAACGGTCCAGGCCGAGAAATCGAGCCTGCAGACCGATATCCGCACACTGGAATCCGACGTCGTCGAGATGCGCAGCCGCGCCGACCGTCTCGAGGACCTGGTGTTCGAGTCCGAGCGTGCCGTGGAAGCGGCCCGCGAGAACACCGACCTGCTCGCCGCGACCTTCACCCAGGCCGATTTCACGCTCGAAGATGCGTGGTCGGCCGACCTCGGCGACCAGGCGCCCGGCGCAGACGACGTCAAGGGCCTGTTCGATGCCGCGCTGGCGTCTCTCGACAAGGGCCACGAGGTCTGGCGCGAACCCGGCGAATTCTTCCTGGCCGACGGCACCCGGGTCGACGGCGACATCATCCACGTCGGCAATATCGCCGCTTACGGCCTGAGCCAGCGAGGCGGTGGCGCACTGGCGCCGGCCGGCGACGGCGAGCTGAAGATCTGGAACACCGAGACCGCCGAGCAGGCGCAGGCCCTGGCATCGGGTCGGATGCCGGATCCGCTGCCGATTTTCCTGTTCGAATCGCTGAACGTCGAAGTCGAGAAGAAGGCCGCCAAGGGACTTTTCGAAACGATAAATTCCGGCGGCGTGATCGGCTGGATCATCTTCTTCCTGGGCCTGGTCGGCCTCGTGATGGTCGTTCTGCGCATCGTGTTTCTTCAGCGCGCCGGTGCTTCTACCGACAGGATCCTCGACGCCGTATCGGGCCACGTCAAGCGTGGCGACCGGAATGCCGCGCTGGAGGTGCTCAAGCGCAAGAAGGGTTCGACCGCGCGCGTGGTGAGTGCAACCATCCGCAACCTCGACCGCGACCGCGAACACGTCGAAGACATCGTGTCGGAATCCATCCTGCACGAGAACTCGCACCTGAACCGTTTCGGCGCGCTGATCATCGTGATCGCCGCCGTGTCGCCGCTGCTGGGCCTGCTGGGCACCGTCACCGGCATGATCGCGACCTTCGACGTGATCACCGAGTTCGGCACCGGCGATCCCAAGCTGTTGTCCGGCGGCATCTCGATCGCGCTGGTGACTACCGAACTCGGCCTGATCGTGGCCATCCCGATGCTGCTGTTCGGCAACCTGCTTTCCGGCTGGGCCGAGCGCATCAAGGACGACATGGAGCAGGCCGCGCTGCGCGTGATCAACCAGTTCAGCGACAGCCGGCAGCCCGGAGCCAGCGGGGCAGACTGAGGTGTTTTCCAACCTCCTCAACGACCTGGTGTACTTCTTCGAGGTCGGTGGCTACGTGATGCCGCCGCTGATCGTCGCGACCATCGTGCTGTGGTTCGCGATCGGCTACCGCTATGCCACGCTCAAGCGCGGCTCGGTGCGATCGGTGCGCAGGCTCATTCATCGCGTCGCGGCCGAAACGCACCTGCGCACGCCCAAGGGCCTGCTCGACCAGGCCGTGTTGCAGGGCCTGCACATCGCTCGCCGCCGCCCCGAACACCTGCGTCGTCATCTCGACGACGCTTTCGCCGAATTGGAAGCAGCCACCAAGAAGTACCACACGCTGATCTTCACCATCGTTGCCGTGGCACCCCTGACCGGGCTGCTGGGCACCGTGGTCGGCATGATCGAAACCTTCGACTCGCTGGGCGACATGTC
>CAYYZR010000234.1:0-3412 GCA_964476005.1 uncultured Halomonas sp.
GCCAAGGTCAATATCGACGAAAATCAGCAGATTACCAGCCAGTTCAAGATTCGCGGTATCCCAACGCTCATGGTCTTCAGTGGCGGCAAGGTCCAGGGCATGAAGGTGGGCGCAGTCACCAAGGGTGTGCTCAAGGACTTCATAGATCAGCATATCCAGTGATCGCATCCGGCCTGGCGCTCGCCTCGCTCCGCAGCGCCAGCTTGCCGGCGCTGCTGCGGAACGCCGGATTTCGGCGGTAATGGCCGCACCACCCGGCGCACGGCACTGGACGGCGCACGGCGGAAGTGATACTCTTGCCAAATCCCTTGCGGGCAACCGCCCGTTGCAGCAGTATCAGATTCCCTAGCTTTTCGGGACCAACTGGAAGTATTTCCGCTCGCATTGCCGAGCCGCGCGCGGGTTTTGCGTGCACGAGGCAGCGTGCAGCACTCCGTTCAAATCCAGTCATTTCAAGGCAAATCGTTCGATGAATCTTACCGACTTGAAGAAGAAGTCCGTCCAGGACCTGATTGAAATGGCCAATGAACTCGGCATCGAGAACATTGGCAGATCACGCAAGCAGGACGTCATTTTCGCGATCCTCAAGGCACGTGCACGCAAGAAGGAGCCCATTTACGGCGACGGCGTGCTGGAAATCCTCCAGGACGGGTTCGGCTTCCTCCGCTCGGCGCTCGGCTCATACATGGCCGGTCCCGACGACATATACGTCTCGCCCAGCCAGATTCGACGCTTCAACCTGCGCACCGGCGACATGATTTCGGGCAAGATTCGTCCGCCGAAGGAGTCGGAACGCTACTTCGCCCTGCTCAAGGTCGAGGACATCAACTATCACAAGCCCGAGGCGTCCAAGAACAAGATCCTGTTCGAGAACCTGACGCCGGAATTTCCGCGCGAACAGTTCAAGCTGGAGCGCGGCAACGGCTCCACAGAGGACATTACCGGGCGCATCATCGATCTGATCGCTCCGATCGGCAAGGGTCAGCGCGGCCTGATCGTCTCGCCGCCCAAGGCCGGCAAGACCATGCTGCTGCAGCATGTCGCCACCGCAATCCGGGCCAACAACCCGGAAGCCCACATGATCATCCTGCTGATCGACGAGCGCCCGGAAGAAGTCACGGAAATGCAGCGAACGGTCGACGCCGAGGTCATCTCCTCGACCTTCGACGAACCGGCCACCCGCCACGTACAGGTGGCCGACATGGTGATCGAGCGCGCCAAGCGGCTGGTCGAGCATCAGCACGACGTGGTCATCCTGCTCGATTCCATCACCCGGCTGGCGCGCGCGTACAACACCGTGGTGCCGTCCTCGGGCAAGGTCCTGACCGGCGGCGTGGACGCCAATGCGCTTCAGCGGCCCAAGCGCTTCTTCGGCGCCGCACGCAAGATCGAAGGCGGCGGCAGCCTCACCATCATTGCAACCGCGCTGGTCGATACCGGTTCGAAGATGGACGAGGTGATCTACGAGGAATTCAAGGGCACAGGCAACATGGAAATCCACCTGAGCCGGCGAATTTCGGAAAAGCGCGTGTTTCCGGCCATGGACATCAACCGCTCCGGCACCCGTCGGGAGGAGTTGATGATCGGTCCGGAGTTGTTGCAGAAGATCTGGATACTGCGCCGCATCCTGCATCCCATGGACGAGATCCAGGCGATCGAATTCATGCTTGACAAGCTCAAGTCGACCAAGACCAACGAAGAGTTCTTCAATTACATGAAGCGGTGAGGTATTGCCCACAGGATGAACGCCGGTCTACCCATGCCGTTCGTGTCACCGTGTTCCGCAACGGTCACCAGGCCGCGCAAGCGGGTCTCTTGATCCGTGCGCGTTGCGCCATTCATTCTTTGCCTGTCTGTCATCGCTTCGATTGCCGGTTGCGTACCTGTACCCCGCGGGAGCGATCCGCTGGACCTCCGATTCATGACCACCGCTGAATTGCGCGACTATTCGGAGCGGGTTTTCCGTCACCACAACAGCGTCACAACGCGACTGATGATGGCACCGCCGATCGACGATGCAATCGGCGAGAGCACCCGCCGGCGAATCGAAAAGGCAGAGTCACGGATGAACAAGGCCTGTTCCAGCCTCAACGAGATTGCCGCCGCGCGCGCAAGCGGCCGCGACGTCGATCTGGAGCTCGAAAACCAGGTTCGCAGGACCGTTCGATCCTGCGCCGAATCGACCCGCCGGCTGGAAACGCTTCTGGACACGCACGGCATCGGCTCGAAGACGCAAGGCACGTTCGAACTTTAATCGTCGACACCCGACAGTGGAAGCGCGCGGCGACAGTCGCTTCGAACTTGACCCCGGTCAAGGCCTGCCGCCGAATCAGCCCGTCAACCGTGTCGCTGCCCGCTGAAAGCCCGTTTGGAGACGTTGCGTTCCTGTACCATTCCGGTGCACCCCGCCTGTAATTGCATCGGAAGCCGGTATGCCGAACACACTGATTGTCTACGCGACCACCGACGGACAGACACGCAAGATCTCGGAGCGAATCCAGCAGACTCTGCGCGCGAACGGGCTGGAAACCACGCTTGTCGACGTCGCCAAGGCGAGCGCCCTGGATCCTGCAGGCTTCGACGGCGTCATTGCCGGTGCAAGCGTGCGGTATGGCAAGCACGACCCCGCCATGGCCCGTTTCCTGGACGACAACCGTGACGCGATCGCACGGCTTCCCAACGCGTTCTTCTCGGTGAACCTGATCGCGCGCAAGCCCGAAAAACGCAATCTCGATGGCAACAAGTACCTGCGCAAATTTCTCGAACGGCTTTCCTTCCAGCCCATGCATGTCGAAATCATCGCCGGAAAACTCGATTACCCGAGCTACCGGTTCATCGATCGCATCATGATCCAGATGATCATGAAAATCACCGACGGGCCTACCGACGGTAAATCGGTCATCGAATACACCGACTGGGACCAGGTCGATGGGTTCGCCCGGCGTATGGCCAAAGCGATCGCCGCGCCGAACGAGTCGACGCGCGAGAGCGATGATCCGGCCGCACGCGGCGCCGACCAACCCGGCACACAAGGCAATTGAAATGAAACAGGAATCCGTCTCCGAACTTTTCGATCCCGCGTGCTGGACGCCCGTCGAGGGCTTCGCCGGCACCGACGTGACGTATCACATGATGCCGGACCGGACCAACCGGGGCCGCGCGATCGCGCGGATTGCGTTCAATCGTCCCGACCTCCGTAACGCATTCAGGCCGCAGACGGTCGACGAATTGTTTGCCGCACTGGAGCACGCTCGCCGTCAGACCAACGTCGGCTGCGTGCTGCTGACCGGCAACGGACCTTCTGCCCGGGACGGCGGCTGGGCGTTTTCCTCCGGCGGCGACCAGGCGGTGCGCGGCCCGGACGGCTACAAGTACGACGATCCGGAGATGACCGGCCGGCTGCATATCCTCG
>CAYYZR010000235.1:0-3412 GCA_964476005.1 uncultured Halomonas sp.
TGTTCTAAAGTTGCACAATCCACTTTCCAGTTATAGCGATTAATGTTTGGGCTCTCCGGTGCCATCTTCCTACCAGTCTCCATTTTCTGACTACCTCGCTTTAATAAATCCAATGCGCCTTAAATCGGCACGAAGGTCTGAACACGTGACAAGCGACCCCTACCTTTACGCGTGAAGGCGACACCAGCTCTGGTCCACATCGGAGCTCCCGGCATTCTCCCGAAGGCCTTTCCTTGATCCACGCGAGTTCGCCCTTTCCGAAGAACCTATTCAGGACGTTCATTTGCGGGGACTCCGCCTCGCTTGTCATGACACCCCGGCTCGCTCGCTTGGAATGACGCGGTGATCCCCCCGAGCCCTTAAGAACCACCTATACCCTGCCCGCGATAATGGACTGAGAGATACCGGCCTCGGCGGCCGACTCCAACATTAGATTGCTGAATAACTCTGCCCAGTGCTTCCTAACGTATGCCTCAGGAATGCAGGCCTGCCCATAGCCTGATGCAGCCAACGGACCGCTCTGGTGCTCCGCATCAAACACGAATTCACCTGCATCGTATTGCTCGATTGCACCGGGCGAATCGCGGAACGATGTAGCCGCATTAAGCGCATGCTCCGGTATATCACTGTCCTTACGAAGATGTTCCGTCCAGAGAATAAAGGAACGAGGACGGGTAGTGATAAAAAACACGCCGCCTGGCTTTAAAATCCGGGAAAACTCCCGAATCCACGCGTTCGCACTCTCTTCATTCAAGTGAGAAAATACCGAAAACGCCACGACGATATCGAAACTGTCATCATCCAGCTTCGTCGGCGGCCTGGTTGGGATCTTTTCCGCTATAAAAGGAAACGCCGATTGCTGAACAAGCGCGATGGCGTCGTCTTGCACATCAACGCACATAATGTTCTCAGGTTCAAAATATCTGGATGCGGCTTTTGCGATTCTTCCCCATCCACATCCAAAATCCAGGAGATGTGCGTCATCTCGAATCGATCCTCCAAGCTTTTCCGTAGCCTGTAAAAGCAATTCAATCGTGTTTACGGCCTCCTGAAACGCAGCCTTTCCTGATTTTCCGACGAATTGTCTCTGGGTCCGCTCCGATACGATCTCCGATTCAATTAAATAGCTGCACCAATCTTGTTCATCTATCTCGAGTCTACTGAAAAATCTGCTGTTCATACTTCCTCCGGAGTAAGAATGACAAAAAGAACTGCCGCGGATAGATACGTCATAGTAATTCGTTCAGCCATTTTTTTACAACTCTTAATACGTTTTCAAAGGCGCCTCAAATACACAGTCTTCGATTAATCAGGATTTGTTACCCGCGTTAAGCCAGCTCCGAGATGTCCCTTGGTCCGTTTAAGAATGCGTTATCGAACGCTACGTCAACCTTTCCCTCGGCAAAACAGTTCACCTATTTCTTCTGGAGAAATCTTTAGTCGACGTCGGCGAAGTATAGAAAGCGCTTGCCTGTGGAGTGCAGAAAAATCCGAGAGCACGCGGCTCTTCTCCGTGTACTCGATTCTTCTGACTGTCTGCTCATTTTCAGTCGGCGGCTCGTGGGCTTCAGCATAGTCAAGAGATAAAATCCGGAGAATAGTCCGCATCTCGAGATCCAGCTCACAACGCAAAGATTCATAGTCAAGGTAGTAGGGTTCGTAGCCTTGAGTGCTGAAGAACTCCTCCATAAACTGTTCGTCTTTGCGGATTCGAACCATTTGCGTAACCAGCTCGGCGCTGTCCGGCGATGCCTCCGACGCCGAGGGGCCGGCAGTCTCTTGGCTACCCTGCAAATGCCACAGCCCAGTCTTCTTTGCTGAGGCCCAGGACCAGGCCTGTGCAAGGATATTCCTCCGGTAGAGAAAAAACGTATTGACGCGGCTGCTGGGAAAAACCGTTTGCCAATCAATTGCAGCCTGAATGTCTCTTAGCCGGGCAGCATCAATCTGCAGTCCGAATCTACCATTCATCGATTGCCGCTGCGCCAGCGAACTCAGATATCCAGGCAAGCCACCGTCAGTAGACGCCTGGCAACGCGCAACGTTGGCGTTGAAGAATTCGTCTGGATTGCCGGCCAAGCCGGTTTTCCGGATCAAGGATGTCAGCCAAGTACTTCCGCAACGACCAGTCATGAAGATGATGTATGGATGGCTGACGCCATGCGACTCCCAATCGAAGTCAGAAAGCAGTGCCCTGCCCCTATCGGCAGGGCGCAGTTCGCCAACCGCGCTCAGTAGATTTTTTAAATGTGCACCCATATTGGTTTCGCAGCAATAAAGTTTAAAAAAAACCACATCCTCAAATTTCACCAATCGGCGAAAAGAAGCGACGCACTCCTGTACCCGCGGGGCCCGACAGACTTCAAAACCTTAAAAGGCAATTGAAAGCCCCCTCAAGGGGCCGGGAAGCCCTGCGCCATGACGGCCTACGTTGCGGCGATGCGACGGAAAATACTGCAGATTTCATAATCGGTCAGGCTTTCGCCTTTGCACTGATCTTCATCAATTGCCAGAATATGGGAATTTAGATCAACCCCGAAACGCACCTTCAGCGTCTCGTTCCACTTCCGGAAGCACTCGTAAATCCGCTCGATATCGGATGATGTGTATAGCCTCTCATCCTTGCTGAAAAGACCTTTCAGCTGCATCTTTTTCAAAGATTCGATGACCGCTTTTCTCTCGGCCGGATAATACTCATTGAAGGCTCTCAGCAGAATCGTTGGAACCCGATAGAGCGAGGCATTGACGGACGAATCGTTGACGGCAGCTCCGTCAATATTTTCCACCTGTGCAATTTTCAGGAAGCCGGCAACGAAGCCCCTATTTATCTCGGCATCGAAATCCTTTACAACGATATCCGCGAAATTGTCCACCGACCGCCACGCGTCAAGGCGGTTCACATATGAATGGTAATCCGAGGAAAGATTCTTCTCCAGGAAAGCTTTGAAGGATATTGACTCGCGAGTCCGGTCCCAAAGAATATTGAACTTATAGGTGGACTCGATAATACCGACCTGATTCCGGACATAGGAAACGATTTTCACGGTATCAAAGTGCTCTGTCAACGGAGCGAGTAGACGTATGTCGTCTTGCGTGAATGACGAGAAGACCTCTGAGCTTAGAATTACAAGCCGGCAATCGCTACTGATTGCTTCTTTTACGATCCCGGCGGCGTATTCCTCGAGCTTGCCGGGACCGCTTGTCGTTTTAAATCCGATCGATTCTCCGCGGATCGAGAACGGGACCTTGTGATGGGCAACAGCAATCAGGCCGCTCAACGGGTACAGCACACGGTGCGTCTGCAACTCGCTCCGAAATCGCATGAATGCCGTCTGGAGTAGTGAACTGCCGCATTTGGGTGAACCTATGTGGATCAAGAGTTCCATTATTGTGCTTCCACTGCGGGATCGGG
>CAYYZR010000236.1:0-3402 GCA_964476005.1 uncultured Halomonas sp.
GTAGCAGCCAGCCCCGCTGGCGATTGAACAAAACACCCCCCGTAGGAGCCAGCCCCGCTGGCGATTGAACAAAACACCCCCCGTAGGAGCCAGCCCTGCTGGCGATGGGTTTGGGTGTTTTGTTCATTCGCCAGCAGGGCTGGCTCCTACGAACCCGAAACCCGAAACCCGAAACCCGAAACCCGAAACCCGAAACCCGAAACCCGACCTCGTCCTACGCCGCCCGCATCTTCGCCCGCCGCCGGTGCCACCGCAGCACCCGATGCGCATTCGCCAGTGCCATCTGATAGCTGAGCAACACCGCCGCAGCACCGGCGAACATCAGCCATTCCGGCCAGCGGTATTGCCAGGCGAGAATGCCGAAAAGCCCGGTTGCGACGACCATCAGATGAATCAGGTGCACCGTGGTGGCCACACCGTAGCCGCAGCGGCGGATGATGTGATGCAGATGGGTCCGGTCGGGCGCGAAGGGGCTTCGCCCCAGGTGGATGCGGCGGAAGAACAGCGCCAGCGTGTCCATGGCCGGCACGATCAGAATCCAGGCCATGGTCACCGGATAGATGCCGGTGGCCGGGTCCTTGTGAATGGATACAGCAAGCCAGGCGATCGCAAAGCCCAGCATCATGCTGCCGGCATCGCCGAGAAACGCCCGGGCACGCAGGCGGCCCGGCATTCTGAGGTTGTGCACCAGGAAGCCCAGGGTGGCGAGTGCCAGCATCAGCGGGATGGCCACCAGGCTTGCCGCCGCGCCGTCCAGCCAGCCGACCAGCGCCAGCAGCGCGAAGATGAACATGCAGCTGCCGCCGGCCAGGCCGTCGAGGCCATCGGACATATTGATTGCGTTGATCATGAACACCACGCAGGCGACCGTGAACGGCCCGGCGAAAAGCCCCAGGCCGACCGGCCCGTACGCCGGACCGAACACTTCGCCCAGGATATTCACCTGGAGTCCGCCGCCATAGACCATGAGGCAACCCACGCCGATCTGAATCAGCAGGCGCGCCGCCGCCGAGACCTCCACGAGATCATCGGCGAGCCCGGTCAGCAGCAGCACGATCATGCCGAGAATCAGCGACCAGTAAGGCGCCATGGGTGTGCCCAGCACGAACATGGCGACCACGAAGCCGGCGAACACCCCCAGGCCGCCGGTCAGCGGCGTCGGTTTCGCATGGCGCTTGCGGTGATCGGGATGATCGAGGAGTCCCAGGCGGTGGGCGGGGGCGTCGATGGCGGGAATCAGCACACCGGCGACCAGAAACGCCACCAGCAGTGCAAGTCCAATATGCAAAAATGCGGTCACTGACATCCCCCTCGGAATGGTTGTCGTTCGACGTACAACACCACTTTTGCTCCCTGAAGCACAGTCTACATTAGGTGGATATCATTTGTACATTTGAGCCCGAATGGCGTGGTTCGTCGCGCCCGAATTCCGCTTTGCTACGTCTTTCCGGTGTGGCCAGAACGCCAATATACATCGCCAGCACGACCTGCGTCGCCGGGATGTGCCAGCTGAAATCTCCAAGCGCAACAAGCGCTTGTGCACACAACCCGGCATATAGCGGAATCGTCTCTCGGTTCAGCCGGGCATTGCGCCAGATCGCCACCGCCACCGCTGCCAGCAAGCCGGCCCCGACCACGCCCATCTCCAGCAGCCATTGCAACAGATCGTTGTGGGCGTAGTCGTACCAGCCCGTGATATCACCTGGCTGAACCTGCTTGAACACGGCCTCGAACCCGCCCAGCCCGACCCCGCTGAGCCACCACTGCGCCGGCAGATCGTTGATCATCACAGCGAATACCCTCAGCCGCGACTCTTCGCCGTCGGTCGCGACCAGCCGTTCTGCCAGCGGGGTCAAGCCGTACCAGGTTGCCGCCACCAGGGCGCCGAATGCGGTCAAATACATGGGCCAGACCGCCGCCCGGCTCAGCCGGGACCGATAGCGCGTCCAGAGCACAAGCCCGATCAACATCCCGGCCAGCCCGGCGGCGCTGCCCAGCCGCGAGGCCGAGCCCAGCAATGCCGCGCCGATCACGGCCCCGGAAATCACGCTGCCGGCCACTCTGAGTTCGAACGGCAGGCGCTTGATGCCCGGCATCGAGCGGCGCCACCACAGGCTAACCACCAGCGGCCAGGTCAGCGCCAGGTAGCCGGCGAACAGGTTGCGGTTGCTGAAGCTGCCGTGGACGAAATCCACGTTATGGCGCGGCCAGATGCCGAATATGGTTTCCGAACCGGACGCATGCGAGATCAGGCCGTAGAGCGCCTGAAACAGGGCCGAGGCCGCCACCACCAGCCACAACAGGTCGCGATATTGCCGCGGAAGGACGGCGGTAATCCAGGCCACGGTCATCAGCGCGACGAACACGGCCCAGCCGCGCAGCGTCGCGTTCGGGTTGGGCGACCATTGGCCCGGCCGTGACTCGCCCTGCCAGAGTGCTTCGGGGTATGGACCCAGCGCGCCTGCAAGCGGCTCGAACGGCAGCAGTTGAAGCAGGACCCAGACGCTCAGCACTGCGGCGAAGATCCACCAGCCGGCGCGCGGCGGCGGCAGCGCCGAGGCCGACGGTGCACCGATGAATGCGGCCAGCGCCACCAGCAGCGCGACGAGTACCAGCACCAGGCCGCTGGCGGTGAGCGTCAGCGGGGTCCGGTTGCCCATCATCAGCGTCAATGCCAGCACCAGCAGCGCCAGCAGTGCAAAAACCGCCAGATGGCGCAAGTTGGTGCCTGAATCCGTCATTCCGTCTCCATCCAGGTGATCAAAAGCTGGTCATCGCGACCGCCCAGCAGGAAACTGCTGCGGCCCACCAGCAATTCTTCCCGCGCGCCGCTGCGGTCCACACGCACGTCCAGGTCCGCTTCGACCCGCCACCCGCCGTCTTCGCGGCCGAGTCGAAGCACCTTGAGGTTCACGCTGCGGGAATCGGCCGGATTCAGCGCGGACCGGAAGTGGTCTGCGATCTCGTCGCGTCCGCGCAGCGAGTCCATGCGCGCGTCGGGCGCAAACGAGCCGGCCAACCCGGCGATGTTCCCGGCCTGCATTGCCGCATGAAACCGCTGCAGCACTTCGCCGGCCGGGTGCTGGCCCAGCGGTCCGAGGACCAGTTCCGATTTCTCGCGGCCGGAACCCGCTCCCACAGAAGGCCGACCGGAAGCTGCGGCGATCGTCCCATCCGCGGTGGAAGGCGCATCCTGCGGCGAGGGCGCCGACTGCGCCGGTTTCGGGTTTCCGGTTTCCGGTTTCCGGGCGGGCAAGCCCGGCTCGGCGGCGTCGCTCGGTGCCGCGGCAATTCGGGATTCGGGGCCTCGCTCATCGCCGGCACGGCCGGCGCCTGCACCCGTAGCCGATTCCCGGCCAGTCGAACCATCGCCGCCCCCCAACCCCGTCGGCGCTTGCCCTG
>CAYYZR010000237.1:0-3385 GCA_964476005.1 uncultured Halomonas sp.
ATCCGGCAGGGAAATTCCTGGCACGGCGTCAAGCCGATCGACTGCCCCGAAGGCTATCTTCGGAAGGTTTTCATCGTGGTGATCAATCGCGATACGGCCTGGTATCGGCTCAGGAGCCGATTGAAGATTTAGGTTTTTCGATTTCAACGTCAAAACCGTTTCGCCACGCGCTGCGTGCACGATGCCGGGAGCCGATGGCTTTGAAGTTGAAATTGAAATCAAAAGCCGCCCGCACCCGGCCAGGGTTGCCCCCATCAGGGCTTGAGCAACTCCGGATCGATCGAAGAAAAGATCCCGGCGAGCTCCTCGAGAAATCCGCCCAGCGCGGTGGACTTGCGCCACACCAGCGCGATGGTTCGCTTCGGACCCGGCTGGACAAAGGGCCGTATGGCGAGGTTGTCGGTGTGGGCGACCGGCGGCTTGACGGCCATGACGGGCATCAACGTAATACCCGTTCCGGCGGCGACCATCTGGCGCAGCGTTTCCATGCTGGTGGCGTGGAAATCGAGCTGTTCGTGGGCGCCGGCGAGCTGGCAGACTTCCAAGGCCTGTTCCCTTAGGCAGTGACCGTCCTCGAGCAGCAGCAGTTCTTCCTTTTCAAGGTCGTCCATGGTGATCGAATCGCGCTTGCTCAGGGGATGCGATTCGGGTACTGCGAGCACGAACGGCTCTTCGAACAGCATGCGCGAGGCGAGTTGCTCGGCCTCGATCGGGAGTGCCAGGAGACCGGCGTCCAGCCGGCCCTGACGCAGCATTTCGATGACGTCTTCGGTTTTTTCCTCGAAAAGTCTCAGCGTAAGACGCGGAAAGCGCTTGCGAATCTCGGGGACTACGTGCGGCAGAAAGTAGGGCGCGAGTGTCGGAAAAATGCCGATGCGCATGGTGCCCGAATGCGGGTCCTTGCTGCGGCGGGCGATGGCGCGAATCGCGTCGGCGTCGGCCAGCATCGCGCGCGCGCGTTCGACGATTTCCTCGCCGACCTCGGTCAGCATGACCTTGCGCGGCGAGCGCTCCACGAGTTGCACATCGAGTTCTTCCTCGAGCTTGCGGATCTGCGTGCTGAGCGTGGGCTGGCTGACGTGGCAGCGCTCGGCAGCCTTGCTGAAATGACGCACGTCGGCGAGGGTGACAAGGTAGTGAACGGCGCGGAGATTCATATGCTCAGTCTATCAGTAAAATCATTTTAATATGCAGGATGGATTCGCCGCCGATACCGTCGTACGGCGCGAGGGCCGAATCGCCAGCGGGGTGGCGCGCTTTCGTCCAGCCGCCTATAATTTCGGTCGACCCGGTTGGCGTTGGAGCGTCAAAAAATGCTGCAGGAACCATGGTTCTGGATGATTCTCGGTGCGCTGCTGATCCTGTCGGAGTTCTTCGCGACGGGGATCGTGGCGATTTTTTTCGGTATCGGTGCGATCCTGGTCGGGATTGCGACCGCGCTGGGGCTGGTCTCGGCGCCGGCCGAGCAGATCGTGCTTTTCGCGGTATTCAGCGTGGCCGCGCTGCTGCTCGCGCGCGAAAAGATCAAGGTCTGGTTTCGGGGCAAGGTCAGCGATCGATGGGAGGGTGACCAGGACCCGGTATCGGCCCGTGGAGCGCGGGTGACGGTAACCCACGCCTTCAAGCAGGGTGCCGGTAAGGTGAGGCTCAACGGCGTGGAGTGGAAAGCCGAATGCGATTCGGACGGTTTCGAAGTCGGAGACACCGCCTGGGTGGTCGGCCACCGCGGGATCACGCTTCTGGTGAGCGGGGAAAAGCAGTCCCGCGCATGACGTGATGCCGACGGGACTGCTGTCCCGCGGCATCGACAACCTGCGCCGACAAGGCGCGCTTTGTTCGAGGGAAACAAAAAAATGGATATGGATTCCGCGACCATCATGTCGCTGATCATCTTGCTGATCGTTGTCGTCGCGGTGGTCAAGACCGCCCAGATCGTGCCGCAGCGCTCGGCTTACGTGGTGGAGCGCCTGGGTCGCTTCCAGAGTGTGCTGGATGCCGGGTTCCACCTGATGATCCCGTTCGTCGACAAGGTGTCCTACAAACACACCTTGAAGGAGCAGGCCATCGACGTGCCGCAACAGGCTTGTGTAACCCGGGACAATATCCAGATTCATGTCGACGGCGTGATCTACATGCAGGTCATCGACCCGAAGCTGGCCTCCTACGGCATCGAAGACTATCGTTTTGCCGCGATCCAGTTGGCCCAGACGACGCTCAGGTCGGTGGTCGGCAAGATCGAACTCGACAAGTCCTTCGAAGAACGGGCGGTGATCAACGAGCGTGTGGTCGACGTGCTGACCGAGGCTTCCGAGCCGTGGGGCGTTAAGGTGCTGCGCTACGAAGTCGCCGACATCCGGCTGCCTGAATCGATCAAGGACGCGCTGGAAAAGCAGATGCGCGCCGAACGCGAGCGGCGCGCCGTGGTGGCCGAATCCGAAGGTGCGCGTGAAGCGAAGATCAACGTGTCGGAAGGCATGAAGCAGGAAATGATCAATGTTTCCGAGGGCGACATGCAAAAGCAGATCAACGAAGCCAAGGGCCGCGCCGAGGAAATCCGCCTGGTCGCCGAGGCCACGGCCGCGGGCATCGAACGTATTGCCAGGTCGATCAACCTGCCGGGCGGCTCGGACGCGGTCAGCCTGCGCATCGCCGAGCAGTACGTCAAGCAGTTCGGTGAACTGGCCAAGGTGACGAACACCATGATCCTGCCGGCCGAGTTGTCCGACATCGGGGGCGTCGTGGCGGGCCTGGCCAAGACGCTGGAAAAGGCGCGAGGGCCGGCCTGATCTGTCGGTGCACTATTCCGACCCGAACGCGAGGTCATAAAAAAACCGGGCGACAGGCCCGGTTTTTTAGTTCAGATTCCTGTGAATCGGTCAGCCTGCGACCTGGCCCTGTTCCAGTTCCTGGGGGCTGGCTTCGCGGATTTCGCGTACGGTAACGTCGAAGTTCAGCTGCTGGCCGGCCAGGTCATGGTTGGCGTCGATGGTGACCTTGTCGCCTTCGACGTCGGTGACCTTGACCACCAGCGGTCCCTGCGCCGATTCGGCGTTGAACTTCATGCCCGGCTCGACTTCGTCGATGCCGGCGAAGGCTTCCATGGAAACCTCCTGGACCAGTTCGTCGCGGTGCGGACCGTAGCCTTCTTCGGGCTCGACCTGGACCTTTACTTCTTCCCCTTCGCCCTTGCCTTCAAGCGCTTTTTCGAGTCCCGGGATGATGTTGCCGTGCCCGTGGAGGTACGCCAGGGGTTCGCGGCCTTCCGAGGTATCGATGACCTCACCGTCGTTGCCCGTCAGCGTGTAGTCGATGGTCACGACGGTATCGGCTGTTGCGTGCATGGAATTTCCTGTCTATTCGAATGGTCGTATATGGTAACACCGGC
>CAYYZR010000238.1:0-3382 GCA_964476005.1 uncultured Halomonas sp.
GCCCGGCCAGCGTGGCGGCGTCGGACGGCTGCATGCCGTCGTCCCAGTAGCGCCGTTCCTCGATGCCGGCCAGGTCGATCAGCGGGTTGCCCGGCACGCGCAGCCGCTTGAACGTCGGCGCCAGGCGCTCGTAGATTTCCTCACTCGAGACCGCGTTCGGTGGATCGACGGAGACCACGGATTTGATGACCACGTTTTCAAACAGCATTTGATTCAGCCCGGCCCGCTGTGCGGGAGCTTGTCGAGAATAATCGGCCATTATAGCGGACTGGGCCGAAGTCGCCGGTTCACGCGTAGCCTGAAAATACTGACGGATTAAGGATTTCGGTCACATTTCAGCGCGCCGGACGGCGGATTTCGCTCGCCCGCACGCGCCTCGACATTCCGGAAACCGTAGCCCCGAAATTCGAAACCGGATGCGCGAAGCGCCCTTCAATCCACGATAATTGCCGCAACCCCGCACCCCGCCGCTGCAATCATGTCGATGCCTGACCAACCCTCGAGCCTGCCCCGCACGCGCTGGCGGGTGATGAAATTCGGCGGCAGTTCGGTGGCCGATGCGGGCAATTGGCCGAAGATCGGCGAACAGGCCGCAAAAACGCTTGACGACGGTACCACTGCGGTGATCGTGGTTTCGGCCCTGGCCGGCATCACCGACCTGCTCGACGCCTGCCTGTCGGCGCCCGGCGCAACCGAGCCCGAAACCACGCTGACCGAAGTTCGGCGGCGCCACGAAGCGCTTGCTGCGGCAGCCGGCGCTGACGTCTCGGGGCTGGAAGCTGTTCTGGAACCCGTCTTCGAACGATTGCGCGCGACACTCGAGGCGGTGGGCGAAGGCGACGCCGGTCCGGAGCGTGCAGCCGAACTGCTGGCGTTCGGTGAATTGTTGTCCAGCCGTCTGGGCGAGCACATTCTGCGCGGCCAGGGGCTCGAGTGCCAGTGGCTGGACAGTCGCGAACTGCTGGTCTGCAGCGAAAATGCTTCACGCCCGCGCCGCGCCACCCGGCTGTCGGCCGAATGCGAGGTAGAGCCGTCGCCCGATACCCAGGCGCGGCTGGCCGCACGCGGCCGGCTGTTCATCGCGCCTGGCTTCATCGCGCGCAACGGCGCCGGCGAGACGGTGCTGCTGGGCCGCGGCGGTTCCGACATCTCGGCCGCCCTGATCGGCACGCTGCTCGATGCCGACCGGGTCGAGATATTCTCCGACGTGCCCGGGCTGTTCTCGGCCGACCCCCGGCGTATCCCGGCCGCACGCCTGCTGCGCAGCATCAGCTACCGCGAAGCACTCGAACTGGCCGCCATGGGCGCCCGGGCGCTGCATCCGCGTGCGCTCCTCCCGTTGCGAAAGTATCGGGTTCCGCTGTGGCTGCGTCAGACCTCCAACCCGGAAATCGAGGGCACGAAAATCACGCCCGATGCCCACGAGCACGGCGCGCAGGTCAAGGCAATTGTCGCCCGGAAAAACATCACCCTGGTATCGCTGGAAGGCATCGACATGTGGCAGCAGGTTGGCTTCATGGCCGACGTGTTCAACGTCTTCCGCGACCACGGTCTTTCGGTGGACCTGGTGTCCACGTCCGAGTCCAACGTCACGCTGACGCTGGACCCCGGCGCCAACATGGCCGACCAGGGCGCGCTCGACCGTCTGGCCGCAGACCTCGGCAAGCTGGCCCAGGTGGACATCAACACCGACTGCGCCAGCGTCAGCCTGGTCGGACTGGGGATTCGCACCATTCTCCATCGCCTGGGCCCGGCGCTGGAAGTGTTCGAGCAGCGCCGAATATTCCAGGTCAGTCAGGCGGCCAACGACCTGAACCTGACCTTCGTCGTGGAATCCCGCCATGCCGATCGCCTGGTGCAGCAGTTGCACCAGCAGATCATCCCCGGCGGCGTTGGTGGCGATGCGGTATTCGGGCCCAGCTGGGAAGCCCTGTTCCGGCCCGCCGAGGCGGCCGAGGCCACGCCGGCCTGGTGGCGGCACAAGCGCGACCGGCTCATCGATACCCTGGAAGGCCGCGACTCGGCCTACGTCTACGACCTGGAATCGATTCGCAATGCGGCCGGCAAGCTCATGGCGCTGCCGGCCGTCGACCGGGTGCTGTACTCGATGAAGGCCAATCCGCGCGCCGAGATTCTCCGTACCGTTCATGAAAGCGGGCTTGGCATCGAGTGCGTGTCGCTGGCCGAGGCCAGGCACGCGCTGGCCAGCGTGGCCGGGCTCGGGCCTGCCGACCTGCTGTTTACGCCCAATTTCGCGCCGCGCCGGGAATATCGCGACGCGCTGGCGCTTGGTCTGCAGGTGACCATCGACAACCCCTGGATCCTGGAGCGCTGGGGCGCTGATTTCGCCGGCCGATCGGTTTTTCTGAGGCTCGATCCAGGCTCCGGGCTTGGCCACCACAAGATGGTGCGAACGGCCGGCTCCAACGCCAAGTTCGGCGTGCCGCTTGACGAGCTGGCGCGCGTGGCGAAGCTGGCCCGGGCCCACGACGTATCCATCACCGGGCTGCACGCGCATACCGGCTCCGGCATCATGCATCCGGACAACTGGCATAGAACCCTGGAAACCCTGGGCGAGGCCGCGCGCGAGTTGCCGGACGTGGACGTCATCGACCTTGGCGGCGGGCTGGGCGTGCCGGATCGGGAAACCGACCTGCCGCTCGATCTCGCCGCACTCGAAGCCGGCATCGCCGGATTGAAATCGAAGCTGGTGCGGCCGGTGAAGGTGTGGCTGGAGCCCGGCCGGTTCCTCGTTGCCCAGGCCGGCGTGCTGATCGCCCGGGTGACGCAGGTCAAGGGCAAGGGCGACATGCGCTACGTCGGCATCGCGACCGGCATGAACTCGCTGATTCGGCCGGCGCTGTATGGCGCATGGCACGAAATCGTCAACCTGACCCGGCTCGACGAGCCCGGCGACCAGGTCTACAACGTGGTCGGCCCCATCTGCGAAACCGGCGACATCCTCGGCCTGGACCGCCTGCTGCCTGAATGTCGCGAGGGCGACCTGTTGCTGATCAGCAACACCGGCGCGTACGGCGCGGCCATGGCCAGCAAATACAATCTGCGCGAACCGGCCGAGGAAATCGCGATCTGAAAAGCGGTTTCGGCTCTCGTGAGAGATCGGGTCGGGGAGTCGGTGGTCCCAAAACCTGCTGCCGGCTGTCAGCCAGAACCTTCGCGAGCAGGGCTCGCTCCTACGAAGCCCGGGGGGTGCTGTGCTGTAGGAGCCTGCCTTGCAGGCGATTCGTTACGGTCGGGAACGATGTTCGCGAGCGGGGCTCGCTCCTACGAAAACCAGGGGTGCGGCCCTGTAGGAGCCTGCCTTGCAGGCGATTCGGTGAGGTCGTGCGGGATTTTCGCGAGCAGGGCTCGCTCCTACGAA
>CAYYZR010000239.1:0-3378 GCA_964476005.1 uncultured Halomonas sp.
ACTTGTGGCAGTTGCGGCACTGCTTCGAATCGTTGGCCTTCATGCGCGCCCAGACTTTTTCGGCCATTTCGAGCCTGTGCGCCTCGAACTTTTCCTCGGTCGAAATCCGTCCGGTCAAATGCCCCGGGACCTCGACCATCATCGCCTTGATCTTCACCTGCATCTTGGGGAAGAATTCCTTGGGTACGTGGCAATCCTTGCACATGGCCACGACGCCCGAACGGCTGTTGTGGTGAACGCTCTCGTTTTCGTAGTAGGGGAAAATGAATGCTTCCATCTCGTGGCAGGACGAGCAGAACTCGTTGGTGCTTGAAACTTCGACGACCGTCAGGAAGCTTTGCCAGGCAAGCGCGCCGGCGACGACGCCGGCCAGGAGCAGGAAGCCCATGCCGAAGCGCGTACTGGGGCGGGTGAAGAACGCACCGATGCGAGCGAATATGCCGCGCTTGGTGCTCTTCGTTCCACCGTCGTCAGGATGCGCCATCGGCTGCCTTGTTGCTCGCCACGCCGAAACCTGCAACAGGCATGGCGAGACGAATTCTTGATTTCACCTCATCTTCACATACAACAAGCCGTGTTTCAATTGACGAAAATCAATTTCGACCAAAAAAACAGCTAGTTATGAATGATTTGCATTTGCGTTGAAGGGAAAATCAGACCGCTACGCGTGCGAGCGGCATAGTCATGCACCGGCAACCGCCCCCGCCGCGGCTGAGCTCGGCGCCGTCGATACTGACGACGACTCGCTCGTCCTGCGACAAAGCGGCCTTTCCGGACAGCAGATCATCGGCGTCAACCACCGCAAAACCTGCGCGGGAAAGCGAATCCAGGGTGTGCATATTGTGTTTGTAGCCCAAAATGCGTCCGGGTCCGAAAGCGAAGAAATTCGCGCCGCTGCCCCATTGCTCGCGCTCCTGGTGGAATGAATCGCTTCCGCCGCAGGCGATCGGATCGAGGTCGATGCCCTGCGCTCGAAGCGCCGACAGAACGTCGGCGTATTCCTCGATACGAGCCCCTTTGCCCTTGCCGAAACGACAGTGAAAAGCGCGGCAGCGCTGGTTGCCCATGATCAACGGCGGGAAAACCACGCACTTGTCCCGATCAACCATGGTAAAGATCATGTCCAGGTGAATCGTGGCACGGGTCTTCGGGATCTCTACCACAATGAAATCCGTGACCGGTCCCTGACTGGCGATCGCGCGCATCAGACGATCGATCCCGGCCACCGATGTGCGTTCGCTGTACCCGATGACGACCAGGTCCTTTCGAATGACCAGCAGGTCGCCGCCTTCTATGGTCACTTCCGAATCCGGGTTGGCAGTGCCGTCGAAATAAAATCCGCCGCTCTGGATTCTGGGGTGGTACTTGAATACCGCCTTTAACAGCAGCGCTTCGGCGGCGCGCGCCCGGTAGGCCATGGAGCCAATCACCACCCGGTCATTGACGCACATGGTGGCATCCCGGGTAAAAAACGTGTTCGGCAGCGGCGGAATCGCGTAGCGTGACGGATGCAGGTATTTCTCGAGGCTGTCGGGCTTTTTGGGAGTACCGTGCACCAACTGCATGGCGAGCGTTTCGGATTCCATTTCGATGAGATCGGTAAACACTTCCGGGCACTGGAAAAGCTGCGTGAGTTCTTCGATCAGTGCTCGGCGGACGCGTTCTCGCCCCAGCACTTCGGTCAGCAGATCATGAAACTCGACGACGGTGGCAACCTGATCGAGCACGCCTTTCAGCTGTTTGTGTTCGGCCAGCGCCAGCGGCAGGTTCAGAATGTCGTCGTACAGCACCTCGGCCGCGGTGGCCGGGGTCATGTTTTCCATTTCCTGGCCCGGCGTATGCACCACGACGGTCTGCAGCGCCCCGATCTCCGAGTCCAGGCTGATCTCGATTGACATTCGAATGGCTCCCTCGGATGTTGTCAAGGCAAGCGGGAATTCACTCGAACTTCCCGGCCTGCGTTTGCCGGCCATAACAAAGCCATAACAAGCGCAATTGAACCGTCATGATATAACGGAATCCAACGACAAGGTCATCCGCCCGGCCCGACCGGGTGCCTGGAGGTCGCCATGAATGACGATGCGCGCGCCCGCCGCCGGGGCACCGCGAAACCCGCCCGCTGCGGCAGTTCAAGGCCATGCCTGCCGACCCGGCCGATGCCGATGCTGTTTGCCGCAGCCGTATCCCTGCTTGCCGGCTGCGCCGGTCCGTCGCCCCGTGAAGTCGAGCACGACGACCTCCGGAGTCGCGCCCCAGCGCTCAACGCCTCACTGTTCGGCGAGCCCGTTCCGGTGCCGGAATTTTCCGAAATGGTTGAACTCACTCCGGAGCAGCAGGCCGACTTCAAGCGGTTTTTCCATTCCGGGGTCAACTCGCGCCACGAACCGCATCAGCGGGTCTACGAATATCTGACGCGCCGCCTGGGCGACACCGATTTTCAGCATCGCACGCTTTCGGCGTCCACGACCATCGATACCCGCAGCGGCAACTGCATGTCGCTGGCGCTGGTCACCACGGCCTTCGCGCGCCTGGCCGACGTCGAGATCGGATGGCAGCTCGCCGACGCCGACCCGGTGTATTCATCGGAAGGTTCGGTGATCTACAGCGCCGAGCATATCCAGACTCGTCTCTACCGTCCGGAATTCAGCCTGAACTCGCATTCGTTTGCCTTCGGCCGCCCATACCTGCTGGTCGATTACTACACCGACAATGCGCCCAGTTCGGGAACGGCCTTGAGCGAATTCGAGATGATCGCCCTGGTGTATCAGAACCTGGCCGTCGAGGCGCTGGCCGAGGGTCGGCTGGACGAGAGCTTCTGGCACTTGCGTGCGGCGCTGGAATACGACCCGGTCAATTCCAATCTCTACAATGCGCTGGCCGTGGTACATCGACGCGCCGGCGATGCACGAACCGCCGAAGCGCTATATCGCTTTGCCCTGGACGAGTTCGGCGACCGGCTGATCATCCTGCGCAACTATCGCAAGCTGCTGCTGGCCAACAATCGTATCGAGGACGCCGATCGGGTCGAGCGCCGGATCATGGTGCTGCCCGATCCCGACCCCTACCCGCTCCTGGGTCTCGGCGACGAAGCGGCCGACCAGGGCAAGCCCGACGTCGCGCTTGCCTATTACCGGCGAGCCGCCGAGGTCGCGCCGTACCTGCACGAGGTGTATCTGAAGATGGCCCAGATTCACACGCAGCGAGGCGACCTGAAACGCGCCGAACGGGCCTTGCGGAAAGCGCGTGACCACGCCTGGGCCGACAGCGACCAGCAACGCTACCAGGCCAAGCTAACGGCGTTGGGCGAGCACTGAGGTTGTGTGTGGTGCCCGGGGCCGGACTCGAACCGGCATGACCTTTCGGCCGAGGGATTTTAAG
>CAYYZR010000240.1:0-3377 GCA_964476005.1 uncultured Halomonas sp.
CGCACGGGTTGCCCGAATTCGTGCAATTGTTGCCCGAATCGCTGCCGCTGTTGCCATCGACAAAGCGGTCCACCGCTACGGCCGATTGCATCGCCACGATCAGCAAGCCTGCAAAAAGAAAGATCTCCAACCTTGCCAACCCTGCCTGAATTCTCATAAACGACTCCTGATCCGGTTTTTTCCCCTTTCCGCAACGCTAATCGAATAATCAACGGAAAAGTGGACATCCATTGTCGGCTTCATTCCAATCGGCGTCCGCATTTCAGATCAGGCTCTCCAGCCATACCCGGCGGCCGGTGCCAGAATCCTCTATGCGGATACGTGCGGAAGCATCAGGCAATCTCCCCCGGCCGCGTTCGGGCCACTCGACAAGCAACATAGAGGCCCGACCGACCAGGTCTTCGATGCCGATGAAATCCAGCTCTTCGGGATCGCCCAGCCTGTAAAGGTCAAGATGATGAATATCCAAGTCGCCTGCTTTGTACGATTCGACCAGACCGTAGCTCGGACTTTTGACCCGGCCCTCGAAGCCCAGTCCGCGCAGCATGCCGCGCACCAGCGTGGTCTTTCCGGCGCCCAGTTCGCCCGACAGCATGATGATCACCCCGCCGCCGGCGAGCTCAGCTGCCAGCCGCTCCCCCAGCGCCATCATTTCACCTTCGCTGTCGGCGTGAAACTCACACGCCCGCAAGTTCGTCACGGCAGGACCCTGGGCAACGCGTCGATCAGTTCCCCGGCCAGGATGGCGCGGCGATTTTCGCCCGCGGCATCACCAGCGCGGGCGTGCAGTACGACGCCGGCACAGGCCGCGTCGAAAAGGTCCACGCCCTGCCCGGCCAGGCTGGACACAATGCCCGTCAGTGCATCGCCCATGCCCGCCGTGGCCATTGCTGGATTGCCGAAGGCACAGACCCTCACCTGACCATCCGGGTTTGCGACAAGCGTGCCTGCTCCCTTGAGCACGACGACTGCATCGAATCGTTTTGCAAGCTCGCGCACAGCGGCAAAGCGATCCCGCTGCACGTCGACCGTACAGCTTTCCAGTAGACGCGCCGCCTCTCCGGGGTGAGGCGTCAGAATCCAATCGCGGCGCTCGAAGCCGTGTTCGGCCAGCAGGTTCAGCCCATCGGCGTCCAGCACCACCGGCAGATCGTGTTTCAGCAATCGGCGCCAGACCTCGCACGACCAGTCGGACGTGCCCAATCCCGGCCCAAGGGCAACGACATCGGCGCGTGCGGCCAGTGTGTCCAGCACGTCTCCGTCTTCGCCGTCGGCCCACATGGCCTCCGGCAGGCTTCCTGCCAGCGAAATCGAATGCTCGCGCCGGGTCGCGACCGAGACCAGCCCGCTGCCGGTCATGAGCGCCGAGCGTGCGGCCAGCACCACCGCGCCGGGCATGTTGTAGTCTCCGCCGCAGATCAGCACGTGGCCCAGCGCACCCTTGTGGATCGAGCGTGCGCGAGCCGGAAGAAACTGCTCGAGGGCATCTCCCGACAGGCGTTCGGAATCAGGTTTGAGGTCACGGTAGACCGCATCGGGCACATCGAGATCGTCGAACAGCAACGTGCCGGTAAAATCGGGCGCCCGGCCCGTCTCAAGTCCGCGCTTGCGGCCTATGAAACTCACGGTCACATCGGCGCGAACGGCCGCGCCCAGCGGCATTCCAGTGTCGGCGTGCAGGCCGGACGGCACATCGACCGCAACGACAGCGGCATCGGATGCATCGATAGATTCGATGAGCGCCGCATAATCGTCGCGCACCTCGCGATCGAGCCCGGTGCCCAGCAGCGCATCGACGATGACGTCGGCTTCGATTTCGCCGTCCGGATCGGAGACCGGGCCACCGCCGTCCAGCCACGCCTCGGCCGCCCGCCGGGCATCGCCGCCGAGTTCTTCGGGGCTTTTCATCGCGATCACCCGCACCTGGAACCCTGCATTTCGCGCCAGCGAGGCGACCACGTAACCGTCGCCGCCGTTGTTGCCCCCGCCGCAGCACGCCACGAGGCTCTTCGCCTCGGGATAACGGGCGCGGATGGTCTTGAACACGGCCGAACCGGCTCGCTGCATCAGCTCGAACCCGTCAATACCGTGGTCCTCGATCGCGCGGCGATCGAGCTCACCGACCTGCTCGGCGCGATAAAGCCGGTTGTTGATGTCCATCGGCATCAGTCCACATCCATTCGGTACCGCAGAGTATCCAGATTAACGCAGATCACCGCATCGATATCGCGAAAAGTCGAAACCACAAAAACGACAAAATCCTGAACCACGAAGGGCACGAAGAACACGAAGGAAAAATCAGGAAAGCACTATTCAAAACTGAAACAGGGTATGAAAAGCATCGAAAAGACCAAAATTTTCCTCAAGAAATGTCATTTTTTACGGTTTCCCCTTCGAGTTCTTCGTGCCCTTCGTGGTTCAATAGGGTTTTGCAATCAAAAAAGCAGGCCGGACCCTGTCACCATCGATACCATGCCGATGCAACGCCAGAACAGCAACCCACGACCGAATCCAGAAGCGCTGAAGGCGCGTATCCGGCAATGGGGCTCCGAATTCGGGTTCCAGCAAGTCGGTTTCGCCGACACCGACCTGGCCGACACCGAGCGTCAGCTGGATCAATGGCTGGCCGAGGGCAAGCATGGCGACATGGACTGGATGGCGCGCCACGGTCGCAAACGCACCCGGCCGGCCGAACTGGTGCCGGGCACCCGCTCGGTGATCGTTCTGCGCATGGACTACCTGCCGGCCGACGCAACGCCGCTCGAAACGCTTCTGAGACAGCCGGACAAGGCCTGCATCTCGCGCTATGCGATCGGCCGCGACTATCACAAGACGCTGAGAAGCCGGCTCAAGAAGCTGGCGCAGAAGATCGAGGCCGAAATCGGCGCGTTCGGCTACCGCGTGTTCACCGACTCGGCACCCGTGATGGAGAAGCCGCTGGCGGCCAAGGCCGGGCTGGGCTGGATAGGCAAGCACACCAACCTGTTGAATCGGCATGCCGGGAGTTGGTTCTTTCTCGGCGAAATCTATACCGACCTCGAGTTCGAACCCGACCAGCCGGTGCGCGACCACTGCGGGTCGTGCCGCAAATGCATCGACGTCTGCCCGACCGAGGCGATCACGGCCCCTTACCAGCTCGATGCCACTCGCTGCATTTCCTACCTGACGATAGAACTCAAGGGCTCGATTCCGCTTGAATTCCGCGAAGCCATAGGCAACCGCGTCTACGGCTGCGACGACTGCCAGGCGGTATGCCCGTGGAACCGCTACGCGCAGTTCAGCGGCGAGGACGACTTCCAGCCGCGCAAGGACCTGGATGCCGGGTCGCTGGTCGATCTTTTCGGATGGGACGAAGACACGTTCCTGGCGCGCACCGA
>CAYYZR010000241.1:0-3322 GCA_964476005.1 uncultured Halomonas sp.
AAGCCGGGGCTGAAGCTGTCGAACGAAACCGCCACCAGGTCGGTCCCCTCGATGGTGCGGGTCGAGATGCGCGAGCGCAGCGCGCCCGCAGCCCGCATGATCTGGCGCTCCCGGCGCTGCTCCTCGCTGAGCGCGTTCACCTGGGGTCGCTTCTGCATTCTGAAGGCCGAGGTGACGGTGTAGTACACGGAGCGGATCTCGCCGATCAGGCTGCGCTGGCGGATTTCGCCGTTGAGCTCCGGGTGATCCTCTATGCCCTCGCTGCGGACCACGCTTTCGGCCACCTCGCGGGATCTCAATATCGCAAGCTGCGAATTGCGGAACTGGAACCCGCCGTATGCCGCAGCGCCGCCTTCATTGGTAAAGCTCTGGTACTGCAGGATCTGGTTGCCGGGCGGCTTGATCTGAATCGTGGTCGTGGACTTGTATACCGGCACCGTCAGCGTGGTGGCCAGAAAGCTCGAGACCAGCAGGATCAGAACAACCGAAATGACAACCCATTTGCGTTTGACCACCGAGCGCCATAGCTCGCGGAGGTCGATGGTCTCGTCATCGGCCATCGCGCCCGAGTTCGGGTCGTACGGCACAAGCTGATGGTCCCGGTGGCTCACCGGTCGCAAGTGCTTGCCGCCGAACTCGGGATTGTCGATCTCAGACATGCTTGCTGGTTACCCCTGAATTTGCTGACATGATATTCCCGCCAAACGGGCGCGGGAACCCATTGAAGATGCCTGGCCTGTTTACGCTCAAGTCATCGCCCGATAGGCCGGTAACCGACCATGACCAGCCGGCGCAGGCCTTCCCAGGCACCCACCCAGGCGGTTCGAAACGGGCCGCTCTCCACCATCACGATATCGCCGTCGCGCAGCTTGATGTCGGCCAGTGGAGATTCCCGAATCTCGTTCATGGCCACGGTTTCCTGGCTCCATTGGTTGGTCTGTGGGTTGCGACGCAGAACGTTCAACTTGGACCGGTTCGCTTCGAATTTCAGCCCGCCGGCCATGGTGATGGCCTTGAGCACCGTGATCTCTCCGGACTGCGTGTACACGCCCGGGCGCTCGACCGCACCTTCGACGAAGAACGACCCGGCCTCGGGCACGTTGATGACCGCAGATTCTCCCAGCACCACATTCGTATCGGCGCCGCCTTGCATCAGGTCCTCGATATTGATCACCAGGTTACGGACCTTCAGGGTTCCGTCCTCGGCGTCGCGAACCCGGTCGGTCAGGTAAACGGTCTCGCCCGCGTTGGTGGCCAGGCCGCCGGCCATGGCCAGCGCCTCGACGAGACTCACCTTGCGCTGGGTGGCATAGATTCTGGGCTGGGCAAGCGCGCCGATTGCGGTGAACTGCTGGCTCCTGAATTCGACGACGCTCAGCGTTACCTGAGGGTTTCGAAGGTACTTGGCCCCGTAGCGCGCCGCCAGCACCTCCTCGGCTTCGCTCAACGAATATCCCGACAGCGCCAGTTCGCCGATCAAGGGCAGACTCACCCGGCCCATGCCGTCGATGCGGTAATCGCCGGAAAGCTCGTCGACGCCGAAAACCTTCATGCTGATTTCATCACCGGGACCGAGGCGGTAAACGGAATCATCGAGCCCGGTCGCAACGGCGCGCGACAGGATCTGCTGGTTCAGATCGCTGGTGTCGTTATCGGTCGAGTATTCATTCTGGAACTCCTCGAACGTCATGCCGTCGGCATTCGGCGGCGGGCCGCCGGCACAGCCGGCAAGCAGCAGAGCAGTGGCAAGTACGAGAGAAATTTTCCAAGACATACCTGTCATCTGGATGATCCGTCTTTAGATTCTGTGGGCTTTGGCGAGGCGATACGGGGCAGCGCCCATGCGGAATATTGCGTTCAGCCCGGGCCGGCCGGCCCGGGTCATATGGCGTTGGTCAAGGCGATACGGGTCTTTCACGTCCGGTGCCGTCTCGCTCGGAGACAATGTAGACGCCTGTCGCCCCGGCCGTGACGCCCAGCAGCGCGCCGACAACGCGATTGTTCCACCAGTACGCGCCAACCACGTCCTGCACCACGTCCAGATAGACGAACCGCTTGATTTCTCCGGTCTGGCCGTCGATGAAGCGAATCTCGTAGTCGCCGGGGCTGCCCGGGGCCTCGAACTCCAGTTCGTTGCCCTCGTCGCTGTTGACCAGCGATTCGAACTCGTCCGGCTCGGCGCCGGATCTGGCGATAACGACGTAATCACCCTGAACAGGCTCAGTCTCGAGGGCTTCCCAGCGGATGAGGAATTCTTCGTTGGTGCCGACGCGCTCCGGAGACTGGATAAGCACAAGCGGCTTGCGCGGGTCCGAAATCTCGGACTGCGTGCGGATGGTCTTGTTGGGCATGTCGAGCAGACCCACGCTTTCGCCGGCCGACACCTGGTAGCGCACCGAATCGCCGTTGCGGATATGCAGAGCGCCGGAGCGAACGGAAGCCTTGATATTGCCGTCGGCAAGCCGCTCGATGGTGCCCACGCTGGCGCCGTCCCTGGCCACCTGCATGGAGCGGACTTCCGGCGCCTGGCCGTGGATCGTGAAATTGCCGACCCGAAAAACGAAATTATCGCGACCTTCGGGAAATGCGTACAGCAACGAACCTTCGGCGATGTTGGCCTCGAAGCCGCCGTTTTCGGTCTGCGCCACGGTCACGCGGCTGCCCTTCGGGAAACCGAAACCGCCCCCGCGGTTGAGGTTCAGAACCGCATCGTCCTGAGCAGCGATGACGGTATCGCCGGAAAAAAACGTGTAATCGGTCTGGTTCAGTCTTACCGGCTGGTCGCCGTCTTGGGCAATGACCTGGAACCGCCCCTCCGACTGCAGCGTGCCAATGGGGGTTGAAGCAATAGCCGTGACGGTCCACACGGCAATGGCAAGTGCGATTATGGTCCGGCTGAAAGTCATGCAGTACATCCCCTGTCGAAAAAAAACGAAATTGCCGATCCCGGTTGGATCGGTCTATCCATCACGCATACCCACTGTCAGGATTCTAACGTCCTGTCCTTTCAATATCAAATAAAACAAATGCGTATGCTGAGAAACCTATCACAAAATCTGCCAAAGGGGAATAGGCGTGGCGGGCGTACATTCAGTTCAACGCATGAACAGCCGCCCCGCAGCAGCGACGTCCCGTCGCATCGGTAGTGATCCCATCGCCGCCAAGGCCGGCGCCCACACCCGCAGAGAATCCCCACCCGGCCGCTACCCGCCATCCCACGCCCCGATGCAGGAGCCTGCCCTGCAAGCGAACCCGCTGAATTCCCGAAACCCGAAACCCGACCAAACCACCCAGCCCCGTAGGAGCCAGCCCCGCTGGCGAT
>CAYYZR010000242.1:0-3318 GCA_964476005.1 uncultured Halomonas sp.
TCACCTCCAGTCAGGCCGGAACGAAAAATCGAGCCAGGAGAAGCGGTGCGGCGAGCCGGCTGGCAACGCGACGGCGACGACCCTCGAATGACCGGCGCGTCGAACCGAGGAACCCGATCAAAATGCAAGGCAACAACTCTCATCATCATCCTCCCGACGCCGCGCCCACCATCGGGCCGATGCCCGGGCCGTTCGGTCCACCCGAACCGCCGACGCTGGGCAGGGACAATCCGCAGGGCAGGCCGACGGCTTCGCCGATCCAGAAATCGGCGATGGCGACCTTGAAATCCGTGACGTCACCGGTCCAGGCGGATTCGACAAGTTTGGAGGGTCCCTGGGCATCGGCGAACTTGCCAGCGATCTTGCACACGAGGATGGCGTACTCGACCAGCGACACGGCGCCGCTCGGATCGACGTTGTTCATCGGGTTGTTCTCCGCGTATCGATAGTGCCAGGGCTCGACGGGGTCGTCGCTCAGAAAGCGGCCGATTGCCGGATCGTAGAGGCGCAGACGATAGAAGCCGAGCTTGCCGGGCAGATCGAAATCGCGACCGGAGTAGCGGACCGGATCGTCGATCGTAGGCGCCGGTCCCGAGACCTGGCGACCGAAGGCGTCATAGGCGAAAGCGGCGAGGACCTGGCCTGCGTTGTCGACGTGTCGGCGCACGCTGCCCAGGTGGTCGGAAAGCAACCAGCGCAGCTCGCCGCCGACCTCCATCGCCAGCGGCCGATCGACGCTGCGCGGATGCAGCATACGCCAGACGACCTGGCCCGCATCGTCAAGAGCGATGATCGGGTTCGGGCCATCGAAGATGTAGTGGCGAATGATGCCATCGCGCTCGGCGCGCACCCGCTGCTGGTTCGAGCTGTAGACATAGCTGGCCGTGGAGACGATCTGGTTCGCGCCGTCGTACTCGGTGATGCTGACCGGGTTGCCGCGACCGTCGCGCTGGATCTCGACGCGACCGCCGGGTCCGCTGCGCTCGATCACCGAGCCACGATCATCGTACTGATAGGCATTGATCCCATCGGACAGCAGGCGGTGCCCGCCCTGACCGGTCTGGTAGCTCAAAGTGGCCGTCGTCGCACCACCGAAGGTGCCGCTGCGGGCGAGCCAGTTGCCGGCACCGTCCCATATGAAACTCTGGTCTCCGGCGGGGAAGGCCGGCGGGTAGTCAGCGGCAATCAGCCAGCCCCGCCCGTCGAAGACGAAGGCGTGGGCGCCGTCGGCGTCCGTGCGCCCGACCAACTGGCGCGTTGCGTCGCGCTGCAGCACGATCTCCTCGATCAGCCCGCCGTCTGGACGCCGGTGGGTAATTCGAGACAACGTGTCCGGGCAGGACAGACAGGTATAGTCCATCTCGGTACTCGGTCCCGGCGCGCTGTCGTCGAGGCTCGCGTAGCGCTGCAGGCTGACAGGCTGGCCGGTACCACTGTTGTCGAAGACGATGCGCTTGGGCAGCACGCCGGTGCCCGACTGGCGCATCTCGGTCACCTGATTGAGCCCGTTGTAGTCGTACTCGGTGACACCGCCGAACGAGTCCTCTAGGCGGATTACATTGTCGCTGCCGTCGTAGGTGTACTCGATCCACCAGTCCGGCGCTGTCGGCGAGCTATGCGTCATTCGCCGGACCAGGCCGCTAGGCCAACGCGTGATGGACACCGAGGCGTCGGGCCAGGTCAGGGACGTCATCAGCCCCGTAGCATCACTGCTCCAGGCATACCCCGAGGTGCCGACGCCAGGCCCGAACCAGGTCTCGCGCTCGAGGCGAAGGCCCTCGCCGTAGGTGAACTCGCGACGGATGCCGTCGCGGCGCGTCTCGGCCAGCAGCTCGCCCAATTCACCGAACTCGCTGACCACCTCGCCGCCCAGCGGGTCGGAAAAGCCGACCAGCTGGCCGCTGTTGTTCAGATCCACGCCATGGGTCTCGCCCACGGGATCGATGCGCGCCGTCGGCTGGCCCACCGCATCGAACTCGACGACCGTCTCGCCGCCGAGAGGATCGCTGCGCCGAGTAATGCGGCAAGCCGCGTCCAGCTCCTGCTCATGACAATTGCCGAGCGCATCACAGCGGCTCAGCCACTCGTCGTCGCCGTTGCATTCACCCCATGTCCAGGTCCAGCGTCGACCATCCGGTTCGACGAGGACGGTGCGGTTGTCCGCCTCGTCCCACTCCTGTAGCGTGATGCCGCCGTCACGATCGATCTTTTCGGTCAGCCGCCCCTGCTCGTCGTAGACCCAGCTTTCCTCGAAGAAGACACCTGTCTCGACTTCGTCTCGTTGCAGGATCAGTCGCCCTCGATCGTCGTAGAAGAACTGGCTCTGCAGACCCCTGGGGTCCAACACCGTCTCCGAAGTGCCGTCCGCCACGAACTGGAACTGGCTGCAGCCGTCCAGCGTGACCGGATCGGCGTCGCCCGGGCAATGTGCGATCTGCCGGCCCTGGTCATCGAAGACCATTCGGGCGATCGGCCGGCCGAGCGGGTCGAACATGGCCGTGAGGTGATGCGGCAGATCAGGATCGTCGTACTCGAACGTGCTGACGCCGCCGGCCAGGTCAGTGACGCTGACCAGGTTGCCGGCGCCGTCATAGCCGTAGACGAGGCGATCGATTTCGCTCGAACCATCGTCACCGATCAGCACGATGTCGGTGATGCGTCCCTCGCTGTCGCGCAGGTAATCGACCCGAGCACCCCAGGAACTCTCCCATCCATCGTCGCTATAGGTCAGCACACCGCCCTGCGTATCGCGGACTTCGAGCAGCCCGTCGATTTCGCTGATCACGTAGACCACGCCTTCTTCGGTTTCCAGCTCGTAGACCGTTGGGTTATAGGGAACAATGAAATCGGCAAAGCCCGCACCCAGATTGAATACCGTGTCGGGCCAGCCGATCGCGCGCAACGTGTCGGTCACCCCGGAGTCGGGCTCGTAGTTGACCTGATATTGCGACACGGCTGGAAACGACTTGAGCTGCGGGTCGAAGCGGAAGCCGACCCGCTCGCCGTTGGGCTTGACCACCGTGACCCGGGTCTGGGTCGTGAATGGTTCGCCGGCAAGGATGAACGAGCCAGGCGGTAGATCCGAGGCCGTATCTTCCACGCTGGCCGAAAGCGCCAGCCGCCAGCCCGGGCTGAAGTCACCGGCATTGCGGCCCAGGGAACCGGCATCCAGGCTGTCGTAGGACCGCCCGATGGTCAGAGGCAACGCACCCAGCTGCCAGGTCAGGTCAGCCGACGTGAACGCCACGCGGCCCGGTTTGTTGCCGGTGCCCGATGCCATGGTGAAACGAATTCCACCCGTCTGCGCGCCGTCGCTGG
>CAYYZR010000243.1:0-3316 GCA_964476005.1 uncultured Halomonas sp.
CCATCATGCAGCGCAACCTGGTGCGCGTCATGGAGGCCGGCATCACGATCGCGACGGCCACCGACGCGGGCAACCCGCTGACCCTGCACGGGCCGTCGATCTATGCCGAAATGGAAGCCATGCAGGCCGCCGGCATTCCGCCGGAGCGGCTCATCGTGATGTCCACCCGAAACGGCGCCCGGGCGATGGGGTTGATCGACGACATCGGCACGCTGGAGGCCGGCAAGATCGCCGATCTGGTGATACTCGAGCGCGACCCTGCCGACTCGGCCGAAGCGTTTCGCAGCATCACGCGGGTCATGCGAGCCGGAGTGCTGCGCGATGTTTCGGCGTTCGCTTCCCGGCCGTAATCGCTGCTGGCCCGATGCCGCCAGTTCGCGCCAGCGCTTATACTCTGTAGCGCATTGACCGGGGCATGGCCGGCCCGGCGCATTGAAGCATTTGGTCCAATGGCTTGACGGGAGCAGCTCATCTACAACGTCGCCCATCTTTTCAGGGTCGCCGGAGACGGCCTGGCCGATATGGTCCCGGCGTTGCGGCGGGCCTTCAACAAGAGCCGCGACGACGACAGGCTGGATCGGGTGTTCGGCCCGAAGCCGAGGGCCGCAATTGCGGTCGTGATCGTAGCCGGTCTCGTTCTCGGCCGCGGGCTGGAATCGATCTTCGGGCCGGGCCTGGTGACCGACAATCTCCACCTTTCCGCTGTCCTGATCGGTGCGACCTATGCGTTGCTGATTCGACGATATCTTTTTTCCAGCGGGCACGCCAGGCGCGCGGACTTCCCCTGGCTGGCCGCGTCGCTGATTCCGGCGGCCGCGGCGCTGGTACTGGTCGCGTTCATCGAGAATACGTCGTCCGGCAACCTCGAAACCATCCCGGGCGCGCCGCTGTGGACCGATTTCGGCGCCGTGGCCGACGCGCTGGCCGATTCTCTGGCGGTCGCGGCGGGACTGACCATCGCCGTGGCCGCGCTGTGCTTCAGCGAGAACTGGGCGCGCGCGCTGAAGGATCTCGCCGTACAGCTGCTGGTGTTCAAGACGCTGGTTTTCGTGATGGTGCTCGTGATCGTCGAGATCGGCATCGTCGGACCGATTCTCGCCACGATGCTGGAAGTCGTGCTGGGTATCCGCGTGCCGAACTGGCTTGGCGAGTTCGCCGACCAGATTACCTACGCTGGACTGATTTCGGTCATCTATTTCGCCGTCATAGGCGCGACCTGGACGGTCTGCCGCAAGACCTTCGGACAACTGCTGGACACGGGCGATGCGGAGATTCTCAAGGCCATCAAGGCGATGAGCGAGAGCCCGACACAGCGTGAAAAGCGCGAACGCAAGCTGGCCGCGAAAAAGGCTTCAGGCGCCATGGAAGGCCACGCGCCCGAGAAATCGAAAGCGGCGCCCGGCAAGGACCAGGCCTGAGCCGTGCTGGTCGCTGCCTTGTACAACGACGAACCCCGGCTGAACCGTGCTCAGCCGGAACCGTCAAAAGGCAATCGCGCCGCTCAGGTCTGGTCGTCTACCGTAGCGCCGGTTGCAGCATTGGTCACGGCCTTGATGCCGTTCCGGCAACCCGATTCGGAATCGTAGTTCTGACTGGTGCCCACCACCTGTCCGTTGGTCGAGGTGAGATTGAAGCGAAACTTGCCGGAAGGCGTCGTGTTCATCGCGAAGCGCTTGGGATCGGCGCAATTCTTCTTGACCGACTCGATCCCGTTCATGCAGCTGGCTTTCTTCGCGTAGCCTTCGCTGCCCAGAACGTTCTGCCCGTTGCCGGCCTTGAGCCGGAAGCGAAATTCGCCTGCCTTGTCCTTGTAAACCTCGAATTTTCCAGCCATGGTCATCTCCTTGGAGTGTGTCCTGATTTCAAATGTCCTACTTCCAGCGCCGATCGGTTTCCATCATTTGCCGAAAAGCCACCTTAGACCGGCCTTGTATGCCGCCGGGGCTGCGGATGCATGGTGCTCGCCGGCCAGCGACGCGACTTCCAGGTCCAGGTGACTCCCGTCGCGTCCTTTCCATTCGGCTATCCAGCCGAGCGCAGGCTCGCGAAACCTGGGATCGTCCAGCGTGCCCGCGCCGATGAACAGCCGGGTGCGCTGCTCCCCGGCCGTGGCCCGGTAATCGCGAAAGAACGCCAGGTTTCGATGCAGCGCGGGGTTGACCGCGATATGGCCCCAGAACAGCTCGGGCCGGGTCAGGGCCGTATACAGCACGAACTGTCCACCCAGCGACTGGCCGACGATCACACGGCGCCCGGGATCGGTCCGATAGCGCGCGTCGATCAACGGCAACAGCTGCGATGCGAGAAACGACTGGAACACCGGCGCCCCGCCGTAGTGTTCGACCTCGTCTGACGCAACCGTGTAATCAGTAGCACGCATGTTGCCGTTGGAAAAACCCAGCCCGCCGTAGGAAATCCCGACCAGGATCGCCTCGGGCGCAACACCGTCGATGGTCAGCATGAAGTGATAAGGCGCGAGCATCGGAAACAGGATGCCGCCGTCGAGCAGGTAGATCACCGGCCACGATTCATCGGAATCCCGGTACCCTTGCGGCAGGCGAACGTAGACGTGGAAATCCCGATCAAGCGTCTCGGATGCGAGCGTGAACGTATCGGACTGACCCAGCCCGAACAGCCGGTCCAGCCACGGATCGGCATGCGCATTCGGGCTGGTCGCAGCAGCCAACCAAAACATCGCGATGATCAGCATGCGCCACGCGGTCACTGTGCCGTTCCCAATCATCGGGAGATTCCTCCATGGCAGCGCTTCGCTACCGGAAGCAGGATTCCAGCCGAGAATATAACCGGCACGAGTGAGCGAGCCCAATCGGTCGCGGGCAAGACCTCGCCGCTCGCCCTCTTCACGTCACTGCCCGGCGCTCGCGCAATCCGCGGCTCATCGCCGACGAAATCTCCAGCACGACCAGGATGGCGGCAACCAGGACCACCAGGTCCAGGCCCAGCAGGAACCAGTTGCCGTCGCGGTAGAACTGGGCAAGCTGGACGAACAAGGCAAAAACGGTCACGCCGAGAATCAGCACCATGGGCACCAGCGTGAACCATACCGGCCGCCCCGCGCGCAACACCATCAGGCTGATCACCATCAACGTCAGGGCGGCCAGCAACTGGTTGGTGGTACCGAACAACGGCCAGATCAGCAGCCCCCCGGTACCTTCGAGACCGCCGGCACCGAACGCCAGCGCCAGGCAGCTTCCCACGGCCAGAGCGGTGGCCGGTCCATTCCGGGCGATGACACCAATATCGTAGACCTCGCCCCATTCCTGGATGATGTAGCGTTGCAACCGCACCCCGGTAT
>CAYYZR010000244.1:0-3307 GCA_964476005.1 uncultured Halomonas sp.
TCTCATAACCTGAAGGTCGTAGGTTCAAATCCTGCCCCCGCAACCAATAATTACAAGGGCTTAGCAGAAATGCTAAGCCCTTATTTTTAGCATTTGGTGCAAATTTGGTGCAGTAAGAAATAAATGGGCACAGTTAGGCACGGCAGATTTCAGCAAGTAGCAGGCGTCGGGCTCAAAAAAAAAGCCGCCCCAAAGAGGCGGCTTTTTGGTGCCGGTCTGTGTCGGTTCACTGAGCTTCCAAAAATATTTTGGGGCTGCACCTGGACAAATCCGGCTGGCATGGTCTTCGTCGGCCTCGGGCCCAAAACTTGCCGACCACGCAGAATCCAGTCTGCAGGAGCCATTTCCTGGCGGCTATAGGAAAGGTTCCCGGTGTTCTGTCGGATTTCTTCCCGCTGCGCGCCAGAATTGTCTGACACCCCGTAGGAATTGTCTGAGAACTGGTAGCGCCAAGGCGAACGGAGCTTGCACCGCTAAGGCCAGAAATCCCGTTATTTCTGAAGGTGAGGGTTGGCTTATGACTTCTCTGGCACAATATCTTGTATTAGTGTATGATCGTAGACACACTATATTGTGATTAAGGAGTTTTGTGATGTCGAAGAAAAACGTTCATGTCGTTCCGCACAGTGATGGATGGGCGACAAAAACTGAGGGTTCTAGCCGCGCGGGCAGTGTCCACGATACTCAAGCCGAAGCTATCGACCGAGGGCGAGAGCAAGCTAAGCGAGAGCGTTCTGAACTCCGAATTCATCGGAAAGACGGCTCGATACGAGATAGCGATAGCTACGGAAATGATCCACATCCACCGAAGGACCGAAAGCACTGATGAGGGTATTCATATCCGGTGAGCATTAGTTTCTGATGGTCGATGTAAACAAATCTTTAGAAAACAATAGGTTAGATTCCGGGGGTGTTAGGGGTCGCTGTGGTTTTCTCTTGACAGAATTCGCCTTCATACTGTAATCTGTCAAAGATTGTAATTAACTTAGGAAGGAGGATGCTTATGTTTTCGACTTTGAGCGAAGGCTGGAGCGGGTTTGGAAAATAAGTTTTTTATTTGCTGAAAGACTTTCTTGAACCCTCGAAAAATCCAATTGATAGTAGAAAAAGGTCCTCTAATCCTACTAGGATTAGGGACCTTTTTTATTGCGGTTGGATTTAGCCTCACGTTGGTCGATTTATTCATTCATCATCCAGCCCCGAATTATGACGTCCGCCATGGGGTGATTGAAGACCAGCCAAGCGGTCAAAGCGATGGCACTGATGCCAGACAGGAGCATCAGCCGCTAGTCACTGCCAGCAACTCTGGCGTCATGGGTGCACTTCTTCACGAGATAGAAACCGGTGTCTGGCCAGCATTCCTGTCTGCTGGCGGGATCTTCGTTGGAGCAGGTATTGCCCTTCTGGGATTCTCTTCGCAAAGGCAGCTTACAAGGACAAGTGCTACTTTAGACTTGCTCAACCGTAATATCTGGGATGAGGATTGCATATCGGCTCGACAAGAATTTATCAAGCTTGGTAGAAAAAATGGAGGCTTGGCTGTTTGGGCAGACGAATCTCACTGGGATTCTTCTCAAGTCGATGCGATTGGGGCAATGTTAAATGATTACGAATTGATGGCAATCGCGGTGAGAACCGGTACGCTTGACGAAAGGTTTTTTAAGGAATTCAGCCGAGGAATAGTGCTAGATCATTGGCGAAAAGCTAAGCCTTTTGTATCAAAGCTTAGAGATGACATTGACAATAAGAAGCTTTATCTAGAGTTTGAGGCCCTCGCAATCCAGTGGAATAACAACCGAAACTATGAAGGGGAGACGGCAGAGTCTGTTTTGCTGAATGAGAGGAATAGCAATTTATAGCTCAAGCTCAGCTTTTTAGCTAGTCTTGATGCGCTCATACATGGTGTAGAGAGTATTCTGAGCATTGCATTTTCCCGAGTTCCGCAAGGTTCTTTAAAATCTCGCTTCAAATCCCCTTGTCGTCAGTCTAAACTAATCAGAAAATCGACTTATCCAGCCTTGAGATCAAGCCTTTGACATGACTGTCTGACAGGTGTGAGTACCGCTTGACCATCTGTAGGGTCCGATGGCCCAGCACTTCGGCGATTTCCAGCTGACTGGCACCGCTCATGGCCAGATAGCTGGCCGTGCTGTGCCGCAGGTCATGGAATCGGAAGTCGATGAGTCCCGCCGAGTCTCGCGCTTTTTCCCACGGCTTGCGTATATCTATGGGCGCCTGGCCGTTCCGGCTCGGAAATAGCCACCGCTTGGACGGTTTTTCGTCCAAGCCCTTATATTTCTCCTTTACCCAGTCGATTTGCGCCTGGAGGATTTCTTTCAGGTGGCCGACCAGGGGTACGGCCCGGATTTCGCCGTTCTTTGTGTTCCGGAAAATCGCTACACCACGCTTCAAATCCACGTCGTCCAGCGTCAAGCCCAGAATTTCGCCTTTTCGGCCGCCTGTGCTCAGGGCAAATACGACGAGCGGGTAAAGCTGCCTGTTATTGCAGGCCCTGCAGGCCGCCAGGAGCGCTTTCCGCTCGTCGTCATCCAGGTAGCGGATTCGCTCATTCCGGAGCTTTGTGATCGGTTTAACGTTGTCCATGGGGTCATGCCCGATCCAGCCCCATTTAGCGCCGTGCTTGAACACCATGGCCAAAGTGTCGCGGTAGTACTTCATGGTTCGTCGGCTTTTCGGCTGAGCGGGAGCATGGGAGTCCCGGTTCTTGTGGCCGTTTCTCTGGCGCGTGTCTCCTTCAGCTTCGATTTCAAGAAGCGTGCGGTTGACAAGCTCAGAATTGATAGACGAAAGAACGTTTTTCCCTAGGGCTTTCTCCCACCGGTCAATGATGTATTTTTCCCCCTCCTGGGTTTTCGAAGCCTTCTGAGAGAACACGTCTGACCTGTACCGTTCAATCAGCGCCTGAAAGGTTTTCTGTCTGGCGGTTTTGTGTACGTCGCGGAATTCTCCGCTCCGGATTGCCGCCTCGGTCTGCTGCGCCCAGATTCTGGCATCGGTGAGCCGCTTGAAGGTTTTCTTCTGGCGCGGGAAGCCCCTGATGCGCACGTCGGCCAGATACACGACCCCTGATTGCCGCTCGCGCCGTTCGATTGTCGCCATGAGATTCTCCGAAATGGAAAAGGCCGAAAATGTGCCCACAGGGGCAATATAGGGGCACTTTATACTAATAATTGGCCATAAATGTCAACAGTCTCCAAAACCTGAAATGCCATAAGCTATTGAATAGTAAGTGGTTGGCTTCTGGAAATTGTTGAGGCTTATAGTGGAACGCCTGATTTGTAATCAG
>CAYYZR010000245.1:0-3299 GCA_964476005.1 uncultured Halomonas sp.
TCTTCGAAGTGGCCGATTATGGTCTTGTCGGCGACCTGTTCGAGATCGTCCCGGAACTCGAAAAGCTGATCTGAGGCAAGGCTTCGGGAGGATATAGCCCCGGCCGGCAAAAACCTTGCCCGGCATATTGCGGGAGGCGTCTCCGAAGGTCGAACAGCTCCGGTTCCGTCGTGTCTATCGGTTCTGAGACAGGAGCTTTCGAATGCGTGGGGTAGAGCAAATCCCGTGGCTGTACGACCTGTCCATGGCGCTGATGCCCGGCATGCAGCGCTGGCGACGTTCGCTGGCCGAGCTTGCACGCGGCCGGGTGCTGGAGGTGGGTTGCGGTACCGGGCAGATGCTGCCGCTGTATCCCGATCCGGTCGAACTCTTCGCGCTGGATCCCAACCGTGCAGCGCTGGACCGGGCACGGCGCCGCTCGCCGGAGGCCGGCCTGATGGTCAGCAGCGCCGAACACCTGCCTTTCGCCGATGCCTTGTTCGATACCGTCGTCTCGGGGCTGGTGTTCTGCAGCGTGCCGGATCCGGCACGCGGCCTGGCCGAGATTCGCCGTGTGCTCAAGCCGGACGGGCGGCTGCTGATGCTCGAGCACGTGCATGCGCGCAGTCGCCTGGGCCGCTGGGTGCTGGATACCCTGCAACCGCCCTGGACGCTGATCAGCGGCGGCTGTCATCCGAATCGGGACACCGAAATAATCGTCGAAAATGCGGGTTTCTGCATCGAACGCCCGCACTACAGGGCGCACGGCGTGATGCGCCATTTCGTTGCCCGGAAGACATTGGATTAGTTTGTTGGCCGGTTTGTGGAATCCTTGAGCACGAACAGTTGAGTTGCCCGCAACGCGCTTACGGCTGTGCGTGCCGGCTATGCCGGCAATCAGGTCCTCGCCATTAATTCGGCATACAAGTCTCGGTCAGGGCGCTTGAGGTATTCGGCGGCGTGCCTTTGACCGAAGGTCTCCTGGCGTGGGGCGGCGCGACGGTTTCCGGTCAGCATCGACACCGTCGCGCAAAGCGCTCCCGTACAATCGCGAAATGAACCTGCTCGCTCAGATCCCGCTTTCTAGCCTGACCGTTACCTTCCTGGCGCTGACGGCGATCATTGCGCTTCGTTACGCGATGATTTCAGGGTTGTTCTACTGGCTGCTGTGGGGCAGACCCCCGGACAAGGTCCGGGCGATCAAGCTGATGCGGGGGCGGCCCGGGCCAGGCGCGGTGCGCCGCGAAATCGGCTGGTCGCTGCTGTCGTCCTTTATCTACGCTGCACCCGCGGCCGTGGTCATCGAGCTCTGGAAGCTGGGCGGTACGGCGGTGTATACGGATATCCATGCCTATCCGCTGTGGTGGATTCCGGTCAGCGTTTTCCTATACCTTTTTCTGCACGATACGTATTTCTACTGGACCCACCGGGCGATGCATCATCCGGCGTTGTTTCGCACCATGCACCGCGTGCACCACGAGTCGCGGCCGCCCACCCCCTGGGCGGCGTTCTCGTTTCACCCGTACGAATCGATCGTCGGCGCCGTCTTTCCGCCGCTGCTGGCGCTGTTCATCCCGATACATATAGGCGCGGTGCTGTTCATACTGATGCTGATGACCATGGCGGCAGTATTCAACCACTGCGGCTGGGAGATATTCCCCAAATGGTGGCTGCGGGGGCTTCCCGGCCGGCACCTGATCACAGCCGCGCATCACGATCTGCACCACAAGAACCCGCGCACCAACTACGGGCTTTACTTCCGCTTCTGGGACAAGCTCATGGGCACCGACGTCATGGAAAGCGAGTACGACTTCCTGAGCCCGCGCACCCGCGGTTCCGTCCGGATTTCGTAGACGGCGGGGCAGCTCGGCATTATCCTCGATGGGGTCGGATTTGTTATTGTCGAGAGGATCGATTGCAGTTCCGCCCCTTGGAGACCAACTATGTCCGAAGACCTGTTCGAAAAAATCATCGACCGCGAGATTCCGGCCGACATTGTTTGGGAAAATGACGATCTGCTGGCGTTCCGCGACGTCAACCCGCAAGCGCCGGTGCATATTCTGATCATTCCCAAGCGCAAGATCCGAACGCTCAACGAGCTCGAAGACGACGACGCCGAAGTTGTCGGCCGGATGGTGCTGGCGGCGAAGAAGATTGCTGCCAGCGAGGGTATTGCCGATGATGGCTACCGCCTTAACTTCAACTGCAATGAGGCCGGCGGCCAGTCGGTGTGGCATATCCACCTGCACCTGCTCGGCGGCCGACAGATGGGCTGGCCGCCGGGTTGAGATCGGGCCCCTGGCCAGGTCGGCGGGCAGGCTAGTGCGTGAACCTCAACCGCGCTGATCGCAGGAACAGATCGTTCCCCCAGACTCCGGCTGTGACGAAGAGGTGATAGGCGTTCGTTTCGTGATCGATTCGATTCGCCGGCAATGAAGGTGCCTGTGCGGTCCGGGTCGTTGTCAAGCTCTGCCCGGTCGTTTCGACGCGGGCGATTTCGCTGCATTCGCCGCTCACACCGGGCAACCATTCCGACGCCGTGTGGGGACACTCCACGAGAATTGCGACCAGATTTTCAGGCGAAGCGTCGAAAAACCAGATATCGAGGCCAGTCACCGCGGCGCCGTGCGGTATGGCTTCGATCGGCGCCGCTGCGTATCCATCCGAACCCGAAGTGCCGTTTTGCAGCCCGAATGCGGTGGGCGTTGCGGCATGCGGGATCAAGGAGAAGAATGGTGCAAATGCTGTGCTTGGAACCGCCAGAAAGCTCTCCCGTGGCGCAGTCGATAAGTTGCCCTGTGCATCTGCATGAACGTTCCTCGGCGTGGCCTCTGCGTGCCCAAGGTCGCGGACACGCGCGTCCCCGTTGACGTCCAGGGCTGCGGTGGGTCCGCCGGTGTTGACGCCGACCTGGCCGGGCAGGATGCCCATCGTCAGGCCGTGCGTTGCAGAACCGATGAACAGGTGCTCGACGCCGCCGTTGGTCCAGATGCGGCTGACGCCGCGCCCGCCGCCGCCGAGTGCCACGCCCATCGACAGCCCGACCAGGCCGTCACCGACGTAGAAGTCGCCGCGGCCGTTGCCGTTTGTCCAGCTCCACGCATCGCGGGAGCGAACCGAAAGTGCCGCGGGCGGCGCGGGATAGCCGATGCCGACCGCGCGCGAGCCCAGCACCGATAACACTTCGGCGTTGATGCCGGTCCCGGTGGTCGACAGACTCCAGCGCTCGCTGTCCGGGTCGACCGTATCGACAACGCTGTCGATCCGCCAGCCCCTGGACGCCGCCGAGTTCCAGAACAGTTGCCTGACGGCCTCGGATC
>CAYYZR010000246.1:0-3277 GCA_964476005.1 uncultured Halomonas sp.
GACCGGGAACGCTGTTGCGAAGATCATCGAAGTTGCCGATGTTCTGCTGGTTCAGTTCTTCCGCCCCGAGCGCCTGGACCGTGACCGGAGCCGACTGCAAATCAACCTCTTCGGTCTTGGTCGCAGTGACGACGATTCGTTCGATCTCTCTGGAATTTTCATCCTGGTTGTTCTGCTCGTCCTGCGCCTGCAGCGTGGTGGCGCTGGCGGCCAGACCCCAGAGAATCGCCTGGGATAACTTGTTTCTGCTCATCATGTCTTCGCTTCCACCTTTGTAATGGAGAAATGAATGGGAAAACAAAGCAGGGGCAGACAGCTCGAGATCTCCTGACTCGAGAATTTCCCGGAAGGTCCATGATGAGAAACGGTCGTTATCGCTCTCCCGTACCCACCGATCGGGATCGGCAAGAGCAGGTTCGGAAAGTAATAGCGCTCCACCGCGATGACAAAGTCACGCACGTCCATAGCCCCGATCGAGGACTCGAACGAACGCGAAACGAGAAAACAATCACGATCAGGAAGCGCATTCAAAAAGCGCAGTCGAACAATGATCGTATTGAAGCCGGCCAACGCGTGACCGGACTCGGATTATCTACACGATCGACAACCTGCGATCAATCGGAGCGCGATAGTATTCTTGTACTGGCTCTGCAGGTCGTTTGATCGTGACGATTCCCCGTTCACCACGAATTTTTTTCATCAATGACTGCAAATCAGTCGCAGCCGGGTTCCGGAATATATCCAGCCCTTTGCTTTGAACTTGTCAGGTTATATTAACACAATTTGAATAATTCCCGATTCACACGATCGCCGTCGCTTATTGCGGTCAAGCGAATCAACCACCTGGAAGACCGGGATTGATTGAATGAGCATATCGTTCGCCACCGCCACGGCGCCGGCCAGCGTCGGCAATGCAGCAGTCGGCTTCGACCTGCTGGGGCATGCGCTGGTTTCTCCGTCCGATCGGGTCACCGCATCGCGAAGTTCCGCGCCCGGCGTTCGCATCGTCTCGATCAGCGGCAGCCGGCATGCGTTGCCGATTGACGCCGAATCCAACACCGCATCACGCGCGGTGATGGCTCTGCTCGAAGCGCATCGAATCGATATCGGCATCGAACTGGCTATCGAAAAAGGCATACCGCTGGCGTCCGGGCTGGGCGGTTCGGCGGCGTCTGCCGTGGCGGCGGTGGTGGCTGCCTCCACGCTGCTGGAGCTCGATCTCGCGCCCGAGCAGCTCTACCCGTTCGCGCTCGCCGGCGAGGCCGTCGCCAGCGGCGCCGCGCACGGCGACAACGTGGGCTGCCAGCTTCTCGGCGGCCTGGTGCTGGCCACTGCCGATCGCCTGGTCGCGATCCCGGTGCCCGGCGGACTGACGGCGGTAGCGGTGCATCCCGACTACCAGGTCAATACCCGCGACGCCCGACAGTGCCTCGCCGAGCCGTTCGACCTGGCGACCGTGGTCGCCCAGTCGTCCAACCTGGCCCAGGTGCTGGCCGGCTGCCACCAGTGCGATATCGAACTCATCCGTTCGGGGCTGAGCGACGTGATGGTCGAACCGCGCCGCGCAGCGCTGATTCCCGGCTTTGCCCACGTCAAGCGGGCCGCGCTTGAACACGGGGCGCTGGGCGCGTCGATCTCGGGCGCCGGCCCGACCGTGTTCGGCTGGTTTGTCGACCAGTTCGATGCGGAATCGGCCGGCAGGGCAATGGTCGATGCCTTCGCCGACGCCGGCCTGGTCGCGGAAGCCTTCGTCTCGCCGGTCGCCGCGCCCGGCGCACGCATCGTGGAGCTTGAATGAAATTCACCAGCACACGCGACCCGAAGCTGGAATCCGGCATTACCGAGGCGCTCGAGGCCGGGCTGGCGCCCGATGGCGGGTTGTATGTTCCGACCGCCCTGCCCCGCTTCGATGCGGGCGCCTTCCAGCCGCATATCAGCCTGCCCGAATGCGCGACCGAAGTTCTTGCGCCGTTCTTCGACGGCTCGGCGCTGGCCGAGCGGCTGGGTGCAATCTGCCGCGACGCGCTGGACCTGCCGTTGCCCATTGAACCCCTGGCGACGACCGATCGAGATGACCCGGCCTGGATGATGGAACTGTTCCACGGTCCAACCGCAGCGTTCAAGGACTTTGCCGCCCGCTTCCTGGCGCGCAGCCTGGGTGCGCTGCGTTCGGAATCGTCGCCGCCGCGCACGGTTCTGGTCGCGACGTCGGGCGACACCGGTGCCGCCGTGGCCGCCGCATTCCATCGCCAGCCGGGGTTTCGTGTCGTCATCCTGTACCCCGACGGCCGCGTATCGGGTCGCCAGGCCCACCAGCTCGGCGCGTTCGGCGACAACGTCCAGGCGTTTCGGGTCGAGGGCAGCTTCGACGACTGTCAGCGGCTGGCCAAGCAGGCGCTCGGCAATCCGGAATTGGTCGAGCGCCATGGCCTGACCTCGGCCAACAGCATTTCAATCGGCCGCCTGCTGCCGCAGATCAGTTACTACGCGCTGGCCGCGGTGCGCCTTCGCAGCCCCGACCCGCTGGACGTGATCGTGCCCACCGGCAACCTGGGCAATGCGCTGGCCTGCATCGTGGCGCGCGACATGGGCTTTCCGATCCGCCGCGTGTACTTGGCCACGAATGCAAATCGCACGCTTCCCGATTATTTCGGCGGCGCCGAGTATCGCGGCCGCGCCGGTCTCCGGACGCTGGCCAACGCGATGGACGTGGGGGATCCCAGCAACTTCGAGCGGCTGGCCTGGTTCTACCGCGACACCAATCCGCGCGATGCCGGCATTCACGCCGAAAGCATCGACGACGACGCCATCAAATCGTGCATTCGGCGCGAATACGAGGTACATGGCCGGATCGTGTGCCCACACACCGCGTGCGCGCTGGAACTGCTGTCGAGGCTGCGGGGCGACGGCCACCGGCAACCGGCGCTGGTCGCGGCCACCGCTCACCCGGCCAAGTTCGAGACCGTGATCGAACCCATCATCGGGCGGAAAATTCCACTGCCCCCGGCGCTGGACGAACTGCTGCAACGCCCCAGTCGCGCCGACCCCATGGCGCCCGAGCTGGACGCTCTGGCGCAGGCGCTGAGGTGATTGCCTATCTTCTCTACCTATGACTCCGATATAAACAATTCATTTCACAAATCCATAGGCGGGGTGTATCGTTCTGCATGTATTGATCGGCAAGGTAATTCGAACTTCACTGCGGATCAATGACACTCCCTGCTGCTCCAACAGTATTGCCCGGCCCTTGCGCCGGGCATTTTTTTACGGTTTCCGG
>CAYYZR010000247.1:0-3258 GCA_964476005.1 uncultured Halomonas sp.
GAATCCATCGAGAAGGTGTCGAATGACCTCGCCCGTCTGATTCAGGACATCTCGGAGCAGGCGCAGCAGCAGTCCCAGAACGCCGGCAAGATCGCGCGCCTGATGAACTCGATCAGAGACGTGTCGGTGCAGACATCGGAGGGCACCAGCCAAACGGCCAAATCCGTGGTCAGTCTGGCCGACCTGGTACGCGATCTGCGCGATTCGGTATCCGACTTCACGTTGCCCGAAGATCAGGGTTGAGCCGAGGTGATGGGCACCTTAGGCCATTGCGGCGTGAATCACGGCAAGTGAGGTCGGCATGTTGAACAGTTCTTCGGCAGCTCGCGCCCAGGGTATCCAGTGGACTCGTCCATACCTGGTCGCGCTGTGCGACGAGATCCGCCAGGCGCTCGAAGCCTGGGCGGGTGAGCCCGACGCAACCGCGCCGGATCTCGACCAGGCTCGAGCGGCATCGCGCAAACTCGCCGCGACGCTCGAAGCGCTTGACGTCGCGGGCGCGGCTGCATTGGCCGATTCGCTCGGCCGCGCGTTGCAGGCGATCGACCAGCCAGACCCGGAAACGGCCATGGTCCTGCTTGAAAGCATTGCGATTCTGCCCGACTATCTCGAACGGCTGGAAACCGGTGCACCGGATACGCCCGAGGTGCTGGCTGATTTCATTGACCGAACGCATGCCGCGGCCGGGCTGGAGCCGGTTGCCAAACCCGCTGCGGTTACTGGCATCGAGGCGCTGAACGATGACGGAAGCGGCGATTACGTGCCGCTGAACGCCGAGGAACTGCGGCGCACCTACCAACGAGCACTGCGGGACTGGCTCAAGGACTCGAGTGACATTGGCGGGCTGGTCGATTTCACGCTTTCGCTGCAACACGCGCCGTCGCTGCAGTTGAGGCGCCTGGGCAAGGTTGCCGAAGCCGTATTCAAGGGCCTGGCCGGCGGACAACTCAAGCCGGGTCCGCAGATCCAGGCCCATCTCGCATCGCTCGACCAGTTGCTGCGACGGCTCGGCGAAGACGGTGAAGATGATTCCGTTCTAGGACACGCCGACAAGGTGACGCTCGCACTGGTTGGTGATCTGCACGCAGCAGCGCCGGGATGCGCCGAAATCGATCGTCTCCGTTCCGAGACCTACAAACGCGAGGTCGATCAACTCGATCTGGAACGTGCACGCAGCGTGCTGTCGGGTCGCAACCGCGAATTGTTCACGGCAATTGCCGAGGCTGCCCGCGGCGAACTGAATCAGGCCAAGGAGACGCTCAACGAATTTTTGCTGGGACACAAGGCGGAGGGTCGGGGCATCACCGAACAGGCCGGTTTGCTCAGGTCGGTCGCCGACAGTCTGGGCATGCTGGGCCTGGACCGGCTAAAGCAGCGTGTGCGCCAGCAGGCCGATCGGCTTGGCGAACTGACGGCCGATCCCGAAAACCCGGTTTTGCTTGACGTGGCGCGTGAACTATTGCTGGTCGAATCCGAACTGGACGAATCTGTCCTTTATCTGGGTGAGGCGCCTGAGTCGGATCTCCTTGAAGGGGATGGCCAGCACCTGCCCAAGGCGGAACACCGCCGCGTCATGCGGCAAGTGCTCAGAGAAGCGCTGGACGACCTTGGCCAGGCCAAGCACCTTCTTGACCAGGTCCACCGTGGCCAGGCGAATTCCGACAGTGTCGAGCAGTCGATCCGGATCCTGGGGCGGGTCGGCGGCGTGCTGCATATGGCAGGCCAACCGATTGCCGCTGAAATGCTCGAAGCCAGTGCCGCGTGCATTGGCGATGAAATGCGCGATGGGGCAACCGACGACGTTGACGAAGAACGTCTGGAGGGTCTGGCCGAAGCGCTGGTCGTCGTCGAGTTCTACCTCGACAGCCTGACGCGTCTCGACGACCGTGGTGCGGAGTATCTTCACGATGCCCGCAATCGCCTCATCGGACTCGGTTACCTTGGCGAATCCGCCGCGCCGTCGGAACGTGCTGAACCGGAAGTCCCCCTGCCAGCCGAGGCTGAAGCGTCAAACGAAGTCGAAGAGCCAGCGCCGGTCGAACAATCTGCTGAAAGTGATGAAGAGGCGCTGTCGATCGATTTCGGCGAGGCGGCCAAGGAATCGACGGAGGCCGAAACCGGCGCCCGCATGGAAGGCATGGCGGCGCTCAGCGAATCGCAAGACGCCGGCATTGACGATGAGGAACCGCTGTCCATCGAGTTCGAGTCGACTTCGGACGAGCCAGAAGCGCCCGAAGGGCTCGAATCCGACGAACACCGCATGCATGGTGAATCGGAGCAGGACGGCAAGGAGCCGAGCGAACAGTCCGCCCTGCCCGAAAGCGGCGTGCTGGACAGCGACGATTTCGACCTGATGTCGATTTTCCTGGAGGAATTCGACGAAGAGCTCGCATCCCTTCAGCGAGGCTATCCCGAGTGGCGTTCGCGTCTGACCGATCAGTCTTTGCTCACCGATATTCGGCGCTCGTTCCACACTTTGAAGGGGTCGGGCCGGATGGCTGGTGCCGACCGAATCGGCGAGTTTGCATGGCAAGTCGAGCAACTGCTGAATCAGACGCTGGATGGTCAATACAGCGCAGAGCAGGTGGCTGATCTGGTCGGTGAGGCTATCGAGGCACTGCCAAGTCTGCGTGCGGCCCTGGTTGGCGATATGCCGGAACTGGACCAAGACGACGTCGATTCACTGCTCGGACGTATAGCCGGCATCGGAGAGGAAAGCGATCTCCCGGAACTCGAGGGCCTGGACCCGACGCTGGTGCAATTGATGGTCAAGGAGATCAAGGACCATCTGGAAACAATAGACCGCTGGATTGAAACCAGCCGTCGACAAGGCTGGCCAGCCGACGTTGATAGAGATCTGATCCGCGCGGTGCATACGATCAAAGGCACATTGCGCCTGGCGCCGATTGGGGACGAAGCCGACAGTCTGCAACTCATAGAGGAATATCTGCAGGAAGTGCTCGATACCGACAGTGAGCCCGGCGAAGCCTCAGTGGAATTGATGGAAGATCTCCGCTCGCTTCTGGGCAAGCGCCTGGATCGACTCCAGAGGCGGGCGGTTTCCACGGATCATTTCAATACTGCGCCACTCGCGTCGCAGGCGCGCTCCTTGATTTCGGCATTGCATCGTGAAGTCGAGCATGGCGAGACGGCGCAGGCGCCGGAAGCGCCCGAAGCGGAGGCGCCCGAAGCGGAGGCGCCCGAAGCGGAAGTCCCCGAAGAGGAGGCCCTCGAAGAGGAGGCCCCCGAAGAGGAGGC
>CAYYZR010000248.1:0-3250 GCA_964476005.1 uncultured Halomonas sp.
AACCGCGACCTGAGCCTCGCCCACGCGATGATTCCGCTGGGCTCGTGCACCATGAAGCTCAACGCCACGGCCGAAATGATGCCGGTCACCTGGCCGGAATTTTCCGACCTGCACCCGCTTTGCCCGCACGACCAGGCGCGCGGCTATCACGAGTTGATCGACGACCTGGAGCGCATGCTGCGCGAGATCACCGGCTTCCACGCCATCTCGCTACAGCCCAACGCCGGATCGCAGGGCGAGTACGCGGGGTTGCTGACCATCCGGCACTGGCAGGACGCACGCGGCGAAGGTCACCGCAAAGTGTGCCTGATCCCTTCGTCGGCGCACGGCACCAACCCGGCCAGCGCGCAGATGGTGGGTTACACGATCGTGGTGGTGGGCTGCGACAGCAAGGGCAACATCGACCGCGCCGACCTGTCGACCAAGATCGAAAAGCACCGCGACGAACTCGCCGCACTGATGATCACCTACCCGTCGACCCACGGCGTGTTCGAGCAGGACGTGGTCGAGATCTGCAACGAGGTGCGCGACGCCGGCGGACAGGTTTATCTCGACGGCGCCAACATGAACGCGCTGGTGGGCGTCTCGCGCATCGCCGACTACGCCGACGTTTGCCATCTGAATCTGCACAAGACCTTCTGCATTCCGCACGGCGGTGGTGGACCGGGCATCGGCCCCATCGGGGTTCGCGAACACCTGAAGCCGCACCTGCCGGGACATGTCAGCGGCATCCTGGGCGCCGGCCACGGCACCAACCCGGCGGTTTCAGCTGCCCCCTGGGGCTCGGCGGCCATTCTGCCGATCTCGTGGGCCTATATCGCGCTGATGGGCCGGGACGGTCTGCGCAAGGCCACCGACGTGGCGATCCTCAACGCCAACTACGTCGCCAGGGGCCTCGAGGGCCACTACGACATCCTATACACCGGGAAGAACGGCCGCATCGCGCACGAATGCATCGTCGACCTGCGCCCGTTCAAGGAGTCCGCCGGCATCAGCGAGGAAGACGTGGCCAAGCGGCTGATCGACTTCGGCTTCCACGCCCCGACCATGTCGTGGCCGGTGCCCGGCACGCTGATGATCGAGCCGACCGAAAGCGAATCGAAGCAGGAACTGGACCGTTTCATCGAGGCCATGGTCGAAATCCGGCGCGAGATCGACAGGGTCGCCTCGGGCGAGTTCGACGCCGAGGACAACCCGCTGAAGATGGCGCCGCACACCGTTGCCGAATTGAGCGCAGACGAGTGGAATCACGCCTACAGCCGCCAGCAGGCCGGCTGGCCGGTGGCGTCGCTGAAGCTGGGCAAGTTCTTCGCCTCTGTCGCCCGGGTCGACAACGTCTACGGCGATCGCAATCTTGTATGTTCCTGCCCGCCGATGGAAGACTGGCTGGAAGCGAGCTGAGACAAGGCAAAAAAAACGGCCGACCCGGCATGGCGCCGGGCCGGCCGCTCGCGGCCCTGCGATTGACTTGTTTACTAGTCGCCGCTGTGACTCAACTCGGCGTCGCGGCGAAGCATGAGGTGGAAGTATTCCCAATCGTCGTGCAGCGCGTCGCCGAACTGTTCCCAAAGTTCGTCGGCCCGCGCCTCGCCTGCATGCTCGCTCACGACGCTGTAGGGACCGGCACGGTCCTCGTCCATCGCAGCAAAGTTGTCGTAGTGCGACACCACGAAATAGTCCGGCTCGTTGCTGCTGTTGCCGATCATGTCGTACCAGGAACCCAGGTGCGCGTGCTCGGCTTCCTTCAGGATCGATGTGATCCCCCCGACCGCTTCCCGGAACATTTCGCCGTCATCGACCCGGAACTGGTGCAGGCGGACCACGTCGTAGCCCTCTGCATCTCCGCTCCAGTCGGCCATCGGCCGGGCGAAGCTGGTCGACACCGAGTCGACGTGCGCCATGATGTTTTCCATATGCTCGGACCAGCAACTCTGGAGCGCCTCGTCCGAAGCATCCATCTCGGCCCAGTTGGCCATCGTTGAAACGAAATGATAGGTGGTGCCTTCACCGCCGACGTTGCGCCACGCGCTCCACTCGGCGTCCGAATCGTTCTCTGCAATGCAGGCGTTGTAGGGCTTCACGGCTTCTCGGAACTTCGCCGTGTGGCCCAGCTTGATTCCGACCTCGGTCATCTCGAGGATGTAGCTTTCTTCTTCATCCTGCGCAATGGCGCTGATGCTGGAGGCCAGCAATGCGGAAGCGCCAAGCGCCAGGATCGTTTTGGTAATTTTCACGAATTGACTCCCTGTCAAGGTTTGCGAGATATGGCAATTTTTTTGCCACCCATCGTGATATATATCACATATATTCGCCCGCTTCAAACAGGGAAGTCGCCAGTCGTCAGTGCGACCGTTCGTATAGTGCGTCGTCAGGTTTCGGGAGATTGGGCCGGTTCTGCGGGTCCGACGCGCATCGCGTGCAGACGCCGGTCGTCGGCGGCCGTGACCTCGAATCGCCAGCCGCCGAGTTCGACGATCTCGTCGACCTCGGGCACGTAGCCGAACTCGGACACGACCAGGCCGCCGATGGTGTCGAATTCCTCGTCGCTGAACTCCGAACCGAAGGATTCGTTGAAGTCGTCGATGGGGGTCAGCGCCTGAACCAGGTAATGCCCTTCGTCCAGCGACTGGATATCTTCGACCGTCTCCGCGTCGTGCTCGTCGTCGATGTCGCCGACGATTTCCTCCAGAACGTCTTCGATCGTGATGAGCCCGGCGACCCCGCCGTACTCATCCACGACAATGGCCATGTGATTCTTGTTGACGCGGAACTCGTTGAGCAGCACGTTAAGACGCTTGGACTCGGGAATGATGACCGGCTCGCGGACCAGGTCGGCCAGCTTGAGATCGGTATTTTCGCGCACGACCAGCTGCAGCAGGTCCTTGGCCAGCAAAATACCCTGGATCTCGTCCTTGTCCTCCCCGACCACCGGGAATCGGGAATGTCCCGACTCGATGATCATGGCCAGAACCTCGTCGAGGGTGTCGCCCTTGTGGATGACCACCATTTGCGAGCGCGGGATCATCGCGTCGCGCACCTGGAGTTCATCGACCTCCAGCGCGCCTTCGATCATCTTCAGCGTCTCGGCCTCGATCAGTCCGCTTGCCGAGGCTTCGCGCAACAGGTCCAGCAGATCTTCCCGGCTCCGGGGGTCTGCCCCGAAAATGCGTCCAAGCCTTTCCAGCCAGGTCTTGCCGCCGGAGCCGTTGGTACTGTTAGGGTCTTCGTTCATTGCTCATCATGGTTACGG
>CAYYZR010000249.1:0-3241 GCA_964476005.1 uncultured Halomonas sp.
CGACGTGCTGACCCAGTTCCTGGTCGAGGCCACCGTGCTCGGCCTGCTGGGCGGCATCCTGGGCATGGCCTTCGGCATGGGCGCGACGTATCTCGCCGCCGGCCTCGGCGACTTCCCGGTGCTGATCAGCCCCTGGACGCTCGCCGGCGCGGTCGCCATCGCGATCTTCATCGCGGTGTTCTTCGGCTACTACCCCGCCCGCCGAGCCTCCAGGCTCGACCCGATCGAGGCGTTGCGCTACGAATAGCCCTACTGCCGGATCGCCTCGAACTCGAACCGCAGCGCGACCTCGTCGCCGACCAGGCCGTTGCTGACCGCGTAATCCATGCCCCAGCGGCTGCGCTCGATGGTCGTGCGCGCCGAGACGCCAAGCGTTTCCTTACCGTGGCCGAACGGATACTTCGCGCGCTTGTTGATGGTCACGTCCAGTTCGACCGGGTGGGTCTGGCCCAGCAGCTTCAGGGTGCCGGCCAGCGTTCCGCCATCGCCCTCGCCCGGCGTGTATCCCGTGGCCTCGAAAACGATGACGGGATGATCGTCGACGTCCAGGAAATCATCGTTGCGAACATGCTTGTCGCGTTCTTCGTGGGCGGTGAATACGCTGGCCGCGTCCACCTCGAACCGGCCTTCGCTCAACTCTCGCGTTTCCGGATCGTAGCGGAAGCTGCCCCCGGCTTCGCGAAACAGGCCGATCTGATGCTGGTAGCCGATGTGCTCGACCTCGAATGCGACCGAGAGATGCTCGGGGTCGATCTTCCAGTCTGCGGGCTCGGCGTGCGCCGGGCCCCAGCCGACCAAAAGCGCGGCGGTGCCGACGAGCAGTTTTTTTTGAATTGTCCATTTCAGTATCTGCATGAAAACCTCCTGAGTTTTTGATCCATGTTCCTCGGGTGCCGTTTTTTCGTTTTCGTTGGCCTACCGGCGTCATTCGCAATCAGCGATGTCCACCCGCGCGATGCCGCCAAAGCCAAAGCGTATCGCGCCCGAATGAATGCATCAGCGCAGCAAGCGAAAGCGCCAGCGTCGACTGCGCCAGCACCGCCGGAAACCACGGCACAAGCGCGACGGCCAGCACGATGCCCTGGGCGACGCAAACTCCCTTGCGCCAGGTGCTGGGCGGCAAATCTCCCTGCAACCACGGCAACATCTTTCCGGCCAGGACGAAAACATAACGCATGCCCCCGATGACCAGCACCCACGGCCCGGCGCGGTCGGCCAGCAGAACGGCGATGCTCAGCACGAGGATCAACAGTGCGTCGATTTCCATGTCGAACCGCGCGCCGAACCGGCTGGCGTCGTCGACCATTCGCGCCAGCCAGCCGTCCAGCCCGTCGAGCGCGATGGCGGCAAGTGCCAGCGACGCCAGCACCACACCGTGGCGCTCGACGATCTCCGGCGCCACGAAGACCCCGGCCAGCACGGCGACCAGAACGGCCCGAACCAGCGTGACGCGGTTCGCCCAGCCGAAATCGCTGCGCCGGGCGATCCGGATTCGACCAGCCGTCCAGTAGCGGTAAACCAGTGCTGCCAACGCCAGGTAGGCGGCCACCGATCCGGTCACCCATGCCAGCGGGGTCGCCAGCCCGGCGTGCAAGGCCAGGGCGATCGCGAGTGCGGCGGCAAGGCCGGCCAACAGATCCAGCGCGACCGGCCAGCCGGACTGCGACGTATTGTGCGACGTATTCGACGACACTGGCTCTGCCTCCCGCATATCGAAGCTGTGTGACCAGCGAACCCGTTCAACGGCCCACGTTCCGAGCGGTTTTGGAACGCTTGCACGCAACGCTGTTGCGTTTGGATGACAATACCGCATGATGAGTGAACAATCATGAGCCAACCGCCGCGAATTTCCCGCGCGTTCTGGGCCATCGCACCGGGAATCGGCGAACTGCGTGAGCAGGCGCTTGCCGAACCGGGCGCCGGCGAAGTGATGGTGCGCGCCAGGTTCAGCGGTATCAGCCGCGGCAGCGAGTCGCTGGTGTTCTCCGGACGCGTACCGGAAAGCGAGTTCAGCCGGATGCGCGCGCCGTTGCAAAAGGGCGAGTTCCCGTTCCCGGTCTGCTACGGCTACGCCAGCGTCGGCGAGGTCGAGGCCGGACACGCGTCGCTGCTCGGCCGGCCGGTGTTCTGCCTGCATCCGCACCAGGACCGCTACGTGGTGCCGGCATCAATGGTCGTGCCGCTGCCCGAAGACGTACCGATGGCGCGTGCAGTCCTGGCGGCCAACCTCGAGACCGCGCTCAACGCCGTCTGGGACGGCGCGGCCGGACCCGGCGATCGCATTGCCGTGGTCGGGGGCGGCGTGGTCGGACTGCTGACCGGTGCGCTGGCCGCCGCCATCCCCGGCTGCGCGGTGACGCTGATCGATATCAATTCGGACAGGCGCGCGCCGGCCGAAGCGCTGGGCATGGCGTTTGCAGAACCCGGCGATGCCCCCGAAAACTGCGACCTGGTGTTCCACGCCAGCGGGCGGGCGGAAGGTATGAACACCGCCCTGGACTGTGCCGGGCTGGAAGCCTGCGTCGTCGAAATGAGCTGGTACGGCGACTCGGTCGTGCCGCTGCCGCTGGGCCGGGCGTTCCATGCGCGTCGCCTTACGCTGCGATCGAGCCAGGTCGGTCACGTCCCGCCGGAACGCCTGCCCCGCTGGAGCCGTCAGCGGCGACTCGAGACGGCGCTTTCACTGCTTGCAGACGCACGCTTCGACATCCTGATCAACGGCGAAAGCGACTTCGACGAACTGCCCGATGTCATGCCCCGGCTGGCCGCCGGCGAGATGGACGCGATGTGCCACCGGATCCGTTACCGACTTCGATAAAGATTCAAGGCCCACCGCCGGGGAAACCGACCATGTACACACTGACCGTCCGAGACCACTTCATGATCGCGCACAGCTTTACCGGGGAGAGATTCGGCCCGGCCCGAAAGCTGCACGGCGCGACCTACGTGGTCGACGCCACGTTCGAGCGCGCCGAGCTGGACGCCGACGACCTGGTGGTCGACATCGGTCTCGCCGCCGAAGTGCTGGCCGGCATCCTCGCGCAGTACAACTACGAAAACCTGGATGAAATGCCGCAGTTACAGGGCCGCAATACCACCACCGAGTTTCTCGCCGGGGTGATCCAGCAGCAGCTGGTCGCGGCGGCCCGCAACAACGAGCTCGGCCCGGACAGTGCCAACCTGGACCGCATCCGGGTGTCGCTGGGCGAATCTCACGTGGCCTGGGCCAGCTTCGAAAGTC
>CAYYZR010000250.1:0-3214 GCA_964476005.1 uncultured Halomonas sp.
AGGCGATTCGCTCCTGGACGACCCCGAAACCGCGCGCTTCTTCGACAAGATGCCGCCGGAAATCGCCGCCGAATTCGGCGTACCCGGCGTGACGGCTGTCGGATCCGAAGGCGTCGAATCCTTCAATCGTCCGCGTCCGGTGCCGGAATACCTGTTTTCTGAAATCACCGGCGCCGAACTCAACGGCATGCCAGTCGTCGATTTCCAGATCACCGATGAATTCGGATTCGGAATCGAAGGTTTCATGCAGGGCGAGAACGTCAGCTTCAGCTTTACCGTCAACAAGCTGGTCCCGGGCGCGAACGGCTTGACCGACAACTGGTCGACCTACATGCTGGTGCCGAGAGCGCCGGACGGTCTGCCGGCATTGGCGCCGAGCACCTATTCCGACGGCACGCTCGAAGATCTGGGCGGCGGCAATTACCGCTTCACGTTCAACGATCCGCTCGAAGCCATTGCCGAGGGGGCAGACGTGGCATTCGAGCCTGAACTGACGCACCGGGTCGGCATGGAGATTCGCAGTGCCTCGATCTTCGGCGGTTCGGTTTCGAACTCCAACACCTTCGATACCCACTTCGACATCCAGCCCTCGACGGGCGATACGTCCGGCATCAATCAGCGGGCCATCGCCGCTCAGGAAAACTGCACTTCCTGCCACGGCGACACGGATTTCGCGTTCCACGGCGGCGCGCGCAAGGATGTGAATCAGTGCGTCTCGTGTCACCAGCCCGGCCTCGAGTCGGTGACCGGCGGCAGCATCGACTTCACGGTCATGGTGCACAAGCTCCACTTCGGCGAGAATCTGTCGGAACCCTTCGAGCTCTGCGGTTTTGCCTGCAGAAGCCGTGGTGCACCGCCGGTTTCATTCAACGAAATCGTTTATCCGCAGGACCACAGGAACTGCACGACCTGTCACGAACCGCAGAATGCGGCAACGCCGCAAGCCGAGTGGATCGACAGCCGCGCAACCGCCCAGGTGTGTGCCTCGTGCCATGACGGCCTCGCATTCGACGAAAACGGTCTGACCAACGCCAACCGCAATCACATCGGCCTGGCGCAGCCCAACGAAACATGCGAAGCCTGCCACTCGCCGACCGGCCTGCTGCAGGGCAACCTGGCCTACCACGTGATCGATTCCCAGGAAGCTGCCAAGCGCTTCTCGTACAACATCATGGAGATCAGCAACACGGGTGAAGGTCAGTCGCCGGTCGTGACCTTCTCGATCACCGATCCGACCAACGGTGATGCGCCGTACGACATCGCCAGCGACCCGGCATTCACGGGTTCCGGCACACGCCTGGCGCTTTCGTTCGTATGGCCGAATACCGACTTCACCAACGTCGGCAACGACGCTGGAACGACCATTACCGGTCGTCCTGCAGGCCAGCCCATCAGCATCACGCTTGCCGGCAGCGGTACGCTTCCGAGCTACATCACCGACAATGGTGACGGAACCTACACTCTTGACGCCATGGCGCTGTCGACGCCGCTGGTCGTGCCCAGCACGATGCCGGCCCTCGGGTCCGGAACGGTCATGATCGAAGGGCATCCGGCCGCCGACTTCGACTTCGACGGCGATTACAGTGATTCAGTGCCTGTGACGAGTGCCACCAAGGCCTTCGCGATAACCGACGGCTCGCCGCAGAGTAGGCGTGCGATTGTCGATGTTGCCAAGTGCCAGACCTGCCACAACGTCAACGACGGACTCGCTTTGCATGGTGGAAACCGCTCCGACAACATCGAGGCTTGCGCTTCCTGCCATACGCCGGATGCAACCGACCTGTTCCGCCGGCCAGTTGACGATGACGGCATGGTCAATGGTGTGAACGTCGCTGCAATCGATAGCCTCGAAGACCGTACCGTCAGCTTCGGCTACATGGTTCACGCCATTCATGCCGCGTCGGTGCGCGAAGAAGGTTACGTGGCCTACGGCTTCGGCGGCACGCCGCACGATTACACCGACGCCAGCTACCCGCGTTCCCCGGCCGACTGCCAGGCTTGCCACGACGGCGACACTTACACGCTTCCGTTGGCCAGTGAGCGACTGGCGGTTACCGTGGATTCCAACGCCACCGTCACAGGCAACAGCTTCTTCGGTGCCAATGCATTTGCGCCGGATGCCGATGCAGCAAGTAACCCGACCGACGACAACAACGTCAGTGTGGAAACGGCCGCTTGCCTGTCCTGCCATAACTCCGATATCGCAAAGGACCACATGTCGGCCCGCAGCGATTCGGGTATCGCGTTTGGCAACGGTTGGCTGATGAACCCGGATCCGTTCAACGATCCGGACACGCAGGCGTTCATCGATACGCAGCCCGCCGAGAACTGCTCGTTCTGCCACAGCGAAAGCGGCTTCGTGCCGGTCGGTGGCGTACATGGAGTGACGAACTGAGGTCTTGACGACTGCCACGAGCAGTCAAACAGGCTGAGCACAACATGGCCTGCCGACCCCCGGTCGGCAGGCCAGACTTGTTAAGGTTGAACCGTTACAAGAACCTGGGAGACAGGCTTTGCAGATCCGGCGACGATTGACTGACTACGCAAAAGGAGTGGGTTTCCTGATGGCCGCATTGACCGTTCTGCTGACGATGCAGTCCGGTGTAGCCGCACAGGAAGAAGACCAGGAAGAAACCCCGCAATGGGTAACCTGGGTGATGACTACAGCCCGAATACTCTCGCGGCAGCGGTGGTGGCCGTCGCTGGATGACCATGCCGTTGGTGCGCCTCGCCCTTTGACCGGCTCGCTAATGTAAATGCAAATCATTAATATCTTGTAATTTTTTTAACGTGGAATTGATTTTCATCAATTGAAACTGGCTTGGTTGTATGTGAAGATAAGGTGAAATATAAATTTTGCCTAGCCGGGTCTTTTCATGACGCCGGCCCGGCGAGCAACAAGGCCAGATATGACGCATTCTGAAGATTGCGGATCGAAAAGCTTCGGGCGCCACACTTTCTCAGGTGTGAAGCCTCATGCGGCAACACACCGGTTCCCGTCATCTTGCGTTGCAATTTACGGCCAACAACAATCAACCGGAAACAACGGATTTGCACCACGGCCTGGTCCGGGAGCGACCGGGTTTTTTTTTAGAACGCCCGGCCGGCAGCACTAGCCCCGGGCCTCGGGTCGATCAGGTAGTGAAACAAGCGGGAAAAAAGGAGAACACCATGCATGACTGTCAAAGCTCAAGGACCGCAAGATTATGCGGCG
>CAYYZR010000251.1:0-3208 GCA_964476005.1 uncultured Halomonas sp.
CGTCGAGGTCTCGGTGATCGCGCGCGGCGACAGTATCGCTCTCACTATCAGCGACAACGGCATCGGCGGCGATGGCGGATCCGGCGGCGGACACGGCATCGTCGGCATGCGCGAGCGCGTCGAGTTGCTTGGCGGGTCGTTCCACGCAGGGCCCGGCGCCGAAGGCGGGTTCGAAGTTCGAGCCGTCTTGCCGCGCGAGCCCAGGGCCGCCTGATGTTGCGCGTAGTCGTGGCGGACGATCAAGCCCTGGTGCGGCGCGGCTTCGCCATGGTGCTGGGCCATGCGCCCGATATCGAGGTGGTTGCCGAAGCCGGCACCGGTCTGGAGGCGATCGAGGCGGCGCGTGTGCACAAGCCCGATGTCATCCTGATGGATATACGGATGCCCGAGCTCGATGGCCTCGAAGCGACGGCGCGCATTCTCGCCGCCGAGAGCAGGGAAGAAAACCGGCACACGCGAATCATCATTCTTACGACATTCGATCCCGATGAATACATCTATCGGGCGCTCAGGGCGGGTGCCAGCGGCTTCGTGCTCAAGGACATCCCGCCCGAAGAACTTGTTGCGGCGGTTCGAACCGTGGCCGCCGGCGGCGCGATGCTGGCCCCGGGCATCACGCGCCGTCTGATCGGCCAGTTCGCCGGCCAACTGGGTGTCGCGACCGAACTTGCCGAGCGCCTGGAACGCCTGACCGCGCGCGAGCGGGAGGTGCTTCGCGCACTGGCCGACGGCAAGAGCAACATCGAGATCGGCGAAAGTCTGTTTATCGGCGCCTCGACGGTGAAGACGCACGTTTCCAGCCTGCTGTCCAAGCTCGACCTTCGTGATCGCGCGCAAGCGGTCGTCTTTGCTTACGAATGCGGGCTTGCCAAAGCCGGAGCGCGCGATGTCGGATTCTGAGTCGATCAGCCGGCCGCGGCGAAACCATCTGCACGCGCTCGCCGCAGTGGGCGGTTTGGTGATGGGCGTCTTTTTGCTGCTCGGGGCGTATGGTCACTACGCCGCGGTCTGGCCGATGCTGGATGCCCCCCTTGACGAAGGTCGCTTCAGGCTTTTGCTGCCGGGGTTGATGCTGGCATTGCCGGGCGTGATCAATATCGTCGTCTGCCGGGCGGTCTGGGTCGGCGCGCGGTGGTCGGTGAACCTTTCACTGGCTGCAAACATTCTGGCGGCGGTCTATCTCGGCTACCAGTTGTTCCGGGGCGTTCCCGGTCACCCGATCGGTCTGTTTCTTGCTCTGGTTTCCAGCTACACGCTGTTGCTGGTCGCCATTCGGTTGGGCCTGGTCTGGCCAACGAGAGAGTTTGAATCAGCGGGTCCATCCGGCAAGGCCAATACATGAGCAAGGAAACCCATGAAGAACTCGGCGTCGTCGCGCCCGCGAGCATTTGTCAGACCCTCCCAGGCAATAACGCTCCAGGACGGCGCTGCGGCCGGGTTGCACAGCCCTTTCGGATTGATATACTCCATGCTCACTCCCGGGTCCGGTCTCGATCGGTGATAGACGCGCAGTGCAAAAACTCGGCATACTGATCCCCCTGATCCTGCTGCTTTCAGCCGCTGAGGTTGCAGCCGCCGATGACCGCAAACCCGCCGCCAACCGAACCAGCGAAAGCCGCTTTGAAGTCCCCGACCCGGCGCGCCCCGACCTGCTCAACGGCACGCCGGCACGCGCCATCGACGGCAGCAGCAACAATCCGGACAACCCCGAATGGGGAATGGCCGGCCAACCGCTGCGGCGCGCGGCGCCGGCTGCCTACGCCGACGGCATCGCAGCGCCGGCGGGGGCCTCGCGCCCCAACCCGCGAGCCCTTTCCAACGCCATCCTGGCCCAGCAGGAACCGCAGCCGGAAATCGCCGGGATGTCCGATATCTTCTGGTTGTGGGGCCAGTTCATCGATCACGACATTTCGCTGACCGAAGTGCGCGAACCGCTCGAGGGCTTGCCGTTCGATCTTCCGCAAGGGGATCCGTGGTTCGACCCCGACGGCACCGGTACCCGCGAAATGGCGTTCGAGCGTTCCGCCTGGGATTCGGCGTCGGGCACAGGGCCGGACAATCCGCGCCAGCAGATAAACATCATCACGACATGGATCGACGCGTCCCAGGTCTACGGTTCGGATCCGGTCCGAGCGGCGGCGCTGCGTCGAAACGACGGTAGCGGAAAGCTCCAGACCAGCGCCGGCGAGCGCCTGCCGTTCAATACGGCGGGATTGCCCAATGCCGGCGGAGCCCGCCCCGATCTGTTCCTGGCCGGCGATGTCCGCGCCAACGAAAACCTTTTGCTGACCGCCATGCACACGGTCTGGCTGCGCGAGCACAACCGGCTGGCCGATGAAATCGCGGTTCAGAACCCCGGGCTCTCCGGCGATGCGATCTACGAGGAAGCGCGTGCCCGGGTCGGGGCCATGCTTCAGGTGATCACCTACAACGAGTTCCTGCCATCGCTGCTGGGGCCGGATGCAATCGGCCCCTACGCCGGTTACGACGACACGCTCGATCCCGCGGTGGCCAATGTCTTCTCGACCGCCGCGTTCCGGCTCGGCCACAGCATGGTGGCACCGGAACTGCAGCGCCTGGACGCGAATCTGCGCGCGATTCCGGAAGGTCCGCTGCCGCTGCGACACGCATTCTTTTCACCCGAGCAGATGCAGCGGCCGGAGGCCGTGGCCGAGCTGATGCGCGGTGCCGCCTCCAGGACCATGCAGCACCTGGACCGGCATATCGTCGACGACTTGCGCAATTTCCTGTTCGGCCCCCCGGGCGCCGGCGGGTTCGACCTGGGCGCGCTCAATATCCAGCGGGGCCGCGACCATGGCCTGCCCGACTACAACACGGTGCGCGCGGCGTACGGCCTGTCGCCGGTGTCGAGTTTTGCGCAGATCACCAGCGATACCGACCTCCAGGCAACGCTGGCCGACATGTACGGCAACGTCGACGACATCGACCCGTGGATAGGCGCAATAACGGAAGACCGGCTCGCCGGACTCATGATCGGCCCATTGCTGAGGGCGGTGCTGAGCGAGCAGTTCAGCCGGCTGCGCGATGCAGACCGCTTCTGGTACCGGCGGGTCTTCTCAGGCGACACGCTGGCAGCCATCGAGGCCACCCGGCTGTCGGACGTGGTGCGACGCAACACCGCCGCCGGTGCGGAATTGCCGGCCGACATGTTTCGCGGCGGGCAACCCGTGCCGAAGATTCCGGCCCT
>CAYYZR010000252.1:0-3207 GCA_964476005.1 uncultured Halomonas sp.
ACGAACAGACCGCCGAAGACGCCCGCACCGCCACCGTGCGGCTGCATCATTCCGAAACGTACCCGAGCAGGCTGGCGCTGCCGGTCGTCGGTCGCGCCAACGGGCCTCGATAGTCAATCCGGTCCGTGCGCCGATCGTGCACCCGTACCAATGACTTCTGGTTTCGGATACACGCGTGAAACCGGCGCCAGCGCTCGATTCCGGACCGTCGCAGACGGCGCCGGTTTGCCGCTCGTTATATGAAAATTATCGTTGTGTTAGGACATCGAAATCCGGTTTCTCCAGGATTGATTGCGACCTTGCAGGCGGAAATGTGTCCCCATCGCAAGGTAGTGGAAACGATGCCGCTCTTGTGCATCGACCAATCAATCCAAAGGAGGAAAACCATGAAACTCATGCATTTCCGAATCATTCAATCGTTGTTCGCTGGCCTATTGCTGGCGACGAGTTCGGCCGTCACTGCAGCGAATCCTGGCGAGTCTGCATCGCCTGACGGGCTGGGCAATTTCCCGATCAACGGCCATCCGGTGGCAGGCCTCTGGGCGACGACTGGGTTTCTCGATCCGGCCTTGGCGCCGGATCTCGAAGGCGGGCCGCTGCTCCAGGGGATGTTGCTGTTGAACCCTAACGGAACCGTGGAATGGGATACCACCGCGGCAAGCGGCTTGCATCCGGCGTTTCCGTTTGCGCGGGCTGCGCCTTCTGTTTACGGGACCTGGTCCGTGATGAATGGTGGAATCCGGATCGAGACCTATAACTATACGCCCGGGATTACCGGTGCAGGAGAGTTGGGTCGCCAGACCTGGGAACTCGGATTTCCGATGGTCGACGGTTCTATGGAGGGACAAGTGGTTGCTGATGCGCTTCCGTGTGAAGCCGGATTGGTGCGCTGTCCGAGCCCGGTCGCGGTAGGGCCGGTGGAGTTTCCCGAGGGCGAGGATGGACCACCGGTGGCGCCCGTCGTGCTTCAGCGTATTCCGCATCCACAGCCTTGAGCGAATTTCGAATTCGCATGAGAGAAGCGGCGGCCAGCAGGCCGCCGCTCTTTTTTTTGCCCGCCACATCGTATAACCTGCGCGAAACCAGAGGTTTACAGGGGCCTGGCGATGACTGCCAGCGAGCGTTACAGACTGGGGCCCGTGACACTGCATCCCGACAGCGATGCATTGACGGGCCCAGGGGGGCAGGTACATCTGGAGCCGCGAGTGACGGATTTTGCGGTCCGTCTCGCCCAGCGGCCCGGGGAGGTGGTAACCCGTGAGGAACTCATCGGCGAGGTCTGGGCGGGGTATCCGGGCGCCGATCAGTCGTTGACGAACGCGGCTTCCAAACTACGCCGGGCGCTTGCCAAGGCCGGTGGCGATCGAGAATTGCTCGAGACCGTGCCCAAGCGGGGCTATCGGCTAGGTAACGGCGTGCACGCTGCCGGGGGCTTCGACGAATCTTCGAGACGCCGCAGAGTGGCGACTGCATTGTCGGTCATGGTATTGCTGGTTATCGGTGGGCTGTACGTTTTCACATCAGATGCGCCGCAAGACAGCGAAAATTCAATCGCGGTTCTCGCCTTCGAAGACCTTTCGCCCAGCGGCGATCACGAGTATCTTTCCCGCGGCATTGCAGAGGAATTGCTCAACGTGCTGGCAGGTGTGTCAGGGCTGCGGGTGGTGGGGCGGACGTCGGCCTTTTCATTTGCCGGCAAGGACGTGACAATTCCCGAGATCGGCGAACACTTGAACGTCAATCACGTGCTGGAAGGCTCTGTACGGCGCTCCGGTGATCGTCTGCGCATTACGGTTCAGTTGCTCGAGGCCGGTCAGGATCGACACCTGTGGTCAGAGACTTACGAGCAGCCGCTGGACGATATCTTTGCCGTCCAGGACCGGATTGCGACGGATGTGGCGGATGAACTCAGGGTCCGGCTGGCAGGGAGTACGCCGGCTGTGAGCAAGACCGACCCGCGGACCTATGCGCTGTATCTGCGGGCCAAATTCCTTTTCGACCGCGGCTCCACCACGCATGGCGAACAGGCCCGGTCATTGCTCGATCAGGCACTGGAGCGTGATCCCGACTATGTTCCTGCGCTGACCCTTCTGGCGCTTCGAGCATTTCGCGCCGAGCAGTTCGAGCTTGCCGCCGAGACCATCGACAGGGTTCTCGAACTGGATCCCGCCAATGCGCTCGGGCACGTCTATCGCGCGTGGGCAAAGCTGTACCTGGAGAAAGATGCTCAGACCGCCGTCGAACTCGTCCAGGCCGCGCTGACGATCGCGCGCGACGACCCACAGGTGCTGCAGTTGTCGGGGCGCCTTCTGCGCGCGGTCGGCCTGGTCGACGAAGCCGTCGTGCTGGCCGAACGTGCGGTCGAGCGGGACCCGCTGTGCGCCGGGTGCCTGTACCGGCTGGCCCACGCCTACCTGTACGCACGCGACCTGGACGCGGCGGAAACCCGAATCAGGCGTTACATTCGCATCGCCGAGGGTGGCTGGCTGACGCTGGGTAATATCCTGCTGTTGCAGGGCAAGCCCGAAGCGGCACTTGCGGTCTACGACGAGGGGAGGTCGCTCGGCGGTCATGAGGCCTACTGGCTGGCCGGGCGGGCAATGGCGTTTCACGCGCTTGGGCGTTCCTCGAAGTTTGCTGAGAGCATGAATCGATTGATTCAGGAATGGGGCGATCGCGAGCCCAGGGCCCTGGCGCGGGCTTATGCCTGGGCGGGCCAAGCGGACAAGGCGTTCAATTGGCTTGGCCGGGGCATCGGCGATTACTTCGACGTCCTGGTCGCCAATCCGTTTTTCAGGAAACTGCACGAGGACCCGCGATGGTTCGAGTTGCTCGAGAGGGTGGGGCTGGGTCCCGAAGACCGTGCGGATCTGGACATGGCCATTGTGGTTTCGTGATTATCGCGTGCCACCGTCTGTCTGGAAAGTGCATCGCTTCGCGGATCAAGCGGCGACGAGTGTGCCGCCGCTGCTGTTCATCCAGGCCGGATGTTCAGTTGCAGCTACGCGCTGTTCGGACGTTCGATTCGGCGGCCCGGCATGCTTTTTCGCCAGACTCGCTTTCCATCCCTTATTATTCGGAGTTGTCCTCCAAAACGAAGATTTCGAATGAAAAAGTGCGCGTTGTCAATGTGTGCGGTCCTGTTCTCTGGTCAGGCTCTGGGCTGGGGCGCCACCGGGCACCGGGTGGCGGCGGAGATTGCCGATG
>CAYYZR010000253.1:0-3197 GCA_964476005.1 uncultured Halomonas sp.
GGAGAGCTCTGGGGTCAGGTCTTGTTTCTTGCATTTCGCGCTAAATGCGCGATACAAGACCTGACCCCAGGTACTCCCACCAACCTGGCGCCGGCGCCTCAGCGCTCGCTGATCCACACGCCGCCGGACCCGTAGTACATGCGTTTGCCGTCCCAGGACAGGGCGGGTCTGGTCTCGTTGGCAGCGAGCGTGTCCGCGAAAGGCACGGTCTCGCTCAGGTTGGTCACATTACGCCAAAGGAGGAACAGGGCTCGGCTTTTGCCATAGAAAATATCGAAGCCCGTGTCGTCGCTGGAGGAGCTGGGTCGATTGGATGAGAATACAATCTCGCGGCCATCTGCACTGAGGTTCGGCTGCTGGTCATCGTAGTTGTAGGTGTTGATGGGATAGTCCAGACGGTAGCCGCGCCCAAATGAGCCGTCAGCGCGCTGGAAACTGACATAAATATCCTGATCACCGATTTCTCCGCTGAAGGCATTGTAATTGGACGAGTAGAACAGGAAGGTCCCAAACCAGGTCTCAATCACTGATGGGGAGAGCTCCGTTCCCGGCGTATTCGGTCCATGGGGATGACACCCCATGCTGGTCGGCGTGCTCCAGCCGGTTGCCGGATGGTTGCGTGTCTCGTAGATGTCTACGCTATCCCCGCAATCTCCGCCTCGGTTCGAGACGAAAAGAAGCTCGCCGTCGGGCAAAGGCGTCGGACAGAAGTCAGCGAAATCGAAGTCGTTGACTGCATCAAGCACGTCTTCCTGATCGTAGGCTGATTCCAGGGAATCGCGCGCGTTGACCCAGAGCTCGCGAACGTTGATGCCGCTGCCACCACCCGTGCCCTTGACCGTGTATAGATAGCGCCCGCCGGGCGACTCTATCGGGCATCCGCCTGGCACCTGGGTCTCGTCGGACCGCAGTAGTGGTCCGCTTTCCGTCCACCCGAAGTCGCGGAACTGGGCCTCGGTGGGTGCTGCCGCGCCCGCGAGCAGTAGGGCCACGGCCGGCAGAATGCAGCAGCTGATTTTACTTCTGGTCTCTAACATGCTCTTTCTCCAAAGGTTGATTTCATTTTCGGGCAACGTCGTAGAGCACCTTGACCTGTCTCTTCAACGACGTTTATCAACTTAGGGAGATCGCCGCAAAAGCGCATGAAATCGACGTGAAGAATCGTGAAAAGTCATGAAAAATCGTGAAGTTGATTCCGCGGCCGTCCTGATAGACACTTGTGTGTCCGCCCTTCTTGGGAAGCTCGATCATGGAACAACACGTCGGCGACGGTTACTGCATCGGGGATTTGAGTCTCGACCTGGAAGCCCGCACGCTGCGGCGTGGAGATGTCCTGATCGAGCTGCCGCCCCTTTCCTTCGGACTGCTGGCGCTGCTGGCCGAGCGGGCTCCGGCCGTGGTTTCGCACGACGAGATCGCCGAGCTGGTCTGGCCGGGGAGAGTTGTCAGCCCGGAAACTTTGACGCAACGCGTTAAGTTGCTGCGCAGCGCGCTCAGTGACGACGCGCGCAGTCCGCGCTACGTGGGCCTGGTCCGCGGAGAAGGCTATCGTCTCCTATGCGATGCACACCGGGTATCTTCTGGCGCAAAAATCAGCGGCCCCAAACCATCGTCGCGACTACGACCAAGATTGCTCTTATTCGCCGCGCTCGTGGTGATCTTGGTGGCGGGGGCCACACTTGCCTATCTGCCTAGCCTGTTGAAGCCTGGTAGTCAGGATGCGGCCGGTCAGCACGGAGCGCTTGCCCAAGACAAGTCCGTGGCCGTGTTGCCGTTCGACGATATGACGGCGGAGGGTGATCATGCCTACCTCGCCGATGGCATCGCCGACGAGCTGCTGCATCGGCTGAGTCAGTCAAATGACCTCCGTGTGATCGCCCGTACATCCTCCTTTGCGCTCAGGGATTCCGGGCTCGACATCCCCGAAATCGCGGCGCGGCTGGGCGTGCGCTACGTGCTTCAGGGCAGCCTGCGGGAGTCCGACGGCGCGCTTCGGATCACCGCCCAGCTCGTCGATGCACGCGAGAACACCCCGGTCTGGTCCCACAACTATGACCACTTGGCCAGTAATCTCTTCGAAATACAGGATCTGGTGGCCGGGGAAGTCGTCGCGCGCCTGGCGACCGCGCTGGCGCTTCCGAAAACCGAGCGTCTCAACCCGACCGCTTACTCGCTGTACTTACAGGCCCGACACCTGGCTAATCGAGATAACACGCTAGAAGACCAGCGCGCGCTGCTCGAACGGGCACTCGAACTGGAACCGGGTTACCTGGAAGCAAAGTTGAGCCTGGCGTGGACGTATCGACGAGAGGCTCTGGCCGCCGAATCGCAGGGCGATTCGGAGACTGCCGATCAACAATACCTTCAGTATCGCTCACTGCTGGACGAGGTTCTGTCCAACAATCCCGACAACGCCGGCGCGAATGCTTTTCTGGCCTGGGAAAGGCTTGGGGCAGCCGACCTCGCTGCCGCGACAGCCTTCGCGGAACGCGCTCTCGCGTCCGAGCCAACGCACTTCGCCGCACTGACCACGGCAGGCGAGATCATGGTTCGCCTGTGGCGCGAAGAGGAGGGAATAGAAATCCTCAGATATGTCGCCGAAAGAGATCCGTTGAGTCCTCATCACTATGACAATATTGCCGAGGCCTACCTGAATGCCGGGGCAGCCGAGCGGGCGGAAGAGGCTTTTCGCACGATACTGACCTTGTTCCCGGATTACGGCGGCCGGGCGCCGTGGGGGATCGGTTTGGCGTTGTTGCTGCAGGGCAAGCCCAGCGAAGCCATTCCGGAGTTCGAGAACATGCCTGAAGGGCATCCGTTACGTTCGCACGGAATCGCGCTGGCGCTGCACGATCTTGGCCGGCACGATGACGCACAGGCAGCATTGGATGGACTGCTGGACGTTGACCGGGGCACGCCGAACATCGAGTGGTTTATTGCCACTGCCTATGCATGGTTCGGCGACATTGATGCTGCTTTCGAGTTTCTCGGTCAGCAGCGCCAAGAGGCATATCCGTTCTTTTTCTTCATGGGCAATAGCCCGCTTTATGAAAACCTCCGCGACGACCCGCGCTGGCTGCCGTTCCTGGAATCGATCAAGCTGGACCCGGCCTCGCTCAGGTCAGTGGATTTCGATCCGACTCTGCCGCCAGGGATCGGCTTGTGACGAATTTCCCTTCCGATGGTGATGGCAACCA
>CAYYZR010000254.1:0-3192 GCA_964476005.1 uncultured Halomonas sp.
CTACGCGCTGATCCTTGCCGGCGTAAACCGTAAACGGTAAACCGTCAACCGTCGCTTTCTTCCCGCTACCCGAAACCGGAACCCGGAAACCGGAAACCGAGCCTTTCACCGACGCCTCCCGCCCCAGCGCCTCGGAGGCCGCCGATTGCAGTGATTGTGCGGGCTCGGACGGCGCAATCGGCTCCAGCCTGAAATCGTCGAGCCAGAGCGCACCGTCGATATTGCGATCGAAAGCCCGGGTGGAATCGCGGCGCAGCGCCAGCCGCATCAGCTGCGAATCTTCCGGCACGCTGAATTCGATCGACCACGGCTGCCAGTCGAATGCGGCATCCCGCACTTCGACCGTCTCGCGAAACCGGCTGCCCTCAGCGCTCAGTTGCAGGTAGGGCAGGGCACGCGTCGTCAGGCCTTCCGCGCGCCACACCCCGGACAACCGGTAGCGGCCGCCGGAATCGACCGGAATGCGGATCCAGGGCCGGTTCAGATTCACGTTTTCCTTGCCGTTGAAGGAAATCTTCAGGCTGGCCGGAGATGAATGGCTGTGCGCGAGGTCGCGTTCGATGACAACCCCGGGCGGCGCGAATCTTCTGCGCCAGTTCAACCCAAGGCTTTCGCCCAGCTCGCGGGCAAAATTGCCGTTGACCAGCATGCCCGGCTGCCAGCCTGGATCCCGGTCGGCCCACAGTGTCACTGCGTGATCGATCCTGCCCGCATCGAGCAGCAGCTCGATATATTGAAGGAAGGTCGGGTCATTCAGTGCCGGCTTCGGCTCCAGCCGTTTCCACACTGCATCGGCCAGCGAAAAGTCGTTCTGGCGAAGCGCCACCTGCATGGCTTCTTCCAGATACTCGCGTTGCCGCGGCAGCATCCGGTCGAGCAACTCGCCGGGGTCCTGAATCCAGCGGCGGCCGATGAACAGCGCCTGCCCGGTATCGCCTGGATACAGTTGCAACCATTGCCTGAGCTGGCGTTCGGCCAGTGCCGCGTCGCCGGTCTGCAGCGCAATCTGAGCAGCACTCCACAGCGTGGGACGGTGAAGCGGACGTATCGCAATCGCCTTGTTCAGCAGCACGTCCACCTGCTCGGAATTGCCCGCACCGGCGCTGATCCGGGCTCGATCGAGCCATTGCCTTGCATCGAGGGGATAATGCACCGCGGCGCGTCCGATCAGCGCCGAGGTGAATTCCGGGTCGATCATCCAGTCATCGCCCGTCCACATGACAAGTTCGCGCTGGCCGTATCCGCCCCAGGGTTGGGGCCATGGCAGCACGGACCCGGAAGCCGGGGATGCGTCGCCGCTGCCGGCCTGTCGCAGATTGAAGAAATCGGCAAGCATCACGTAGCCGCCGAAAGCCAGCACAAGAAGCAGTAGTGCGTTTCCGGGGTGGATTCTCATGTGCAAGGCCGGAATCCGCCCCGAATCTGGTCGTCAGGCGGTCCGGCCGAGTATCTTGCGCGAACTCTGCTTGCCTTCTTCGCCGTCTTTGTCATCTGAATCATAGTTGTAATAGTAAGACGAGTAGTAGGCGTAGTCGGGGCTATCCAGATCGACGGCATTCAGTACCACGCCGAGAATCGGCGCGCGCACCTGGGCCAGCCGGCGCATGCTGGCCTTGATGTTGTCCTTGCCGGTGGCGCCGGCCGAGGTCACCACGATCACGCCGTCGACCAGCCTTGACAGAATCATCGCATCGGCGAGGCCGAGGATCGGCGCCGAATCGATGATCACGTGGTCGAATGCGCGCGAATTCATCGCGATGATCTTGGTCATCCGCTCCGAGCTCAGAAGTTCGGCCGGGTTGGGCGCCTGATTGCCGCTGGGCATCATGAAAAGCCCGTGGACGTCGGTGGCAACAATCGCCGAGCTTTCGTCGCCGTTCGACTGTCTGCCGGCAATCCGGTTGGTGAGCCCGGGGCTCTGCGGCTTGCCGAAATCGCGGTGCAGGCGAGGCTTGCGCAGATCGGCGTCGACCAGCAGCACGCGCGAGCCGTTCTGCGCCATGACCGTGGCCAGGTTGATGGCCGTTGTCGTCTTGCCGTCGCCGGGGCCCGGGCTGGTGACCAGAATCGTCTTGGGCATGCCCTCGGGCGTGGAGAACATCAGGCTGGTTCGCAGCGAGCGGAACGCCTCGGACACGGAAGATTTCGGGAAGCGGGCGCTGTAATGGCCGACCGCACGCTCCGGGGTGGTGAATTGCCGATTGTCCTGGCGCATGCTTTTCTGCTTGACCAGGGGCACCAGGCCGAGCACCGATCGGCCGGTGATCGCCTCCAGATCTTCGGTTCGGCGAATCGTCGAATCGAAAAATTCCAGCACCAGGGCCAGCCCGACGCCGATGGCAAGGCCCATCGCAAGCGCCATGGCCAGGTTGCGGCTCATGTTGGGTTTGTACGGTCCGCCGGGCGGCAGTGCCGCTTCGATCACGGCGATATTGTTTTCCTGGATGCCCGCGGCAACGCCAATCTCCTTCATGCGCTGCAGAAGACCGTCGTATAACTCCCGGTTGGTCTCGAGTTCGCGGTTGAGGATGTTGTACTGCACCCCTTGGGTGTTCAGCGCCAGGATCGTCTGCTCGCGCTGTTCTATGGCCGCCCTGAGCGATTCGGCCTCGGCGCTCAGGCTGTTGTAGCGGCTGAGAACGCTGCGAATCGCCAGGGTCCGCTCCTCGGCGATCTGGTCGGAAATCGTATCCATCTGGTTGCGCAGTTCGACCAGCGTGGGATAGTCCTCCTTGAAACGCTGCGACAGGCTGGCGTACTCGGTGGCCATCTGGGCACGCTGCTGGCGCAGTGCGCGAATCTCGTCGCTTTCGTTGATCAGGTTGATGTCGGCCGCCTGGCCGCGCTCGATCATCGTCTTGTAGCTGCCCAGCTGAATAAGTTCTCGCTCGATTTCCCCGAGACGCGTATTGAGGTCGTTCAGCGTATCCGTGGCCATCGAGATGCGCTGTTCCAGATCGGCGACCTTGTTCTGCCGGGCAAAATCAAGCAGCGCCTGGTCGGCGCGTTCCAGCGATATCCGCATGTCCGCGAGCTGCTCCTGCAGGAATTCGCGTGCTTCGTTACCCGCCTCGTAGCGGCGCTGCATGGAAGACCGTATGTACTCGTCGATCACGGCGTTTGTGACGCGCGCGGCGAAGCCGGGGCTGAAGCTGTCGAACGAAACCGCCACCAGGTCGGTCCCCTCGATGG
>CAYYZR010000255.1:0-3170 GCA_964476005.1 uncultured Halomonas sp.
ACATTGACCCCGGTCAAATGGCCAAGAGCGTCGTCGCCTAAGCCTCGCTGGCGTGACTCGCGGCGCAATCGCCGGTGGATTTCGGATCGGGGGCGGGGTTGATCACAGGCGATTAAAGTTAAACGATGCACGTTACACGACGTGACCCCCATTTCTTGTGCCCGGATTTCGTCTTCTTCCACGGCGGCGGCGACGAGGTCAAAGTCTCCATCGTCGACCCCCACGGTCACCATTTGGCAGACGCCCTGCCCAAGCTCAGAGGCCTGTCAGATTTCGCCGAAAACTACGGCAGTCAGTTCCACCGCATCGAAGCGGTCGCAAAGATGGACGACGGCGCCCTGCGCGTATTGGATCTGCAGGAGAAAAGCGTGCGCAACGCGGTCGCAGCCGCAACCGATGCCAAGGCCCTATACGCAGGCAAGGCGGCGACAGATTATTGAAGAGGTGTAATGGCTGAGCTAAGCCGCAACGCGCTGACGGGCCCGGTGGAGGCCAGACAAGGCCCGGATGCCATTGAGCGACTCGTTAGCTTTCTCGCAACCTGTCCACGAACTCTTCAGTCATGCGGAACTTTGGGCAACTCCCCCGGGTGACGTCTTCAATATAGCCCAGCCGCTCAAAGTGAGCTACAGCGGCTTGCAAATCGTCGTGAACATCAGTGTGATACTCGAACGATGGACCCGACGCATTTATTAAGCTTCTGCTTGTCTTTACAAAGAAATGTCGAACGGAAGACATCTCAGGATCTAAAACATCGTCCCGCATTTCCCCGATTATCGAGGGGAAACGTGTTTCGAGGTCCTGCCACGCCATATCGGTGGCCTCCCTCGCTTCGAGGCCTCTTCTCTTATCCGTATATTTTTCGCCAAAGTATCGGCCAGCGGCCCCAGTAGCCGTTCCGACGACGAAGCCAATTGTCAATGAAAGTAGGTCCATTCAGAATCTAACCCTTGGGGTTAGGTGGGTATGAAGCGAAGATCGTTTTTGTGGAAGCAATATGGGCGCCGGGCCAAACGTCCCCTGTAGCGACTTTTTAGCTACCCGGCCCGTACGGGACATGCTGTAGTTTTTCCTCAACCTGATATGCTAAATCATAGATGACTTCATAAACCACATCTTCGTATGATTTGTAGTATGCAAACTCCGGAATCATATTGTTCTCCCCATGCGCTATCCCGTTCCGTCGAGCCACCAAGGTAGTTAGTTTCACCTGATGCTCCTGGACCTTTGCAGGTGATAAATCTGCGATCTCCATTAATTCGACTAGAACGTTCGGCCACAGATTCGACTTTGTGTCAACCTCCGGAAACTCAGGTGTTTTATCTAGATGAGAGCTTGAGAATGACTCAATGTTTTCCAGAAAATCGGGGTTCGGTAAGTGTCTAAGCCGTCGAAGCGCATCGCCCAGTGCATGAATCTTCGTTGGACTGGGAAGAGCCGAACACCTAACGCCTGAACCTTGGGCGGCATCAAAAAATGTGGTTAGAGCATTTTTAGAAAAGCCCTCATAGTGAGCATAAAGCAGAGCCCATGCGGCTCTTAGGAGCACAGTGTTTTGAGTTACGGATACTGAGTCCGATAACAACAAGAGTCGCATCGACGCGATTTCGGTTTCGCGCCAGTCGAGATCTCTCGTCAGAGAATCTAAAACGCTCATACTTACTGGAAGTACTCAGCAACTACCTCAATTCTCTGTTCCAGCTTGGGAATCGTGTTCGCGCCAGGCCCGGTCGATTCTAGGAACCGTTGATCAGCGTAAGCTGCAACCAACCTCTCTCGAACGTCTCCTGTATCGAGAGCGGCGATAGTATCAAAGCAACTTGAAAATGCGTGTGCTGTCGCTTCATAATAAGCAGGCGCCAACCTCCCTGTCGGTTCACCCGCACTCGTAAATCGAGTGAACGCTGTATCTCCCAACTTTTCGTCGATCAAATCGAATGTTCGTTGGAAACGCGTTTTCTGTTGCGCCAGGTCGAACTCGACTCTCCCGAAAAGTATCGACTCCATAATGGAGTCGAGCCATTCCTCGATGTTGCCGTGATATTGATCACGAAATAACGTGACAGCGAAAAACCGTAGTACTAGCTCTTCATCGGCTCGGCGTTCCTTGAAAGTTTCGGGGAGGCGACTAGTTGCTCGAACGAAAGCCGGAAACTTAGCCATCTCCTGAATCGCGTCATAGAACACGTCGCCGCCATCTACCATCCGTGAGCTGCAGTTTCGGATTTCCTGTGCAGAGAGCAATGACCCGCCAGTATTAAGTCGTTTGAACATTTCATACTTGACGAAAGCGTCGCCCGACTTGTTGATAATTGTTGCCCGTATTGGCGATCTCTTGATCTTAAGGCGTACAGCCAACGGCAGATCTGAAAAAGTCTTGCCGTTCAATTCATCAATGATGTCGCAGCCCACTAGCTCAAGCTCCGGCTCACCGATAGCTTCGTGATCCAGGAATTGCAGTACAGAACTCGTCCTTTGCAGCCCGTCAATTAGCTCCAGAACTCCGGACGCGCCTTCTACGAGGAAAATCGGAGGGATTGGCAGGCCTAGAACAATTGACTCGATCAGTCGCGAGCGTTGTTCCTGACTCCACCGAAAAAGGCGCTGATATTCCGGACGAATTACAATCTCGTTGTCATTGTGGAGATTGAGAAGTTCACCGAATGAGAAGTCTACCGCTGTCGTACGGATTTCGCGGTCCAACAAGTCAGTTTCCGCCATTGCGTCAGGCCTCAGTAAAAATTTTGTATCGCAAGTTGAGTCTAATTGTGCACTAAGTGCCCACCGTGGGTGTTGGTATCACTAAGTGGGGCATCTAACTTAAAATTGAAAGGCTAAAACTCCAGATACGGAATATGCGGGCAAAAACGCCAGTTATTCCCGCTCCAGATCGCGCGAAGCGCTCGCACGGTTCTGTTCTCCTGAAAAAGCAGCCCCGGCACGCTGGAAATATCCGCCTGTTTCGATCGCGATCATCCACTTGCATAGCCCACCGCTAGGTTTTACCGCCCGTCCGACCGAAATGATGCACGAAATCAAACCCGGAGGCAAATGAGGGCCGGATGCGGGGTCGGAGCTATTCGTCCTGCCCAACCCGGCAGGCGGGCTATTCAAACTGCAGCAACCCCTCCACCGCCATCCCGTCGTCCATTCGTTCCCCTTCCCATAGC
>CAYYZR010000256.1:0-3164 GCA_964476005.1 uncultured Halomonas sp.
AGGAAGTGGGGCTCAACAAACGCGAGGCCAAGGAGTTTGTTGATGCCTGGTTCGAAGCGATCCGAGATGCTCTGGAAGCTGGCGAACACGTGAAACTGTCCGGTTTTGGCAACTTTCAGTTACGCGACAAGCGCCAACGTCCGGGTCGTAACCCGAAGACCGGTGAGGAAATTCCGATCAGCGCGCGCCGCGTGGTGACGTTCAAGCCTGGTCAGAAACTGCGTGGACGAGTGGAAGCATATGCTGGATCCAGGAAGTAACCGCGAACTGCCGCCGATTCCGGCCAAGCGCTACTTCACGATTGGTGAAGTCAGCGATCTGTGCGCGGTCAAGCCGCACGTGTTGCGTTACTGGGAACAGGAATTTCCCCAGCTCAAGCCGGTCAAGCGCCGCGGCAATCGCCGTTACTATCAACGTCACGACGTGATCATGGTTCGGCAGATTCGATCGTTGCTGCATGAGCAGGGATTCACGATCCTGGGCGCTCGCCAGCGTCTGGAAGGCGAGACGGCGCGAGACGATGTGTCGCGCAGTCAGCAGCTTGTGCGCCAATTGCGCGGTGAACTGGAGGAGGTCCTGCAGGTCCTGCGGCGCTGATCGCAGAATCATTGCGCGTGCATCTGACAGCGTCCGGCAGTGCTCCGAATATTGATGTGTCTGCACATACACCTTGGTTCCTGAGCTTCGACAACCAGCGTCAGCCACCGTCTTGCGATATTGTTGAGACGTTTCCAGACGTGTCGTCGAAGCCACCTGCAGCGCCGGAGACGTTTATAATGGTCGGTCTGGACTCGGAGCGTAGCGCAGCCTGGTAGCGCACCACAATGGGGTTGTGGGGGTCGGGAGTTCGAATCTCCCCGCTCCGACCAGTTTTTCATCTTGGTTCGTTCTGGCCGGACCTTTCCAGGGGTGTCCAACCCTCGATTCGCGTCACTCGACGTTCATGCTCGCGACGGCATACTCGAGTCTGCATAGGCTGGAAAAGCCGTCGATGAATCCCAAGGAACTCCGAATGGACATGAAACAGCAATCCAATACGCTGCCGGATATTGCGTCCCAGCCGCATGATCAACTTGCCGGAAAGCTGGACTGGGTCGGCATGAACCGCATCGAAGTTCCGGTCCGGATCAGCGGGAAGGACGGGGTGACGATGCAAACGCCGGCGCATATCAGCGCATTCGTCAATCTCGGCGAGCCGGACGCGCGTGGGATCCATATGTCCCGTCTGTACCTGCACTTGGATCGCGCGCTGGCGGAGCACACCTTGACGCCGCTTGCGTTGCGCCATCTGTTGCGGGACTTTCTGGACTCGCATGCAGACCTCAGCACGCGTGCACTGGTTCGGATCGACTTCGAATATCAGACCCGGCGCAAGGCGCTGGCGAGCGACAATTCAGGTTGGCGCAGTTATCCATTCAGCATCATCGCGACGCTTGAAGGGAAGAAATTTTCGCTGGAACTGTCCTACGAGATCACCTATTCGAGCACTTGTCCGTGTTCTGCGGCGCTCGCGCGCCAGCTGATTCAGCAGCAGTTCGAGCACGATTTCGCTGAAGATGAGCGTGTCGACCGCCGGGCCGTGCTGAACTGGCTGGGTACCGAGCAGGGCATCATGGCCACACCGCACAGTCAGCGGTCCATCGCCGATGTCAGGCTTCAGCTTGCACCGACCTTCGAGGCGTTCCCGTTTGAAGAGCTTATCGATCTGATCGAAAATGCACTCAAGACGCCGGTGCAGACTGCGGTCAAGCGCGAAGACGAGCAGGAGTTTGCCCGCCTGAACGGACAGAACCTGATGTTCTGCGAAGACGCTGGGCGCCGCGTGCGCAAGGCGCTTGAAAGCGACGATCGAATTCTCGATTACTGGGCCCGCTGCAGCCATTTCGAAAGCCTGCACCCTCACGACGCGGTTGCCATCATCACCAAGGGCGTGGAAAACGGCTATCAGCCTATCGACAGCCACCGCTGATCGGCCTTCAAGGCCGCTGTTCATCGGTATCCGTGATGCGAGTACTGCGCGTCATGCCTGACGGAACTTCGCCACAAATCCCTCTTCAGATCTTATCTCGTCCCCGGTACTGTTCAGGTCGGCCCTGACCGACCACGATTTTCGCCTCGGTTCTCGCGCCGCGAACAATCATTTGGGGTAAAGTCATGGTAGCGGAATCAGCGATCTGCCTTTGTGCCGGTCGATTCGCTATTTTGGCGTTCGGGACTTAAAAGAGGGAATGGGACAATGATCAAGTTGCTGATCGTGGAAGATCATGATCTGGTGCGGACCGGGTTGAGGAACATCATCGACGATGCGGGCGGGATCGAGATCGTAGGTGAGGCGGGAAGCGGGGAAAGAGCCATTCAGTTGAACCGGGAGAAGAATCCCGACGTGATTCTCATGGACATCGGTTTACCCGGGCTGTCGGGCTTCGAAACCACCGAGCGGATCATGAATGCTCGACCGTCCGTACGCATAATTGCGCTGACCGCGCATACCAAGCCACCATTTCCGGCTCGCCTTCTCGAAATGGGTGCGGCAGGTTACCTGACCAAGGCATGTGATGCCGAGGAACTCGTGGCTGCAATCAGAAAGGTATACGACGGTGAACGGTATATCGGCTCCGAGATTGCGCAGCAACTTGCGATGTCGCTGTTGCCGGGCACGCCGCAGTCGCCTTTCCAGGAACTCACTCCGCGTGAAATCGAAGTCGCGATGATGTTGGCCAACGGGATGAAGTCCAGCGCAATCGCCGAGCGCATGAACGTCAGCCCCAAGACGATTTCAACCCACAAGTATCGAATCTTCGAGAAGATCGGCGTCGACAGTGAAGTCGCGTTGCTGCGCGAGGCGATCAGATATGACGTCATAGAAGCCGAGGGATGAAAAAAGGTCCGGGACATCCCGGACCTTTTCGCTGACCCGCCAGCGGCGTCAGGAATTTTCGCCGGACTTCTTTCCATCGGCAGGCGGTTCTGGTTGCTTGTGTTTTTCGTTGCCGCCAGACTTGTCCTCGATCTTGAACAGACCTGCCTGCTGACCGACCGGGCGGGCTGCACCTGCATCACCGCTGTTGTTCTCGGGTTTCCCGGATTTGGCGTCGGACTGAACAGGCTGCTTACCCTGGGGTTTGCCTGCGCCTGCAGGTTGCTCGGGCTTGCCGCCGCCGGAC
>CAYYZR010000257.1:0-3164 GCA_964476005.1 uncultured Halomonas sp.
TGGTCGCCAGCACGGCCACGGTATCGATGACGTGGCCGGGCCAGCCCCAGACACGGTCGCCCAGCAGCGGGTAGAAGGTCGAACGGATCGTCAGCGGCAAGCCCTTGTTGAAGCTGAAGAAAGCGAGCGAAAGGGCCACGACGCCGTAGATCGCCCAGGGGTGCAGTCCCCAGTGATACATCGTCGCACCCAGCGCCGCGGTCCTGGACTCGTCGGTAAACCCGGCCACGTTCAGCGGCGTGCCGAACCACTCGGTGAAATAGCCCACCGGCTCGGCCACGCTCCAGAACATCAGGCCAATGCCCATGCCGGCTGCGAACAGCATCGCGAACCAGGAAAAAATCGAGAAGTCCGGAACGGCATCCTCGCCGCCCAGCCGAATCTTGCCCACCGGCAGGATGATCAGCGCGATGCAGAACAATACGAACAGGTTCCCGGCCGAGAGGAACATCCAGTCGAACACCAGCTGAATCCAGTTGCGCGTGGCCTCCAGACCTTGCTTGGATTCCTCGGGAAACATCAGCGACCCGACCACGAACACGAGGATCAGGAAAGCACTGACCGGAAAGACCGGCGCGTGCATGTCGAAACCCCATTTCTCGATGTTGTCCTGGCCTACCTGATAATCGGTGTCGTATATGTCCTCGATTTCGGAAATCGCTTCCTGCGCTTGCCTTCGTTCATTACTCAAAATTCGTTCTCCCCGGATATTTTTCAGAAATAGAACCCGATATTGACGTTCAGGCGGGAACGCCATTTGCCGGCTGTCGTGGCGTTCCGCCCTATGCCGTCGCCGCCGACGAACCACATGTTCTTGCCGGTGATCCAGTCGAAGTAGGCAAAAACGCCGCCGGCAATGATCGAGCAGCCGGTCACGTTCTGGATCGAGTCCGCACTGTCGCGGACTTTCGGGTTGATAAAGGTAAAGTCGTTGTAGCAGGCGCCGCCGGTAATCGGGCCCAGCGACACATTGAAGCGGCGCGCCAGGTTCACCGAATAAACATCGCCTTTGGCGGCCATAAGAAACGGAAAATCGAACGCGCCGGTCTGGACAAAATCATCGTCCACCCCGACCGGATTTTGCGGATCGAACTCATAGCGGATTCCCTGCAGCTGAAAATTCCAGCGACCGAAATTCGCGTCCGCATGGCCGGCGACGGCGTACCGATCGCCCTTGCGCTGCGTGAAATCGTTGAAGACACGGCCTTGCTGGAGACTCAAACCGACGTCGAGCGTACCCAGACCGTCGATAAACAGATGGCGCTCGCCGCGCAGGTTGAACTGGTTGGTTTCGCTGTTTTGCTGATCGCCACCGGTGACCAGGTCGAACGAATAGCGACCGAACCTGCTGTCGTCGGCATATTCCGGATTCTTGTAAAACGCATAGTGAAACGTCCAGTCCTCGTTCGGCTTGTGAATGAATTTCACGCCGGTGTCGTAGTCGTCCTCGAAACCGAGATAGTAGGTGCCGCCGAACCAGAAACCGTGGCTGGCAAACGGCAGGATACCGAACGGCACCTGGCTTATACCGAGGTGCATTTCGATTTCATCGTTGAACTCGTAGCCCACCCAGGCGTGATGAATGGCATGAAAGTCGTTGTAGCGCCGCCATTCGGCGCTCAGCTTGACGTCGCCGACTTCGCCGTCGGCATTGATGCGGAACAACTCGAGCTCGAAGTCGCCGACGCGATCCTTGCTGCCCTCGTCATAATCGCGCCAGGCATAATTCAATCGCACGGCGCCGCCGAATCGGATCGCACTGGTCCAGTCATCGGCAACCGTTTCCAGGCTGGAGATTCTCTGGTCGAGTTGAGCAGGTGTCGGTGCCTGCGGCTCGACGCCGTCATCGGCTTCATCGCCCGCGTCGATTGCGGCTGCATACTCGGGGCCGGAGCGCGGGTCGGACGGCTCGCTCGGTTCGGCGGCATCGCCGCCAGTCGATTGTTGCTGAATCTCGGACAGACGCGTCTGCAGCGAATCCAGCTGCGCCTGCATCGCCTCGATTTGCTGGCGAAGTTCGCGGATTTCCGGGTCTGTTTCGCGTTCCTGTGCAATGGCCTGTCCGGCCGCTCCCCCGAGCAACCCTAACAAGAGCACCAGATGAAGTCGGTTCATTCGCCCTCTCATCGCTGAAAGTGGGTAACGGTCGAAACCGATTGAACCCGTCCATCATACCGCCATCGCGACTACATTTCCGGCTCGCCGGGGTTCAGACCAGGCCACGAGGCCGAAACCACTGGTCGTGCAGACTCAACGCATAGCGATCGGTCATGCCGGCGACGTAGTCGAGCACGCGCGTCTGAAGCGGCTCGTCTTCCAGTTGGTAGGTCTCGGGAATCAGGTTCGGGTGCCGGGTCAGATGTTCGACCAGGTCGTGGATCACGCGCCGCGCCCGCTCGGCCTGGGCGCGCGACTCGGGACGCAGGTAAACCCGCTCGAACATGAATTCGCGCATCAGGCGCATCGCGTTGAGGGCGTCGGCCTGCATGCAGATCTTGCCTCGAAGAATGGACTCGTCCAGCACCGCCTGGATCATCGATCCGATCCAGTGGCCGCCGGTAAACGGGCCCAGCACCGCGACAACCGCGGCCGGCAATTCGCGCGGGGCGAGCACGCCGGCGCGCACGGCGTCGAGCAGATCGTGATTGAGATAGGCAATGCGGTCGGCAAACCGGCACACCCAGCCTTCCGGCGTATGCGGCGGCGGCTTGACCCGCCATGTATGCGCGCGGATGCCGTCCAGCACTTCCCAGGTCAGGTTCTTGGGCTCGAGCACCTGGAAGATGCGCACGCCCTGCGCCGAGTGCAGCCACTCGCCGTCTTCGATGTATTCCGAAAGCGCGGCCTCGCCGGTGTGCCCGAACGGGGTGTGACCGCAATCGTGTCCGATGCAGATGGCTTCGGTCAGATCCTCGTTGAGATCGAGCGCGCGGGCGATCGAACGCGCGATCTGGGTCACCTGCAGGGTATGGCTCATCCGGGTGACGAAATGGTCGCCCTCCGGATTGATGAACACCTGGGTCTTGTGCTTGAGTCGGCGGAAGGCCTTGGAATGCGCGATACGGTCGCGGTCGACCTCGAACGCGGTCCTGAGCGGGTCCGGCGTCTCGGGCGCGGCGCGCCCGCGCGAATCGACCACGCGGGTTGCAATCGGAGAAAGCCCG
>CAYYZR010000258.1:0-3155 GCA_964476005.1 uncultured Halomonas sp.
ACTCCAGGGCACCAGCGACGTGATGTTCTTCAGCGGATTCGAATGATCGCGATGGGGTACGCGCGCGCTGCGTATATCCGATCTGGAAGCCGTAACCGTCGCCCGCATGTCCGGTCTCGGAGGCCGATTGCGTTAGTACACGTATTAGGCTAAGTTCTCCCGCAAGAGTCAACCTTCGCGGCACGCAGTCGCTCACTCGCTTTTCGGAGCCAAAATAATGAATTCAAAGGTCGTATGCCCGTCCGTTCTGCTCGTTGCACTCCTGATCGTGACCGGTCCAATCAGCGCCGGGCCCGGCGTCTGGACCTCCAGTGGACCGAATGGCGGAGCAGTCGACGCCGTGATCGCTTCTCCGTTTACCGCCAGCGAGTTCTATGCGCTGGCCAACGGCGCGGTGTTCAAGAGCATCGACGCCGGCGGGAACTGGTCGGAGGCCAGCGCCGGCATCAACCGGCGCGTATTCCAGCTGGCCCATAGCGAAACGGCCGCCGACCGGCTCCTGGCCGCCAATTCGAACAAGGTCTTCTTCAGCAGTGACGGTGCGGCGACCTGGCAGGACCGAACGCCCCCGTCGGCGCTTCTTGGCGGCGCCTTCATGCAATCCCTGGCTTCCTCGCCGGCGCTTCCCGGAACCTACTACCTGGCGCTGAGCGACGGTCGCATCCTGATCACCGGTGACTCGGGCCTGTCCTGGCGCGTCTCGACGCCGATCGTTCAACCGACCGTTTTCTTCATCAGCGCAATCGCCGCCGATCCGGCCGTGCCGCATCGCGTGCTGGTCGCGACCTCTACCGATTTCGCGGCCGCCGACCACCGTCTGTGGGTGGGGGACCTGAGCGATCCGGCGCCGCCGGCCGTATGGACCGAGATCGCATGCCCGGCCGGCTGCCTGTGGGACGACGAGGCGATAACTGAAGTCGAATTCGGCAGCGCCGGACGGGCCTGGGCCGTCTCGCGGTCCGGCGTCGGGCGCAGCGACGATGCCGGTCTGACCTGGACGATTCCAGGCGGTCTGTTCAATGCCCCCGGCACCCGGATCGCGGTGAATCCGGCCGACAATACCGGGCTCTACGTCGCAGGCAGCGAGGGCCTCCGCTACACCACCGACGACGGCGCGACCTGGGTCCCGGTCCTGGCCGGCTTCGTCGGCAACGACCTTCTGCAGCCGGCGCGGTCCACCGATGTGGTCTACAACCCCTTCAATCCCGGTCTGCAGCTGGCCGGCAGCATCAGCAACGGCGTCTACCGCCGCAACGCGATCGGGCTGGACACCTTCGTCCCGTCGGTCGCCGGTTTCACGGCCCAGCAGATCCGCGCCGTGGCGTCCAATACCCTGGATCGCGTGCACGTCGGCGTCAGCGATTCGTTCGGCGCCACCCTGGTCAGTTTTTTGAGCCCCAACAACGGTGCGTCCTGGGGAGCGGCCAACGGCGGGCTGGAGGCCGATCAGTTCAGGGCGCTCGTCGTTGATCCGAACGACAGCGACGTGATCTACGCGGGGGGAAGGTTCGATCCGAAACCTGACAATACCGGGACGACCGTGCCGGGCAACGGCGGTCTCTACAAGAGCACCAACGGGGGGCTGAACTGGACCACGATCGACAGCGGCATTCCGCTGACCGCGCCGCCGTTCGCGTTCTCGCTGTTCGGTACGGTTCGCGACGTGGCAATCGACGATTCGGTGGTCGACGCGATGACCGGGCGATCGACGACACTTTATGCGACCGGCTCGGGACGACTCGAATCCGACGGCATGGGCGGATTCACGACCACCGCGGCGCGCGTCTACAAAAGCACCGATGCCGGCGCGAACTGGCTCCCCAGCGATACCGGGGTCGGCGGCATCGAGGCCGGGGTGTCGGGATTCAACATGTTCGCATCGGGCGTGCAGATCGTGATCGACCCGACCGATGCAACCCGGCAGACGCTTTACCTGGCGACCTTCATCGGCCGTTCCGATATCGACGAACCCACGACCATCGGCAACGGCGTGTTCAAGAGCATCGACGGCGGCGCGACCTGGACCAACGTCACCAACGGCCTGCCCCGAATCAACGGCAATCCGGCGGCGGCCGCCAACGACGTGCTGTCGCTGGCCGTCGATCCGGCAACCGGCGATCTGTACGCGTCGAGCAATGATCAGGCGAACAGCTTTCTCGGCACCGTCTACAAGTCCACCGACGGCGGCTTGAACTGGTCTTTCGCCGGCACCGGACTGGAGAGCCGGGACGTTCGCGACCTTGTCGTCGACCCGGCAAGCGGTGACGTTTACGCCGCGGTGGTCGATCCGCTCGGCAACGGCGACGGCGGCGTATTCGTCAGCACCGACGGCGGCGTGAGCTGGGCGTCGATCAGCACCGGCTTCCCGGACACGGCAGTGGCGCTGAAGCTGGAACTCGACAACAGCGGGCCGAACCTGCTGATGCACGCCGGCACGTCGCGCGGCGTGCAGAGTTTCGACGTGCTGCCCGACGAAGATACCGATGGGGCCACCGACGGCGTCGAGGACCAGGCGCCGGCCGGGGCCCGCGGCATCGCGGGCGACGGTAACGGCGACGGCATTCCCGATCGGCTGCAGCGAGAGGTTGCGTCGCCCCAACTCGTCACGGCGACGAGGGGAACGCCGGTCACCATCACGGCCAGCGTGACGCCGATCTCCGGCGCTTGCGATCGCTTCGAGAACAGCTTCGGCCTGGGCCTGCTCGCCGGCGTGCCGTCGGAGTCCACCTTCGATGCGCCTTACAGCGGCCTGCACCTGCGCATTCCGGACTGCGAGCAGGCCGAGGTGGAGATCGTCTACCACGGTCGCGCGTTCGACGACGACCCGAGCTGGCAGGTTCGCGGATATGGGCTTGCCTTTCCCGACGAGGAATCCGCGGTCTGGAACGAAGTGCCTTCGGCCAGCGTCAGCGGGAATACCTGGACCTTCGTCGTCACCGATGGCCAACTCGGCGACGCCACACCCGATGATGGCGTGATCGTGTTCCAGGGCGCCGCCAAGCAACTGACCGAGATCTTTTTTGCCGACTCGATGGAAGCCGAGTAGGGCATTCGCAGACTGCGGTCGGCCGGCACGCGTGCCGGCCGCCGGCCAGCGAGTCCCGGGCTGGAATCCGTAACGATTGTTCCCGGCCTGCCTTCGGTGATATAAAAGT
>CAYYZR010000259.1:0-3147 GCA_964476005.1 uncultured Halomonas sp.
TTCAGCGCCTCGTCGAGCACGAAGCTCTGCATGCGCTGGCTCAGACCAATCCCCGATTCGCCGGCGATGAACGCAGGTACCCAGCCGCCCGACGGCGTGACCGAGACCACCCAGCCGTCGGCGTCGGCGGCCTGGATGGCGGTGGTGCCGGCGCGGAAGGCTTCGTCCGCGGTCATCACGCCGGCCTGCTGGAAGCCTTCCTCGCCGGCCGCTTCGGCCGCCGGCGGATTGAGCTGCCAGTTCTGGCGCAGTTCCTCGAACGGGTTCACGCCGTCCTGGAAAAGGTACGGGTCGCCGGGCAGGTAGTCGGTCAGGTTCCGGTCGTCCGGGATCAGCTCGCGCCGCATCGCCGCGTAGCCCTTCGCGAGCAGGCCGGCCACCGGTTCCTCGGGCGGGAAGTCCGGATCGCCGTAGTAGAAGTCCCGGTCGGCGAAGGCCAGGTTCATGGCCTGGTAGAGCGTGTGTATGTAGCGCGTCGAGTTGTAGCCCATCGCCTTCAGGTCGAAGCCTTCAAGGATATTGAGCGCCTGGAGCATGACCGGGCCCTGGGTCCAGGTCGTGAGCTTGTAGACGTCGATGTTGCGATAGCTGGTCGTGACCGGTTCCTCGAACTTGACCTCCCAATCGGCCAGGTCCTGCATCGTGAACAGGCCGCCGGCCTCGCGCGTGGATTCGACGATCTCCTCGGCGATGTCGCCGGTGTAGAAGCGGTCGTATGCGGCCTGGATGGCTTCCTCGCGCGATTTTCCGGCGTCCAGCGCCTGGCGCTCGGTCTCGACCAGCTTTTTCAGCGTCGCTGCCAGGTCGGACTGGACGAACACTTCGCCCTCGCGCGGCGCGGCGCGCTGGCCAGGATTGTCCGGATCGTAATGGGGCAGGAACACGGCGGTCGACGACGGCCAGCGCTGCAGCACTTCGCGGCGGCGCTCCATGTTGTCGGCCTGGGCCTTTTCTATCGGATAACCTTCCGCCATCTCGATCGCCGGCGCCAGCACGTCGGCCAGGCTGAGCCTGCCGTACTCGGCAACCATTCTCATCAAGGCGCCGGGTGTGCCCGGCGTGACCGCGGCCAGCGGGCCGTACTCCGGCGGATACTGCATGCCCTGTTCGCGGAAGAACTCGGGCGTCGCGCCGCTCGGCGCCACGCCGAGGCCGTTGACGCCAATGACCTTTTTCAGTTCGGGGTGCCAGATCAGGGCCTGCGTTTCGCCGCCCCAGCCCAGCGTGTCCCACATCGTGGCCGTGGCCGCCAGCATGGCCGCCGCAGCATCGACCGCGTTGCCGCCTTTCTGAAACGCCATGGCGCCGGCGGTCGCGCCGAGCGGTTTTCCGGTCACCGCCACCCAGTGCTTGCCGTGCAGCACCGGCTTGCTGGTGTCCTGGGCCTCGACGGGGTTGGGATTCACGGCGACGGCCAGGAGAATGGCCGACAAGGGCGCGCATGTCTTGCGAAGACATGCCTGGAAGCGAGACGAAAAGCGGGTCTGCATGTGTGGCTCCGGATTGTTTCAGGGGGAGAGCATAACAATTGCGCGAGAATGGTTCTGTCCCGGACCATCGTCACTGCGCCGGTTCGATTTCCAGCAACAGGACGTCGGCCTCGACCAGGTCGCCTTGCGCCGCGCCGAGGGCGCTGACCGTTCCGGCGACCTCGGCCTTGATCGAGAGCTCCATCTTCATCGCCTCCATCAGCGCAAGCGTCTGTCCTTCCTCGACCGCGTCGCCCTCGGCCACCATCATCTGGATGACCTTGCCCGGCATGGGTGCGACCACGCGACCGCTGCCCTGGCTTGCCGATGCCACCGATTCGAAGCGGCGGTGCCGAATGACGCTCCAGCGCCTGTGGTCATGGACGATTTCAAGCCGGTCGCCGGCCGCGTGCACCATTACACGGCGGCTCGCGCCGTCGACGAACAGCGTGCAGCCGGCGTCCGAGGTTTTGCGGATGCGGACGTCGTGTCGCTTTCCGTCGAATTCGAATCGATAGCCGGAATCCCGGTCGCCGGTGCATTCGAGCTCGAAGCGCTGGTCGCCTATTTCAAGGTCGATCCAGCGCGCCTCGCGACCGCCGATTCGCCACCCGTCGGGCCGCGCCCAGGGAGATCTGTCGCCTTGCTCGGCGGCATGTTCCTGTTCGCCCAGCAGCCAGGCCGCCGCGGCTGCCGGAATTTCGGGCGGAATTGGGGCGTCTCGCTCGAGGATGTCGTCCAGCGAGCGATCCAGCAGGCCGGTGTCGATGGTGGCATCGGCGATTTCGGGACGCTCTGCCAGCTGCAGCAGAAACCCGAGGTTGGTGGTCAGGCCGCCGACGTGGCTTTCGGCCAGCGCCTGCTTGAGACGGGCCAGTGCGACGGTCCGGTTTTCGCCCGATACCACAAGTTTGGCGATCATCGGATCGTAGTGAACGCTGACCCGGTCGCCGGCCTCCACGCCGGTATCGACGCGCGCCCAGGACTGTTGCGGAAAGCGCAGCATGATGATGTCGCCAGAGCCGGGCAGGAAGCCCTTGTCCGGATCCTCGGCGTAGATGCGCGCTTCCATCGCATGCCCGCTGCAGCCGATCTTCTCCTGCGAGAGCGGCAAAGCTTCGCCGGCGGCCACGCGCAGCTGCCATTCGACCAGGTCCAGGCCCGTGACGCACTCGGTCACCGGGTGCTCCACCTGCAGCCGCGTATTCATCTCGAGGAAATAGAAGCCCTGTTCGTCGACCAGGAATTCCACGGTGCCTGCACCGATGTAATCGACCGCCTTCGCCGCCTTGACCGCGGCGTCCAGGAGCTGCTCCCGGATTCCGGGATCCAGACCGGCCGCCGGCGCTTCCTCGATCACCTTCTGGTGTCTTCGCTGGCTGGAGCAGTCGCGCTCGAAAAGGTGCACGACATTTCCGTGAGCATCGCCGAACACCTGCGCCTCGATATGCCGCGGATGTTCAACATAACGCTCTATAATCATGCGCTTGTCGCCGAAAGCTGATTCACTTTCTCGCCTGGCCGCGGCCAGCGCTTCCGGAAACTCACTGGCCGACCGGACGATGCGCATGCCCTTGCCGCCGCCGCCGGCCGCGGCCTTGAGCATCAGCGGAAAGCCGACCTTTCCGGCTTCGGCGCCAAGCGTCTCGTCGGACTGGTCGTCGCCGTGGTAGCCGGG
>CAYYZR010000260.1:0-3144 GCA_964476005.1 uncultured Halomonas sp.
TCGACCAGGGTCTGGCCGTCTATCAGTTCCGGTGCGTCACCGGTATTCAGGTACAGGTCGCCGTTTCGGTCCACGGTCACCATCAACGGGTCCTCGATCTCGCCCATGGATTCGGCGTTGCCCTGGGGCAGCTCCACCTCCACGCCCAGGTTGAGCAGCGGCGCGGTGACCATGAAGATGATCAGCAGCACCAGCATCACGTCGATATACGGCACCACGTTGATTTCGGCCATGGCCCGGCGGCGGCGCTGGATGGGGGCGTCTGTCTGCATGGCTCAGGAATCCTGCAGCTTGCGCGCCTGGCGGAACAGGATGCCGGCGAATTCTTCCTTGAAGTTGTCCATGCGCACTTCCAGCCGGTAGACCTGGTTGGAGTACCTGTTGTAGGCGATCACCGCGGGAATCGCGGCCACCAGGCCCATGGCCGTGGCGATCAGCGCCTCGGCGATCCCCGGCGCCACCATCGCGATCGTGGCTTGCTGCACGCCGGCCAGCGCGAAGAAAGCGTGCATGATGCCCCAGACGGTGCCGAACAGGCCCACGTAGGGACTGGTGGAGCCGACCGTGGCCAAGAAGTTGAGGCCGCTTTCGAGCCGGTCGATTTCGCGCGTCAGCGCCACCCGCATCGCGCGCTGCGCGCCGCCGGCCAGCGTGTCTGCGGCAATCCGCTGCTCTTCGCGCAGCCGCGAGAATTCCCGATAGCCCGCCTCGAAGATGATTTCGTGACCCTCGCGCACCTTGTGCTCGGAGGTGATCCGGTCGTAGAGCTGTCCCAGGTCGGCGCCCGACCAGAAACGCTCCTCGAACTGCTTGGAGCGCTTTTCCATGCGCCCCAGCACGGCGCGCTTGGAGAAGATGATGACCCACGAGGCGATCGAGGCCAGCAGCAGCACCGCCATCACCAGCTGGACCACCAGCGTGGCCTCGGCGATGAGGCTCCAGATGTTCATGTCTGCATTCATGTAGTTTCCGGGAATTGTCTGGAATTATTTGTATTCTAGATGTTTTTATTTATCAGGATTCCGCGCATGCGCGCAATTTTTCCTGAATCTCGGCCGGCATGCGTGCCGGCGCAAAGCGTTCGGCGTCCAGGCAGGCGGCGCGCACCGCGGCCTCGATCAGCAGATCGTCGCCGCGCCGGATCTGCTGGGTGAAATCCATCCGGGCGCGACCGACAGATTGGACGCGAACGAAGACGTCAAGTTCATCTTCCAGCCGCGCGGGGCTGCAAAAATCGATCTGCATGCGCGTGACCGCGAATATCAGGCCCTGCTCGCGCCGAAGCTCGGTCTGCGAAACGCCCAGCCCGGCCAGCCAGTCGGAACGCGCACGCTCGAGGAACTGGAGATATCGGGCGTGGTACACCACCCCGCCGGCGTCGGTGTCTTCCCAGTAAACGCGGTAGCGAAAGCCCTCGGTCACGAGTCCTGCTTCTCGATGCCCAGCCACGCGGCCGGAATAGTGGATTCCCTGATGAGCGGGAAAAACCCGTCGTCGGCAAACAGCTGCAGGTCCAGCCGCCAGGGAATTTCGCGCTGATCCAGTTCCTCGAGCTCGCCAGGATCAACCGTCTCACCCTGCGATTCCCATTCTTGCGACGCCCATTCGTCCTGGTCGCGATTGCCCAGGAACGCAACCCCGATCTGAAACGAATTCTCCTCCTCGGCGTCGTCTTGTCCTTCCCGGCTCTCGGCCAGCGCCAGCACGTCGGGCAGGTCGGCCTGCATCTGCTGGAACGATTCGAGATCGGCTTCGCGAATTCGATAAACGCGCCAGCGCCGACCTTCGGGCGCCGTCTTCAGCTTGCGCAATTCAACGTTGGAAACATCGTCCAGGATGAACGACCACTCGTGCCCGGCTGTTCCGGCAATCTCCACGTCGACGGTGAGCGCACCCCAGTCGAAGCGCTCGCGATCGAGTACCCAGCTTTCGCTCATTGCCGCCACGCGAACGTCCGTCGGATCGGTTTCGAAAAGGGCTTCGGGTCCCATCCGGTACATCTTCCACATCGTTCCCAGTGGAATCGAACCGCAGGCGGTCAGCAGCATTGCGAAAACAGCGATAAAGGCAAGGCGAGTCTTGGTCATTCGAGTCTTGTCCATTGGATGATGCTCCTCAGGAATTTCCTTCGCTGTCGAAAAGGTCCGGCCCGCCCGGCTTCGCCGGTGCCTTCAGGCCCAGGTGCTGCCAGGTTCTTTTGGTGGCCATCCGGCCGCGCGCGGTGCGTACCAGGAAGCCCTGCTGGATCAGGAACGGCTCGATGACGTCCTCTATCGTGCCGCGTTCTTCCGAGAGGGCGGCGGCCAGGCTTTCCACGCCCACGGGCCCGCCGTCGAAGTGCTCGATCAGCACGGTCAGCAGGCGGCGATCCAGTTGGTCGAAGCCCTGGGCGTCGACCTGCATCATTTCCAGCGCCTGGCGCGCGACGTCGGCATCGATCGCGCCGTCGGCGCGCACCTGGGCGAAATCGCGCACCCGCCTGAGCAGTCGATTGGCAATACGCGGCGTACCACGCGCCCGGCGCGCGATCTCGGCCGCGCCCTGCCCGTCGCAGGCGATCTCCAGGATGCCGGCCGAGCGCGTGACGATCTTGGCCAGGTCGTCGGCGCCGTAGAACTCCAGACGCTCGACGATGCCGAAGCGGTCTCTCAACGGCGAGGTCAGCAGCCCGGCGCGGGTGGTCGCGCCGACCAGCGTGAAGCGCGGCAGGTCGAGCTGGATCGAGCGCGCCGCGGGTCCCTCGCCGATGATGATGTCGATCCGGTAGTCTTCCATCGCCGGGTACAGCACTTCCTCGACCACCGGCGACAGACGGTGAATCTCGTCGACAAACAGCACGTCGCCCGGCTCCAGATTGGTCAGCATCGCGGCCAGGTCGCCGGCGCGCTCCAGCACCGGCCCCGAAGTCTGGCGCAGATTCGTGCCCATTTCGGCGGCAATCACATTGGCCAGCGTGGTCTTGCCCAGTCCCGGCGGCCCGAAGATCAGCACGTGATCCAGCGCTTCCGAGCGATGCCGGGCCGATTCCAGATAAATCCCGAGCCGGTCCTTCATCGTCTGCTGGCCGATATACTCGTCCAGTCGCGCCGGCCGCAGCGAGGCCTCGAAACGCACCTCCTCGTCGGCCGGCCGGGCCGAAATCAG
>CAYYZR010000261.1:0-3143 GCA_964476005.1 uncultured Halomonas sp.
TTCGGGCTCAGGCTGGAAGTCCTGCAGCTTCTCGGTGCCTTCCTGGCCCTGGTCGGCATCTACCTCGGCATGCGGGCCTCGGCGCACAAGCGTTCGACACCTGACGCCCGACAATAAAAAAGCGCCGCGAGAGACTCGCGGCGCCTGAAGTTCTCCAGGGCTTCAGGGCCCGGCGCAGCGCGCCGGGTTGAAGCATCTGTCTATTCTTCGGAAGCCTCTTCCTCGCCTTCCTCGTCGGTGGTGAAATCACCAGCGATGGAAATCGTCATGGCTTCAGGGTCCAGCCACTTGGCCACGGCCTGGTTGATCTCCTCCAGTGAAACTTCAGCCAGGCGCATCTCGCGCGCGGCGTTGAAAAACAGGTCGCGATCCAGGTACAGGCCGGTGGCCAGCAGGCTGGCCAGGCGACCGTCGTCGGAGCGCACCAGGCGCTGCTGCTGCAGAAAACCGGTGCGGCCGGATTCGAGCTCTTCGGCGTTGAAGCCGTCCTCGACCACCTTGACCAGTTCCTCGTCCAGCACCTCCTCGAGCCGTGCACGATTTTCCGGCGCGTACATGGCGAAGGCGAAGAAACCGCCATTTTCGTCCTCGGCGCTGGCATTGAAGTTGCCGCCCACCGCATAGCTCAGGCCTTCCTCGTTGCGAATCCGGTTGCCCAGGCGCGAACTCAGGAAGCCGCCGCCCAGCATATAGCCGGCCAGTTGCAGTGCGGGGTAGTCCGGATCGGTGTCGGACAGCGGCATCGACTGGGCGGCGATCAGCACGGCATTGGCCTTGTCGTCGAGCTGCTCGACCATGCGCTCGGGCGCGATCTTTTCGTACGGATCGGGCACGTGCGCATATTCCACGCCCGCGGTCCAGTCACCGAAATGTTCTTCCAGTCGTTCGCGTAGCGCGACAGCATCGAGATCACCGACGAAGGCAATAGTGGTGCCGGGACCGAAGCCGTAGAAGCGCTGGTGGAAATCCTTCAGTTGATCGACCGAGAGCGATTCCACACGCACCTTCGACTCGTCGAACGTCGGCGTGTAATCGGGATGATCAGACGGCAGCGGATTCATGTGCCTGTTGAGCTTGCGCGAAGCCACCCCGGCCGGGTCGTCGCTCTGCTGCGCGATCTGGGTCAGGCTCTGGTTCTTGTACTCGTCCAGCTCCTTTTCCGGAAACACCGGGCGCTTGGCGATTTCTGCGATCAGATCGACCACGTCGAGCAGGTTCTCCCGCTTGGTGTCGATGCTGGCCGAAACCGAGGTCGAACCGCCCAGGTTCAGACCGGCCTGGAGCTCGTCCACGCGGTCGGCGATCTGCTGGCGGGTGTAGTTCTCGGTGCCGCGATTGAGCAGGCTGGCGGTGGCCGACGGGATACTGCCCAGTCCGGTCAGCGCTTCCTCGTTGCCGATCCGCATCGTGATCGAGCCCCGGACGCGCTCGCCGCGGGTGCTCTTGGGCAGCAGCGCGACCTCGGTGCCGTTGCTCAGCTCGAAGCGGACCACCCGCGACTCGATGTTTTCCGGCGTGGCTTCGAAATCCTCGCCTTCCGAACGCTGTTCGCGACCTTCGTAACCGGCCAGCAGTTCCTCGGGATCGGGGGTCGATGCGATGACCGCGCGCTGCGGCTCGTCTTCGGGGATGAAACGGCCCACGGTGCGGTTGTCGCGCACGACGTAGGTTTCGGCGGCCAGCTGCACGTCCTCGGCGGTGATCTGCTCGAGCCGGTCGCGGTGCAGGAACAGCATGCGCCAGTCGCCGGCCGCGGCCCATTCGGACAAGCCGATGCCGACCCGGCTGCTGTCATTGAGCGTTCTTTCCATATCGCTGGTCAGCGACGCTACCGCACGCTTGACCTCTTCCTCGGTCGGCGGATTGGCTTCCAGGCCGGCCAGCGTATCCAGCGTGATTTCCCGCGCCTTATCCAGGTCGCCGTCTTCCGGAAGGTTGGCGTACACCAGCAGCAGCGAGGGCTCGGGCAGGCGGAACACGATGGAACCGACCTGGCTGGCGATGCCGGGCTCGACCAGGGCCTTGTACAGGCGGCCCGACGGGCTGTCGCCGAGCACGAAGCTCAGCGCTTCGACCGCGGCGAAATCGTCGTGCAGCGCAGACGGCACGTGGTAGGCGGCCATCAGCGTCGGGACGCTGCCGGAACGGCGGACCGTGACTTCGCGCGCACCATCCTGGTAGGGATCGCGGGTGTAGGTGTCCCAGAGTTTGTTGTCCAGCGTGCGTTCGGGTGCCGGGATGGCGCCGAAGTGCTGCTCGACCAGCTCGAGCGCCTTGTCGGACTCGAAATTGCCCGAGATGATCACCATCGCGTTGTCGGGCTGGTAATAGGTTTCGTAGAAATTCTTCAGGCGCTCGATCGGCACGTTCTCCAGGTCGGCGCGGGCGCCGATGGTCGAGCGGCCGTAGCCGTGCCACTCGTAGGCCGTGGCCATGACGCGCTGCAGCAGCACGCGGAACGGGTTGTTCTCGCCGATCTCGAATTCGTTGCGCACCACCGTCATCTCGCTTTCGAGATCCTCGGCCGAAATGAACGAGTTGACCATGCGATCGGCTTCCATGCGTACCGCCCACTCCAGGTTCTCGACCTCGGAAGGCAGGGTCTGGAAGTAGTTGGTGCGTTCCCACCAGGTGGTGCCGTTGGCGAAACCGCCGCGCTCGGAGATTTCCTTCTTGATGTCGGTGTGGTCGGGCGTACCCATGAACACCAGGTGTTCCAGCAGGTGGGCCATGCCGGTCTCGCCGTAGCTCTCGTGCTTGGAGCCGACGAAATAGGTGACGTTGACCGTGGTGGTCGGGCGGCTGGAATCCGGCATCAGCAGCACTTTCATGCCGTTGTCGAGCCGGTATTCGGTGATGCCCTCGACTTCGGCGACCTGCTCCGGACCGTCCTGAGCCATCACCTGCAGAGCCGTCAGGCCGAGCAGTGCCGCGAATGCAATTCGAAAATGCAGTTTCATTTGAAATTCCTGGTTGATGAACAAACTCCCCGGCGCGGATTATGCCTCAGGCGCGTGACCGAGACGTCTGCCAGAAGTCACGGACCGCGCCAACCCCGAAACAATCACGCTCGTTCGAAAAGACCGGCATAGGCTGCGGCCCTGGCCTCGATGTCGGAAGCGTCGAACAGGTCGGAAATCACG
>CAYYZR010000262.1:0-3140 GCA_964476005.1 uncultured Halomonas sp.
GGCCGCGCGCGGTCAGATGGAATTGCTGCTCAAGCGCAAGGATATTGAAAAACTGATCGCTTCGCCGGAAACAGCCGAAGAAAAACGACAGAAACTCGAACTGGTGCTCGAATTGCGAGACTTCGCCGACGATCGACTGGGGCTGGCCAACAACGGCAGCTACGCCGGTTTCGTCAAGCTCGAACGCGATGCAGTGGTCTACAACGTGATCGCGGCTCCGGAATTCAGCGTGGCGCCCAAAACCTGGTGTTATCCATTGGTCGGGTGCCTGGCCTATCGCGGTTACTTCAAGCGCGACGCCGCCGAACGCCGGGCTCGCTCGTTGCGCAAACAGGGGTTCGATACCCTGGTTTCGCCCGTCGCGGCTTATTCCACCCTCGGCCGTTTCAACGATCCGGTGACCAGCCCGATGCTCGAGTTCAGCAACCTGCGCCTGGCCGGGTTGCTATTTCATGAACTGGCCCATCAGCGGGTTTTCGTCAAGGGCGAGACTGATTTCAACGAAGCCTACGCCACCGCGGTCGAGCGCGCCGGCGTCCGCCGCTGGCTGGAACTCAACGCGGGCGGCGGCGCCCTGCAGGCGTGGGCGCGATCGCAACGATTGGAGGCCGAATTCACCGCATTGCTGCTGGAAACGCGTAGCCGCCTCCAGGCGCTGTATGCCACCGACCTGCCACCGGCTCGGATGCGAGACGCCAGGCAGGCGGTATTCGACGAACTCCGGCTTCGCTACGCTGAATTCAGCCGGGTGATCGGCGACGACCGCTTCGATGCATGGATGGAACAAGACTTGAATAATGCCCATCTTGCGTTGCTGGCCACTTACGAGGCCGGAGCCGACGCGTTCGGCGATCTTCTGGCAGAATATGACGGCGATTTCGAGCGCTTCCACCAGGCCGTTGAACGGCTGGCCGCGGCCGGTCGGAACGTGCGCGCCGACTTTTTGAACCGATGCCGGACCAGTACCGTGACCGATAAATTTCGAAACAACCAGCGAGTCGCTGAGCGGTCAGATGCAAGACGCGCTGGCGCCGGAATGGCAGACCCCATTTCAAGCCAGCGCAACGCCGCAGATGGCCGCTCAGCGGCTCGCCCGAAGGAAGCCCCCCGGATGCACCAGGACGGCGTTGCAGCGCTTGCCAAGGGCTGGGCCATTGCCGGCGCGCTGCGCCTTGGCCCGGCACCTCCGGGGGACTCTGGTTGTATCGAAAGATATGGGTCACGGTACGAGCACTGCCCGTGATCAGACCTGAGCACTTCCTGCGCCCCCGCCAGCCCGGCCAACTGCTGCTGGCCATTGCATTGTCGGCGCTTTCGGTCGCGGTTCATGCGCAGCAGCCCAGCGGCGAATCCGTGGCCCCGGCCCAGCAGTGCCAGCAGCCGGGCACCATCCCCGATCGTGGCCGGATTCAGCGTTCGGCGGCGCTGCCGATGGATATTCGGGCCGACGACATGATCGCGCCCGGGGACGCGCCGATGCGTTTCAGCGACAACGTCAAGCTTGTCTACGGCGATCAGAACCTGGAAACCGACGAACTGATCTACGACCCAAAGACCGGTGACGTCATGGTGCCGGGCTGGCTGAATTACACCGATGCACTGGTGCGACTGAAAGCCGACAGCGCGCGCTACAACACCGAATCGTCCACCGGCCAGTTCGAGAACGCCCGCTACTACATCGCCGGCGCCGCCGGCGCAGGCAACGCCGGTCTGGTCCTTATGACCGACGAGACGCACGCCCGGGTCAAGCGTTTCGACTTCACGACCTGCGACGTGGAGGATCCCGACTGGCAACTCAAGGCCGGCGACGTGGACCTGGACTTCGAGCGCGGCGTGGGCACCGCGCGCAACGCCCGCCTCGAATTCAAGGGTGTGCCGATCCTTTATTCCCCATGGCTGAGCTTTCCGCTCAACGATGAACGCAAATCCGGCTTCCTCTATCCGCAGTTCGGCTCCAGCAGCGATAACGGCATCGACCTAGCGGTCCCCTGGTACTGGAACATCGCGCCCAACCAGGATGCAACTTTCACCCCTAGGCTGATCGGTGACCGCGGTTTCATGCTCGGTTCGGAGTATCGCTTTCTCACCCGCAGCCAGGGCGGCACATTCAATTTCGACTACCTGCCCGATGACGACGCGGAAAACCGCGACCGCTGGCTTGGTCGCATCCGTCACCAGGCTCGACTCGCGCGAAACTGGACCAGCCGGCTTGATTTCAATCGAACAAGCGACGAGGATTACTTCCTCGATCTGGGCAATGATCTGGACTCGAGTTCGATCCCGTTCCTGCGGTCCAGCCTCACGATATCCGGGCGCGCCACGTTCTGGGACATGAAGACCACTTTCGACACTTTCCAGGTACTGGACCGGGACGTGCGCGAGGATCGCGAGCCCTACAATCGACTCCCCCGGGTGGAGTTCGATGGTGACTGGCCGCTGCCGGCCGGCCTTGCCTTCCGCCTGAACAGCGAAGCGGTCTACTTCGAGCGTAGCGAGGGCGTGACCGGCTTGCGAGCGGACGTCCTCCCGGAATTGGCTCTTCGCATTGTCCGGCCCGGCTGGTTCCTCGAGCCGGCAGTGGGACTGCGCGGCACCGCCTACAGTCTGGAGGACGCCGAATCGGGCGAGGACAACCCGGCCCGAATACAGCCGATCCTGAGCGTGGACGGCGGGCTGGTGTTCGAGCGTCGCACAGCGTCGGGCCGCCTGCAGACGCTGGAACCTCGGGCGTTCTACCTGTACGTGCCCGGCCGCGAGCAGCAGGACCTGCCGCTGTTCGACACCCGTGAGCTGACTTTCAGCTTCGCCCAGTTGTTCCAGACCAACCGCTTCTCGGGCCCCGACCGCCAGACCGATGCCAACCAGGTCACGCTGGCGCTGACCAGCCGTCTGCTGGATGATGACGACGGCCGCAGCATCGTCGATGCCAGCGTCGGCCAGATTCTGTTTCTGGACAACCCGAGCGTCGGATTGAGAAGCAGCACGCCGGAAGACAACCGTTCGGTTTCGGCGTCGGTGGGCGAAATCAACTGGCGCCCGACCGATCGATTCCTGGTCAGCGCCGGATTGCAGTGGGATCCCGAAGACAATGAAACTGATGTGGCCGCATTCGGTCTGAGATGGCAGGGCCAGGATGCCCG
>CAYYZR010000263.1:0-3135 GCA_964476005.1 uncultured Halomonas sp.
GGGCCTTGAACACGGTGGAAGTCGGTTCGCAGCTTTCCGGGCAGGTCATCGAACTGTTCGCCGATTTCAACACCCCGGTCGAATCGGGCGACCTCCTGGCCCGGATCGACCCCCAGACCTTCGAACGCCGCGTCCAGGAGGCCGACGCCAACCTGGCCGTGGCGCTAGCCAACGTTGCCATCCAGGCCGCCAGCATCCAGCGCGCCGAGGCCAACCTCAAGGCGGCGCGGCGGGAATTCGAGCGCCAGGCGTCGCTGGTCGAGAAGGGCAGCGTGTCCGAGTCGGCACTGGACGCGTCCGAAGCCGCTTACCAGTCGGCGCTCGCCGAGGTGGCGATTGCCCGCGCCCAGCACCAGAACGCGAACGCGACCGTGGCCCAGAGAGAGGCAGCGCTCGAAGCCGCGCGCATCGACCTGGAACGCACCGAGATCCGCTCGCCGATCAACGGCGTGGTGATCGAGCGCGCCGTCGATATCGGCCAGACCGTGGCGGCCAGTTTGCAGGCGCCGATCCTGTTCACCATCGCCCAGGACCTGACCGAAATCCAGATCGAGGCCAGCGTCGACGAGGCCGATATCGGCAGCGTGCGCGAAGACGCCGAGGCCAGCTTCACCGTGGATGCCTTCACTGGCGACGAATTCCGCGGCCGGGTCGCGCAGGTTCGATTGGCGCCGAACGAGGAAGGCAATGTGGTGACCTATACGGTGGTGATCAACGCGCGCAACCCCGATCGCCGCCTGCTGCCCGGCATGACCGCGAGCATCGACATCGTCACCGGCCGGGTCGACGACGCATTGCGCGTGAGCAACGCCGCGGTGCGCTTCCGGCCGCCCGAATCGATGAAGCCCGACGCGCCCGACGCGTCCGGCGGCGGTCCCGGCGGGGGCCGGAATCCCGGCGCCGAACTGGCCGAGACGCTGACCGAGATCGGCGTCGACGAGACCACCCGCGAGACCATCGCATCAGACATGCGCGAGGCGTTCGCGTCCATGCGCGGCATGTTCGCCTCGGGCATGGACCGCGAAGCCATCCGCGAGCGCATCCAGGCCATGAGTCGCGAGGTGCTTGCGCGTCACCTGAGCGCCGGGCAGGTCGATCAGCTCGAAGCCCTGCAGCGCGCCCGCGCCGAAACCCGGGCGGCGGTGCTGTACCTGGAAGGCGACGGCAAAACGCTTCAAGCCCGCGCGGTGCGCCTGGGCATCAGCGACGATCGCTTCACCGAGGTGGTCTCCGGTGATCTTGCCGAAGGCGACCGCGTGGTCACGCGCGTCAGCATCGCGGAAGCGGACTGATCGTGGCGATGGCGGGCCGATCCGCGCAACCGCTGGTCCGTTGCGTCGACTTGTGCAAGGACTACCGCATGGGCAACAACGTCGTGCCCGCGCTGCGCGGCGTCGACACGCAGATTCAGCCCGGTGAATTCGTCGCCATCATGGGCCCGTCGGGCTCGGGCAAGTCGACCTTCATGAACATGGTCGGTGCCCTCGACACGCCGACCTCCGGGCGGCTGGAGATCGCCGGCCGCAACATCGCCGAGCTCGATTCGGACCAGCTCTCGGCGTTGCGCAACCAGACCCTGGGGTTCGTGTTCCAGCAATTCATGCTGCTGCCCAGGACCAACGCCGTGGACAACGTACAGCTGCCGTTGATGTACACGCGGATGAACGCTGGGGAAAAGGACCGCCGGGCGCGCGCCGCGCTCGAACGCGTCGGCCTGGCCGAGCGCATGGATCACACGCCGTCGCAGCTATCCGGCGGCCAGCAGCAGCGCGTCGCGATCGCCCGCGCGCTGGTCAACGATCCCAGCATGATCCTGGCCGACGAGCCCACCGGCGCCCTGGACACCGCCACCGCCGAAGACATCATGGGCCTGTTCACCGACCTGAACCGGGAAGGCGTCACCATCGTGCTGGTCACCCACGAAGAGGAAATCGCGGCGCACGCGCGCCGCACCATCCGCTTCCGGGACGGCCGGATCATCGAGGACACCGCCGGGTCGGAATTGCGCGCGGAGACGAACACATGAAACACGGAATCGATCCGGCGATCAGCACCGCCCTTGTCACCGACGCCGCACTCACCGAAAAGCCCGGCCTGCATCTGTCGGCCAGCCTCACGATCGCGCTCAAGGCGATACGGACCAACTCCGTTCGCAGCTTCCTGACCATGCTCGGCATCATCATCGGCATCGGCGCCGCGATCGTGTCGGTTTCGATCTCGCAGGGCGCCGGCCAACAGCTGCAGGAACAGATCCAGAGCTTCGGCACCCATGTGCTGCAGGTTCGACCCGGTTCCAGTTTCTTCGGCGGCCGCTCGCGCGGCGCCGGTACCGCACGACCGCTGACCGATCGCGACGTCCAGGCCCTGGGCCAGATGAACGACGTCATCGAAGCGGTGTCCGGGCGCGTCTCGGCGCAGGTGACCCTGGTCAACGCCGGCAGCAACTGGCCCACTTCGGTGAGCGGCGTGGGCCCGGACTTCGCCCGCATCGAGAACCGAGATATCACCGCCGGCCGGAACTTCAGCCCGGCCGAAGTGCGTTCAGGCGACAAGGTCGCCATCATCGGCACCACCATCGTCGACGAGTTGTTCGGCGGCGGCGATCCGATCGGCGCGAAGATCCGCATCGACCGTACGCCGGTCACGGTCATCGGCGTGCTGGCCGAGGAAGGCGCATCGTCGTGGGGCCAGGACCAGGACGACACCGTCTGGATGCCGCTGGAAACGGTGCGCACGCGCATCGCGCGCACCGCCGACAGCGTGCCCGACGACGCCGGCCGGGTCTACATCAAGGTCTGGGACCACCTCGACGTACTCGACGTGCAGTCCGAGATCGAAAACGTGCTGCGGGTCAGGCGCAATATCCAGCCGGGCGCCGACGACGACTTCGCGCTGATCAACTTCGCCGAATTCATCCGCGCGCGCAACCAGACCGAAAGCCTGCTGGGCTTTCTGCTGGCCGCTTTCTCGGCCACCTCGCTGATCGTCGGCGGTATCGGCATCATGAACATCATGCTGGTCTCGGTCACCGAGCGCACCCGCGAGATCGGTCTGAGAAGAGCCGTCGGCGCGCGCCAGCGCGACGTGCTGACCCAGTTCCTGGTCGAGGCCACCGTGCTCGGCCTGCTGGGCGGC
>CAYYZR010000264.1:0-3134 GCA_964476005.1 uncultured Halomonas sp.
AATCATCTTTCCCGCGCCAATACCGGACGCTTAACTGAGAGGAACTTCCGCCATGTTGATCCCTCCATTCGATCATCTCCCTCGTCCCGGCAATGCCTTGCATATCGTCCTCCTTGCGCTGGCCTCACTCGCAGCCTTTCCGCACGCGTTCGCCGAGAATGATCCGCCCATCCAGCAGCACTACGACATAACGCTCGCCGAACTGCTCGACGAGAACGGCAATATCGAGCTGCCCGATGGCTTCTCGGGTTCGATCGACCCGACGGGCTTCACGATGGCCAGCGAGCCCGGCGAGGCGCCGCGCTTCGTGCGGAGCGCCGCGACGAACGACCAGTGGTCGGAAGGTGAGTTCCCGGTGCCGGGTTGTGACGAGAGCGTCAATGCAATAATCGCCATTAACGGCGAATTGTTTTTGGGAGGGAGGTTTCAAGCCTGCGGCTTAATCCTAGCCTCGAACATTGCACGCTTCGATCCCTCCACGGGCGAATTCTCGTCACTTGGGGAAGGCTTGAACTTTGAGGTGAATGCCTTAACCGCGATTGGCAAGGATCTTTTTGTTGGGGGCGCCTTCTCCTCCGCCGGCGGTGTGTCCGCTAGGAACATCGCCGTCTATGACACGACGCAGACCGGCAATGCCGGCTGGGCGCCACTCGGGGATGGAGTGGACAGGAGAGTGCAAGCTCTGACCGCAATCGGCGATGACTTGTACGTTGGCGGAGAATTCACTCAGGCCGGTGGCGCGCCGGCCAACCGAATCGCCCGTTACGATACCGCCCAGATGCACAATTCCGGCTGGTCGGCGCTCGGGGACGGGGTAAACAACCACGTGTCCGCTCTGGTCGCGATCGGCGATGATCTGTACGTTGGCGGACGCTTCAGCCAGGCCGGCGGCGCGCCCGCGAACGCTGTTGCCGTTTACGACAGCACCCAGACCGGCAATAGCGGATGGTCGGCGCTTGGGGACGGCGTGAGCTTTCAGGTGTTCGCTTTGATCGCGGTGGACACTGATCTCTACGTAGGTGGTTCGTTTTCCACGGCCGGTGGCATACCTACCCGAAATGTCGCTGTCTACGATACCAATTTATCCGGTAATGCCGCCTGGTCAGCGCTTGGCGACGGGACCGATGGCGAAGTGCGCGCGATGTCGGCGATCAGCAACAATCTGTATCTCGCGGGAACATTCAACCAGGTTGGGAACACCGCCGCAGAGGGTATCGCGGTCTACGACACCGAACAGAACGGCAATGCCGGCTGGTCGTCACTCGGGGACGGAGTCAACATTTTCCCAGTTGCTTTGGCCCCCATCGGTGATGCCTTGTACGTCGCAGGCTTTTTCACCCAGGCCGGCGATCAGCAAGCCCGGCGTATTGCTGTTTTCGACACTACTCAGACCGGCAACGCCGGTTGGTCGGCTCTCGGTGAAGGAGTGGGCGACACTGTTCGGGCCATGGTTGCGACTGACACCGACATCTATGTCGGCGGCAATTTCGCAGGCGTCGCTGGCCTGACCGCTAACGGAATTGCTGTGTACGACACGACTCAGACTGGCAATGCCGGCTGGTCAGCGCTCGGCGACGGAGTGGGAGAGCGCAGCGCCGTGCGAGCCCTTGTCGCGATTGGTACTGACCTCTATGTCGCGGGGGCTTTCTCTACAGCCTTAGGGGGGCCCGGGAATTTCATCGCGAGTTACGATACGACCCAGGCCGGCAACGCTGGATGGTCAGCCCTTGGGGGCGGGCTTAATGGCCAAGTGTTCGCCTTGGCCGCCGTTGATGATGACCTGTATGTCGGAGGGTCTTTTACGCAAGCCGGCGGCGCGCCTGCAAACCGCATCGCCGTGTTTGATACAACCCAGGCTGGCAACGCCGGCTGGTCGGCGTTGGGCGACGGGTTAGACGGATGGGTGCGCGCACTGGCCGCGATCGGAAATCACCTGTATGTCGGAGGAGATTTCACCCAGGCTGGCAGCTCGTCCGCGAACCGCATTGCGGTATTCGATACTGCCCAGATCGGCAATGCTGCCTGGACGACACTCGGCGACGGGGTGAACAACGGCGTGTATGCCCTGACCACAATTGGCGATGACCTGTATGTCGGCGGAAACTTCAGCGAGGCGGGCGGAGAGTTTACAGGATCACTTGCCGTCTATGACACAACCCAGGCCGGCAATCTCGGCTGGTCGACGCCCGGAACCAGACCGAATGGCGTTGTGTTCGCCCTGGCCTCGGCTAGCGATCACCTTTATGTTGGAGGCCGCTTCTCGAGTGTTGGCGGCTCGCCGGCGAGCAATATCGCCGCCTACGACACGAATCAGATCGGTGACGCTGGCTGGTCGGCCCTCGGCGACGGAGCAAATGATGACGTCTTGACCTTAGCGCCGGTCGGCGACGATCTCTTCGTTGGCGGGGCGTTCAGCGTTGCCGGCGGAAAAGTGAATGCATTTTTCGCACGCTACGATATTTCAAATCAACCACCGATCGCTCAGCCGGATGCCGTGTCCACCGACGAAGACAACGCACTGATTGGCAACGTCCTTTCCGACAACGGCAGCGGCCTCGACGACGACCCCGATGGCGACCCGCTGACGGTCACCGAACTCAACGGCGTCTCTGGCGATGTCGGATCGCAGGTCACGCTGGCCAGCGGTGCCTTGCTGACGCTCAACGGCGACGGCAGCTTCGACTACGACCCCAACGGCCAGTTCGAGACGCTGGCGGTCGGCGACTCAACCACGGGCACCTTTGACTACACGATCTCCGATGGCATCGCCTCGGACTCGGCAACGGTCACGATCACGATCAACGGCGCCAACGACGCGCCCATGGCCAACGCCGACGCGCGCTCGACTCCGGAGAATTCGGTGCTGACCGCTTCCGACGCCGACGGCACCGCGACGGGCGGCGACCCGTCCGATGACGGCGTACTGGCCAACGACAGCGACATCGACGGCGATGCGCTCGCGGTCGATCAGGTCGAAGGCGATGCCGATAATCTGGGTACAACGGTGACGCTGACCTCGGGTGCGACGGTCACCATGGCCGCCGACGGCACCTTCGTCTACGACCCGAACGGCCAGTTTATCGGCCTGGATGCAGGCGAACAGGGCAGCGATGCGTTCTCGTATCGGATCAGCG
>CAYYZR010000265.1:0-3109 GCA_964476005.1 uncultured Halomonas sp.
CCAACGACCTGCTGACCTCGCGCATCAAGATTCGCTCGCTGAACTTCATGCGCGGGCGCACCTTCCTGAACCGCTACCTGATCATCGACGAGGCGCAGAACATCACGCCCAAGCAGATGAAGACGCTGATCACGCGCGCCGGTCCCGGCACCAAGATCGTCTGCCTCGGCAACATCGAGCAGATCGACACGCCCTACCTGACCGAGACCACCTCGGGCCTGACGTTCGCCGTCGACCGCTTCAAGCACTGGATGCATTCCGGCCACATCACGCTCAAGCGCGGCGAACGGTCCCGACTGGCTGACTTCGCGTCCGAGGCGTTGTAGTTCTCGGGCGGAAAGCACGCGCTTCCTGAGTGGCGTCGCGTCTCGGTCGGCTACGGATCGGTGGCTTCGATGCCCGGTTCGGCAGCGATTGGCCGTTTCGGTTCGACGCGTGGGGAAGCTCTCAGCGACCAATCCCCGCCAAATCCGACAGATCGATGTAATGCTTCGACACTGCCGATTCCGGCACGTATCGGTTACTGAGACACGATGCCTGGGAAGCTCTTCAAAGAACCTCTGTTCAAGTCTTCGAAATCTCCGCTTGCATGGATTACAAACGTAAGCTATATTCGGACCAGAAACCCTACAAACGTAATCCATAAGCGGAGACCGCCAGAGTGAATGAACCGCCTATCACCGATGCCGAGCGCCTCGTCATGGAAGCCGTCTGGACCGAAGCGCCGCTGAGCTCGGCGGAAATCATCCGGCGCGTCGGCCGCACCGAGGACTGGGCGCCGAAGACCGTGCAGACACTGATCGGCCGGCTGGTCGGCAAGAGGATGCTCGAGCGCGAACGCTCGGGGCGTGGCTATCTCTACCGGCCCGCCATTCCGCGCAAGGCGTTCGTCGCCAGCAAGAGTCGCGGCCTGGTGGAACGCCTGTTCAGCGGTCGAATTACACCGCTGGTTGCGGCGTTCGCCGACAACGAGACGATTTCGGCCGACGACCTTGCCGAACTGCGCGCACTTGTCGATTCTCTGGAAAAACGCCACGGAGACGATGATGACCATTCCGGCGCTTGACTGGCTGCTTGCCGCAACGTTGACGTCGAGCCTGTTGCTGTCGCTGATTCTGCTGCTTCGACGGCCAGTGGGAACGAATCTGGGCGCGCGTACCGCCTATCTGCTGTGGCTGGCAGTCCCTATGCAGCTGTTGGTTTCGCTCCCCTGGATCAGCAGCCACGCGAGTCCGGTGCGGGTCGTATTGCCGTCGGTCATCGCGATGCCAGCGGCCGGCGGAATTCCGGCCGCGCCCGCCGGGTCGGGCCTGGTCCACTGGCTGACGCTGCTGTGGCTCACCGGCGCCGCCTTGCTGCTGGTTCGACTGGCGATCCAGGCCGTCCGATCCAGCCGTATGGCATCAGCAGACGCCGCCTGGCCGCCGGTCGGTGGTCGGCAGCATCCGCACGCTGCAGACGGGCGCACGCGGGTGTCGCGCCAGGTCCGGTCACCGGTCGTTGCGGGGTTGCTGCGTCCGAAGGTGCTGCTACCGCCCGACATCGACCAGCGCCTCGATTACGCGTCCCTGGAACTTGTATTGCGCCATGAGACCTGTCATGCGCGCCGCCGCGACAACCTGGTCAACCTGCTGGCCGGCGCGGTGCTGGCGGTATTCTGGTTCAATCCGATGGCGTGGCTGGCTTACCGCGCCTTTCGCACCGATCAGGAACTGAGCTGCGACGCCCACGCCCTGAATGATGCCGATGAATTCCAGCGCGCACGCTACGGGCGCGCCATTCTCGATCTGATCTCACCGACCGACCCCGGCCCGCTGACGACGGCCTGGCATTTGCAGCATTCCACCAGAAGGAGAATCACGATGCTGAAACAACATCACCATTCACGTCTGCGCACGCTTGCCGGCACCACGCTCGTCTGCGCGCTCGCCGTGCTTTCGATTTCGATCGCACCCACAACAGGCGCCGCGCCGTCCACGGACGAAGCGCCGATCGATGAAAACCCGCGACCCATCGTCCGGATCAATCCTGGCTATCCGGTCGAAGCAGTCCAGCAGAAGCTGGAAGGGTTCGTCACGATGGAATTCACGATCACCGAGGACGCCGGCGTGGAAGACATCGTGGTTCTGGACTCCCAGCCCGGAAGCGTTTTCGACGAGGCTGCCGTGAGCGCCCTGTCGAAATGGCGCTTTGCTCCGGAGAAGTTCGACGGCGTCTGGGCTCCCCGGCGCGCCGTGCAGACCATCGAATTCCGCCTTGATCCGGAAACTGCAGAATGACCTTCGGCTTGCCGCCGGCGGCCTCGCACCGCCGGCTACCCTGCCCGTATCATTCCCGTCACCTAAAGCCCAAACTGATCAGGATCAATTCCCGCGGCGCAACGCTGTGTTGAAGTAGGCATTCGATACCAAAGGGGGAACTGCCGTGGAAATCGAAACCCTTCTGCATGCCATGGTCAAGCACAACGCCTCCGATCTTTTTCTGAGTGCCGGCGCGCCGCCGGGTATCAAGATCGAGGGCAAGACGCGTCAACTGGGTGAAACGCGCCTGGAAGCACACCAGGTCAGGGAACTGGCCTACTCCATGCTCAACGACAAGCAGATCGCGGAATTCGAAAGCGAGCTCGAGTTGAACCTGGCGATCGCGCTCAAGACGCTGGGCCGGTTCCGCGTGAATCTCTTCCGACAACGGGGCTCGGTGGCGGTTGTTATTCGCTATATCAAAGCCACCATCCCGTCGCTGGAAGAACTCAACCTCCCGCCCATCCTCAAGAAACTGATCATGGAGCCGCGCGGTCTGGTGCTGGTAGTGGGGGCAACCGGCTCCGGAAAATCAACCACACTGGCGTCGATGATCGATTACCGCAACCAGCGCGCCACCGGACATATCCTCACCATCGAGGAACCCATCGAGTTTCTGCACCAGCACAAGAAATCGATCGTCGACCAGCGCGAACTCGGCCTGGACACGCTGAGCTACAGCAACGCGCTGAAGAACGCCATGCGCGAGGCACCGGACGTGATCCTGATCGGCGAGATCCGCGATTCCGAGACCATGAAGCACGCGATCGCCTACGCCGATACCGGCCACCTGTGCCTGTCGACGCTGC
>CAYYZR010000266.1:0-3098 GCA_964476005.1 uncultured Halomonas sp.
CGATCCGACCAAAACCGATCTGCAGCCGTTCCGGCCTGACAAAGCACGCCCGAAGCAGGGCAGGCATAGTCGGTGGCCACCCCCGTAGAATGGAAACCCGGTCCATGAGGGTCCGATGTTTGAAGCGGGCCAGCTTGGCTTGTACCCCTCTTCACCTCACCAAGGTCCTCCCACGACCGTTGAGCGCAACCACGGTCTCGCAATGGACCGCTACAATTAAGTCATCGAAAACCGACGAACAGCGCTGGGGAAGTCCACATGGAACAAGCTCGACAACAGGCAGCACATCCGGGACACAATACGCAAGCCGTCGATGCATACCTGGATTTACTCAAAAGATGCCTGCTGAACGAGATCTACATTGAGGACGAAGCGCGGATCCTGTATCTCCGTGGATGCATCGAGGGCGATGACGATTACGATTACCAGACCCTTCATGACGTCGCCCGTTCGCGCACCGATCTGGTAGCCGAACTCAGGCGCTCCCGACAGATCGGTCAGCACCCGTACCGAAAGATTACCAATATCGGCTTTCCCGATACGATGATCGGCCGAGCCCGCCTCGACAATCTGCACGATTGCCTTGACCATGCCACCCGGCACGAAATTCCAGGCGACCTGATGGAATGCGGCGTCTGGCGCGGCGGCGCCGGCATCCTGATGGCCGGATATCTCGAGATCCAAGGGATCGAGGGTCGGCGCGTTCACTTGGCCGACTCGTACGAAGGCTTGCCCGACCCAAGCGTCGAGCAGGATCCCGACCTGAGTCGCGACATTTATCCGCAGCTGGCAGTATCGCTGGAAGACGTGAAACGCAATTTCGAGAAATACAATCTTTTGGGTCCCGGCATCAAATTCCTGCCCGGCTGGTTTGCCGATTCGCTTCCATCGGCACCCGTACAGCAGCTCGCGCTGTTGCGCGCCGATGGCGATCTTTATTCGTCAACCTGGGAAATCCTCAAGAATCTGTACGACAAGGTATCCCCGGGCGGGATCGTGATCATGGACGACTACGGCGTGCTCCCACAATGTGCCCAGGCGGTAGAGGAATTCTTCCAAAGCCGAAACGAACCCCTCCCAGAGTTACATAGAATCGACTGGAGCGGCGTCTTCTGGTACAAATCATGATTCCGAATCCGACCAGTCTCTGAGCATGCCAAGCGACGATCATGACCACCGACGACAGGCCCGGCCAGTTCAGGGCCGCCGATTCGAGGTAGCACTTCCAGGAGCATCGCTGGATTACATCCAGGCCGGCACCCAAAAGCAGACTTACCGTGGCCTGAGGTTTCCGAAAGACCCATTCGACATCGCTCTTTACATGCGTCTGATAGAACGCCTGAAGCCCGGATCGATCATCGAGGTGGGAACAAGCCAGGGCGGCGGCGCACTGTGGTTTTCGGACATCTGCAAGAATCTCGCTCTCAATACGCGTGTTCTGACCATCGATCTGGCGCCGCCGGAGGACCATTTTCCCGGTATCGAATATTACGCCGGTGACGCATACGATCCGGCCGGTACGTTTCCTGCCGAACTGCTGGATACCTTGCCGCGTCCCTGGCTGATCTCCGAAGACAGCGCCCATACCTATGACGCCTGCGCGGCAGTCCTCGACTTCTTTGCCTCCAGGATGCAGTCAGGAGACTACATCGTGGTCGAGGACGGCATCGTCAGCGACCTGACCCATGAGCGATACAGGCAGTACCTAGATGGGCCCAATCGTGCAGTAGCGGCCTTTCTCGAAGCGAATGCGTTTGCGTTCGAAATCGATGTCGAACTTTGCGATCTCTACGGTCATAACGTGACATTCGCACCGAACGGCTGGCTCCGCCGACGCTGATTCATTACGGGCTCAAACCGTTCAGCCGCACGGAAAAAAGCGAGACCGCTCCGTGCCGAGCCCCGAAGCCCGAATCCGGACGTCGCTGGCAGTCCATGAGCCGTCGACAACATCAACTGGTGAACCTGATGCCTCTGCCGCCCAATAAACCCCTGATATCGATAATCGTCGTCAGCTACCGCATGGCACGGGAACTGCCGCGAACACTTTTCTCTTTGACGCCGAAGAAGCAACTCGCTGTTTCCTGCCAGGATTACGAGATCATCGTCATAGACAACGGTACCTCCGAGTTCGAATCCGAACCGATTTCCGCCGTATCGCCGAATTTTCGGGCATGCCAGATCTTGGACGGCGGCGTGTCGCCATGCAAGGCCATCAACAAAGGTCTTTCGATGGCCAAGGCGCCAATCATGGCCGTCATGATCGACGGCGCACGTATCTGCAGTCCGGGCCTGGTCTGGCACTGTCTCAAGGCACAGGCGCTTGACTCCAAAATAGTCTCCGGAACGATGGGCATGCACCTCGGGCCAGACCTTCAGATGCGCTCAGTACCAAAAGGCTATAACCAGGCAACGGAAGATGATTTGCTTCGTTCCGTAAAGTGGCGCGAAGACCCTTATAGACTCTTTCAGATATCGGTCCCGGCGGGCTCCTGCCTGGACGGCCCATTCATGCCATTTTCCGAAACCAATTCGATCTGCATGCACGCCGCCATGTGGGACCAGCTTGGCGGATTTGACGAGGGATTCAAAACACCCGGCGGCGGATACGCGAACCTGGATATCTGGAAGCGCGCGATCGAATCCCCGGGTGCCGTCCCGATTCACCTGTTGTCCGAAGCAACATTTCACCAGGTCCACGGCGGAATCGCCACCAATTCACCCTCTCCCCCGGCCGAAGCGTTCCGCGAAGAGTACAGGAAGCTCAGATCGGGGGACTATTCGGTGCCCGATTACAAGCCGCTGATTTTCGGCCACCCACACCGCCAGGCTACAAAAATGCTGGTAGAAAGTCTTGGAAATTATTCCGGGCCAGGCACCAATACCTGATTAACCGGGGGTAAGACTTCTTTCTCCCCCTCCCTTAAAATCGGACCACGGATAACTGGAATTTCGGCATGATGGCGGTCCTGACCAGGAGGTCATCATGCGCAAGAGCAAGTACAGCGAAGAGCAGATCATCGGCGCCCTGAAGCGGGCCGAACAGGGTGTGGCGGTGAAGGACATTTGCCGCGAGCTGGGCATCAGCAACGCCACGT
>CAYYZR010000267.1:0-3079 GCA_964476005.1 uncultured Halomonas sp.
GGACCGGCGCCCTGGCGGCGTCCGGGTTGTCAACCGGAACGAATCCCGCGCCGAAAAGCTGGTGGCGCGATTCGCCGCTCGCGGGCGGCGCCTGGAGGCCGGCAGCCTCGATACGGCGTCGAGTTCAACCGGGTTCGACCTGGTCATCCAGGGCACCAGCCTCGGACACCAGGGCATTTGTCCGCCGATCAGGCCGGAATGGCTGGCGCCAGGCGCAATTGCCTACGACCTGAACTACGGTCCGGCCTACGAGCCGTTCGCGGAACGCTGCGTCGAACTGGGAATCGGCTGTTTCCCCGGTATCGGGATGCTGGTCGAGCAGGCGGCGATAGCGTTCAAGCTGTTCACCGGCGTGGCGCCTGACACCGACCCGGTTCACGGGGCGCTGGCGGAATAGCGTTCGATCGCGTTTTTCGGAATCAAAAGCCGTTTCGCCGATCGCGCCGCGAGCGGCGAAACGGCTTTTGAAGTTGATTCGGGAGACATGATGCCGGTCCGAAGGGATCAGTGAAGCGCCCGGGGGCGCCCCCCCGTCAACCATTGGTCAAACCAAAAAGCCGGTTTGACCGGCAATCACCACTCGAAAATCTTCCAATAGACCGGCTTCACCGGCTCGAACCGCTCGTGCTCGATGTTGAGAATGCCGTCGCCGGTGGTGTCGATCATGTAATAGGCTGGCCCGACGGCAGGCTTGATGCGCACCATGTAGACCTTGCCGCTGGCGGTGACGTATTCCTCCACCGTGCGGCCTTCCTCGCGGCGGATTCGCACCTGCGGTTCGATCTGCTGGTCGGGATCGGAGACCTTGGGCGGGAGCGGTTCGCGGATCGGGGGCGGCGGTGGCGCGTCGTCGCGAGCCTGTTCCTGGGCCAATGCGGTGCCGGAGACCAGCAATGCGGCCAGGGCCAGTCTCGTGAGTGTCTTGTTGTCCATTGCGGCCTCCCGTTGTCCGCGGGTTGTGGGGAATCCCTGGGGCCCGATCGAGGTGCCGTGTGTATCGGCAAGCGACCGGGGTTCGGTCCCGAATCGGCAGCCCGTTCGCCTGCAATCGACCGCCGACGATCGATCAGCCCCTAAGGCGTATCATAGACGACCCGACTCAAGACCGCATCCTTGCATGACCGATACCAAGCCGAAAAAGCTCTGCCTGATCGACGGATCGTCCTACCTGTATCGCGCATTCCATGCGCTTCCCAGCCTGACCAGCGGCGCGGGGCTGCCCACGGGCGCGGTATTCGGTGTGGCCAACATGGTCCGCCGCCTGATCGAACAGCACCGGCCCGATTACCTGGCCGTGATCTTCGATGCGCCGGGCAAGAACTTCCGCCACGATTCGTTCGCCGACTACAAGGCCAATCGTCCTCCCATGCCCGACGACCTGCGCGCCCAGCTGGAGCCGCTGGACGAATTGATCGACGCGCTGGGCGTCAAGCGCGTGCGGGTCGGTGGTGTCGAAGCCGACGATGTGATCGCCACGCTTGCACGGCAAGCTCAGGTCGATGGGTTGCCCGTGTTGATCTCCTCCGGCGACAAGGATCTGGCCCAGCTGGTCGGCGACGGCGTGGTGCTTGAAGACAGCATGCAGGAAAAGCGCTACGACCCCGATGCGGTGACCGACAAGTTCGGCGTCGGACCCGAACTGGTGGGCGACCTTCTGGCGCTGACCGGCGATGCCTCGGACAACATCCCGGGCGTCGAGAAGGTCGGGCCGAAGACCGCGGCCAAGTGGCTGAACCAGTACGGCAGCCTCGATTCGGTGATCGAGCACGCCGACGAGATCGGCGGAAAGATCGGTGAAAATCTTCGAAATGCGCTTGATCAGCTGCCATTGTCGCGCGAACTGGTCACGCTCAAGGAGGATGTGGAACTCGAATTCGGGATCGACGATCTCGCCGCCGCCAACCCGGACCCCGGCCGGCTGGTCGAGTTGCTCAAGCGTTTCGGCTTCACGACCTGGTTGCGCCAGATCGGCGACGCCGACGCCGAGGCGGGGCGTGAGCCCGAGACCTCGGAGCTGGCCGTCGAGACGGTCACCACCCGCACGGCGCTTGAAAAGCTGGTCGAGGCGCTGGAAGCGGCCGAGTTGATTGCATTCGATACCGAAACCACCAGCCTCGAGCCGCTGGACGCCGACCTGGTCGGATTCGCGTTTTCGGTCGAGCCGGGCAAGGCGTTCTACGTGCCGGTCGGGCACGCCGACCAGGACAACGAATTCGACCGCGACGAGGCGGTCAAGGCCCTGGCCGGCGTGCTGGCCGATCCCCATCGACCGAAGCTCGCGCAGCACACCAAGTACGACTTGAACGTGCTGCGCCGCGCCGGGCTGGAGCTTGCCGGCATTCGCCACGACACGATGCTCGAGTCCTACTGTTACAACGCCACCGCCACGCGCCATGACCTGGATTCGCTGGCCGCGCGTTACCTTGGCCGCCAGACCACCACCTACGAACAGGTCGCAGGCAAGGGCAAGCAGCAGCTGTCCTTCGACCGGGTGCCGGTGGCGCAGGCGGCCGACTATGCCGGCGAAGACGCCGAGGTCTGCCTGGCGTTGCACCGCAAGCTTTGGCCGGAGGTCAGCAAGTACCCCGGCGTCAGGAAAGTCTACGAAGAGCTGGAGATTCCGCTGATCGACGTGCTGGCCCGAATGGAGGCGCGCGGCGTGCTGGTCGACCGCGAGCAACTCGCGGTCCAGAGTGCCGAGATCGCCGAGAAACTGGAAAGCCTGGAAAAGCGCGCCTGGGAAACGGCCGGCGGCGAGTTCAACCTGGGCTCGCCCAAGCAGTTGCAGGAAATTCTCTTCGAGCGGCTCGAGATTCCGGTCGTTCGCAAGACGCCCAAGGGCCAGCCGTCGACCGCCGAAGACGTGCTGCAGGAGCTGGCCGTCGAGCACGCGCTGCCGGCGCTGATCCTGACCCATCGCGGGCTTTCCAAGCTCAAGAGCACCTACACCGACCGCCTGCCCGAAAAGATCCGGGAGGACACCGGCCGGGTCCATACTCATTACCACCAGGCCACCACTGCCACCGGCCGGTTGTCGTCCACCGACCCGAACCTGCAGAACATCCCGATCCGCACCGAG
>CAYYZR010000268.1:0-3069 GCA_964476005.1 uncultured Halomonas sp.
ACACCGAGTTGACCGACGTCGACGCCCAGGTGATCGAGCTTGCGCCGGTCGGCAGCCAGCTGCCTCTGGTGCCGGAACTCCAGGGCTATCTGCGCGGTCGCTACGAGAAGCCGCTGAATGTCGACTGGGCCGATTCGGGCTACGTGCAGCTGTCCGGCACCTTCGCCCAGAATTCGTTCAGCTCGCTGGTCGCCGAGGAACGCCGTCGCCAGGCAGGCTACGGCATCCTCAACGCGCGAGCCGGCATCAGGAAAGATAACTGGACGGTCGAAGGCTTCGTCGAGAACTTCACCGACAAGCGGGCCGAGTTGTTCAAGAACAACCAGGACGATATCCTGCGGATCACCACCAACCGTCCTTTGACGGCCGGTATCCGCGTGTCGTACCGCTTCCTGCCTTACTGAGGACTCGAAGCATGACGGGCGGCGCCAGGCGCCGTCCGTTGCCCGATGCTTGACGGCAGCTCCCCCGGGGCTGCCGTTTTTTTATCCCGGCCCGTTCACCGCCGCTGCCTTCGGGCAGGAGTGAACAAGCCCAGTCCATATTCGCTGTTCAGCAACACGATCCAGCGGCAATGCCGCTTGGCAGCCACGGTAAACTGCAATCATGTCCGATCAAACATCAACCGCGGGGCCGGTCGAGCAGGCCGAGCGATTGCTCAAGCAGAAGCAGGTTCGGCAGGCGACCGCGCTGCTGGAAAAAGCCCTGCAGGCCGACCCCGGGAACGCACAGGCCCTTTACCTTCTGGCGGTCTGCTACCGCGTGCAGCGTCGCTTCGACGATGCGCTGGCCACGCTCGACCGGCTCCGGACGCTATCGCCTGACTACGCGCGGGCCTGGCAGGAGATCGGCCACAATCATCGCGATCTCGGACGTTTCGATGCCGCGATCGACGCCTATGAGCACGCCGTGGAACTGAATCCCGGTCTGGTGGCAAGCTGGCGGTTTCTCGCCGAGGCGCATCGAAACGCCGGTTCTACCGAGCGCGCGAAGCTCGCCGAAGCCAATTTCAAACGCCTGAGCGGACTGCCGCCGGAACTGGTGGCAGTCACATCCATGATGCATGAGGGCAAGCTGTACAAGGCCGAGAAGCTTTGCCGGCACTTCCTGCAACAGACCCCGCATCACCTCGAAGCGATGCGCTTGCTGGCCCAGATCGGCAGCCGGCTCAACATTTACGACGACGCCGAGTTCCTGCTCGAAAGCGCGCTCGAGATGGAGCCGGATTTCGACCTGGCGCGCATGGACTACGTCAAGGTGCTGCATCAGCGCCAGAAGTTCGAACGTGCGTTCGCCGAGGCACGCAAGCTGCGCGAGCGCATGCCCGGCAACCCGGCCGCCGAGCTGGCCTACGCCAACCAGTGTTCGGCGGTGGGTCGCTACGACGAGGCGCTGGCGGTGCTGGACCGGCTCGTCGACGGCATCGACAACCCGGCCAACGTGCAGATGCTCAGGGGCCACGCGCTCAAGACCATCGGCCGTCACGACGACGCCGTCGATGCCTATCGCGCCGCCTACCGCTCGCGTCCGTCGCTGGGCGATGCGTGGTGGTCGCTGGCCAACATGAAGACCTTCGAATTCAGCGACGAGCAACTGGCGCGCATGGAATCGCAGGTTGATGCGTCGGGGCTGGGCCGCGTCGACGAGTACCACCTGTGCTTTGCGCTGGGCAAGGCTTTCGAGGACCGCGAGCAGTACGCGCGTGCGTTTGAATTCTACGCCCGGGGCAATCGCCTCAAGAAGGACGAGCTTAGATACAGCGCCGATCGCATGCAGGCCGATTTCGACCGGCAGAAGGCGTTCTTCACGCCCGAGCGCGTCCAGACGTTTTCGGGACGCGGCATAGAGGCGCCCGATCCGATCTTCATCGTCGGCCTGCCGCGCGCCGGATCAACGCTGGTCGAGCAGATCCTGGCCTCGCACAGCCAGATCGACGGCACCCTGGAACTGCCCAATATCCTCGCCACGGCGCATCGGCTCAACGGGCGGTTGGAACGCGGCCAGGAACCGCGTTACCCGGGCGTGCTGGCCGCTCTGGCGCCGGAGAAATTCGCCGAGATGGGGCAGCAGTACATCGACGAGACCCGCATTCATCGCCAGGACGCGCCGTATTTCACCGACAAGATGCCCAACAATTTCCGCCACGTCGGACTGATCCTGTCGATCCTGCCCAATGCGCGCATCATCGATGCTCGGCGCGCGCCCATGTCGTGCTGCTTTTCGGGCTACAAGCAATTGTTCGCCGAAGGTCAGGAATTCACTTACAGCCTCGACGATATCGGTCGCTATTACGCCGGCTACGTCGATCTGATGGCACACTGGAAAAGTCTCTATCCGGACTCGATCCTGCAGGTGGATTACGAGAACGTGGTCGACGCGCTCGAGCCGCAGGTGCAGCGCATGCTGGACTTCCTTGGGCTCGATTTCGAGCCCGGCTGCGTCGAGTTCCACCGCACTCAAAGGTCGGTACGCACGGCGAGCTCCGAGCAGGTAAGAAAGCCCATTTATCGCACCGGCGTGGAGCAGTGGCGTCATTTCGAACCCTGGCTCGGCGACCTGGAACGGGCGCTGGCCGGCATCAACCAGTCAAAACGAGAACAAACTTGATGGAATCGAAAGCACATATCGTTGAAAATTGGTTGCCGCGCTACACCGGCACGGCGCTGGAGGATTTCGGAAAGCATATCCTGCTGACCAATTTCGATAACTACGTCGAAAAGTTTGCCGACCGGATGGGTGTCGAAGTGCAAGGCCGCGACAAGGCGATGCGCAACGCCACGGCCGAGGACCTCACCATGATCAATTTCGGCATGGGCAGCGCCAACGCCGCGACCATCATGGACTTGCTCAGCGCGGTGTCACCGAGAGCCTGCCTGTTTCTCGGAAAGTGCGGCGGACTGAAGAAGAAGAACAAGCTCGGCGACCTGATCCTGCCGATCGCCGCGATCCGGGGCGAGGGCACATCCAACGATTACTTTCCGCCCGAGATTCCGTCGCTGCCGGCCTTCACGCTGCAGCGCGCGGTGTCGTCGACGGCGCGCGATTACGAGATGGATTACTGGACCGGCA
>CAYYZR010000269.1:0-3064 GCA_964476005.1 uncultured Halomonas sp.
TGCACGTAGCCGTGCGGTTCCAGCGGGTAAGAGGCCAGTTCCCAGTCCTGCTTTTCGAGTTCGATCAGGCGCTGGGCCAGCCGCACCGAATCCTTGTAGAACACGTTGTCGTCGAGCATGCCGTGGCTGATCAGCAGGTCGCCTTGCAGGCCCTCGACGAATTCGATCGGCGAGCTGCGGCGATAGGCCTCCGGGTCGACTTCGGGCGTGTTCAGGATATTCGACGTATAGCCATGATTGTAGTGGGCCCAGTCGGTCACCGGCCGCAGCGATGCGCCGGCGGCGAATACGTCGGGCGCGTTGAACATCGCCATGAAGGTCATGAAGCCGCCGTAGGAACCGCCGTAGACGCCGACCCTGGCCGGGTCGGCGTCGTGGTTTTCGACCAGCCATTCGACGCCGTCGATGAGGTCCTCCAGCTCCGGCGTGCCCATCTGCCGGTAGATGGCCGCGCGCCAGTCGCGCCCGTAGCCCCGGCTGGCCCGGTAGTCCATGTCGATCACGTGATAGCCGCGCTGGGTGAGCAGGTTGTGGAACATCTGCTCGCGGAAGTAGTAGGGGAAGCGGTGGTGCGTGTTCTGGGTGTAGCCGGCGCCGTGCACGAACACGGCGACCGGACGCGGCCCGTCGAAATCGCCGCGCGCCGGGTAGAACTTGGTCCAGATCGGGCGCTCGACGTGGCTGGACGGCACGCCGACGAATTCCGGCTGCTGCCACTCGATCGTCTTGTACTCGGCGGTCAGCGTGTCGGTCGAGGCCGTCAGTTCGCCGCTTGCACCGTCGAGAACCGCCGCCTGGGGCGGGACATAGCTGTCGGAATGCCGAACCAGGATGCTGTCGCTGTTCGGAAGCGTCGCGTAGCTTTCGAGCCCGTCGAGGTCCGTCAGCCGATCCATCCGGCCGCTGTCGATGTCCAGGCGATACAGGTCGTAGCGTGTCGGGTGTTCGGCGTTGGAGATCATCAGCGCCGATTCGCCGTCGGCGGCGAATTCGATGTCGTAGACCTCGAAATCGCCGGTGGTGAGCCGCTTCTGTCGGCCGCCGGCGTCGATCGTATAAAGATGAGCGTAGCCGCTTTGCTCCGACAACAGCCAGGCGGTTTCACTGCCGGGCACCCAGCCGAACTCGTTGAAGGCCCAGTTGATCCAGGCCGGGTCGGTCAGCCGGTGAATCTCCTGGGTCGACTGGTCGGCCGCGTCGATAACGACCGTCCAGCGGTCCTTGTTGTCGATGGCGCGCACCTGGACCAGGGCGCGTGAATTTTCCGGATGCCACTCGATGCCCGATACCTGTACCGGTCGCAGGTCATCGGCATCATGGGGCTCGATGTCCCGGGCCTGTTTCAGATCGGCGAGCGGATCGACGTCGCGACCGGCCAGCGAGTCGAGTTCGATCTCGTGGCGGGTGCGCGTGTCGAGGTCCAGCAGCCACAGCGACTGCGGCGAAGGCGGCTTTCGGCCCACCAGGGTTCGCACGTCTTCGATGTCGACGTAGCCCGAGCGGGTCACGAAACGCGGCATGTTGTCGGCCTTGCCGTCGTCGGCGCCGGCCTTCTCGACCACGACCAGCATCCAGCGCGCGTCGGGCGAAAGGCTGACCGAACTGGCCGAATGATCCTTGCCCAGGTACCACGGCACCGGCACGCGCTCGGCGTCGACGCGCGCGTCCTCGACGTCCTGGTCGTGCTGTTCCTGTCGGCGCTGCCGCATCCGCTCCAGGGTGGAGAACAGGCGCAGCTGGTCGGCTTCAAGCCCGTCTTCCGGCACGGCATGCGGCGCATCCTCGAAGCGCAGGTCCGCCACCGGCACGGCGGCGCCGCCGTCCAGGGCGATTCGCCACCAGCGGCCGTCGGACTCGAACTGCACGTGCTGCTGGTCGGCCGAGAAGCCGACGTTGCGCACCGGCCCCGTGCCGCTAAACAGGCGCGTCAAGGCGTCGGTGTCGAGATCGCGCAGAAACAGGCTGTTGCCGCGAACCGACACGGCGCGCGAGCGCGACGTGTCGAATACCGGGTCGGCGGCGTCGGTCTCGGATTCTGCCTGCGCGTCCAGCCGGGACGTCCGGCCGTCTTCGAGGTCCACCCGCCAGGTCTCGCGGATGTCGGCGCCGCTGCGCTTGACGCGGTAGAAGTACGCGCTGCCGTCGAGCTGCCACCAGGCCTGCTCCACCGGCGGGCCGATCCAGTCCGGATCCTGCATGATCGTTTCGAGGTTTTCCAGGTGGGGCGCTGCCGCCGCCGAGGCGGTCGCGGCAATGAGCAGGAACAACGAGATTGACTGGAACGGGCGGCAGATCAGGTCGTGCAGGCGCAAGTGACTTCTCCTAAAAAGTGGGACGTGAACGCGTCGGACGCCCAAGGATACATGCTCCGCCTGCCGGCACACCAGCTTCCGACCAAAACCAGGATCAGGGGAAAACGACATGAAGAGCCGCCGGCGTGGCGACGGCGGTCAGGGACATGGGTCTGGAGACTTCGCGAGCGCCGGCCCGGTCTTTTCTATCGATCTTGCCGCTTTCTTGCTGTCTTTAGGACGTATCATCGACCCGTGAGCGAAAACAACCCCCAAAAACTCGACCTGGCGGCAATCCGCAAGCGCATCGACGCGCTGGATGCCGAGATCCAGCGCCTGATCGGCGAGCGCGCGCAGCTGGCGCTGGACGTGCGCTCCAGCAAGGGCGCGCTGGAAGGCGGGGCCGAGTACTACCGCCCCGAGCGCGAGGCCCAGGTGCTGCGCCAGGTGATCGAGCGCAACGACGGGCCGCTGAGCGATTCGGTGATGCTGCGCCTGTTCCGCGAGATCATGTCGGCCTGCCTGGCCCAGCAGGAGCCGATGAAGATCGCCTACCTGGGCCCCGAGGGCACGTTTACCCAGCAGGCGGTCTATCGCCAGTTCGGTCACTCGGTGCAGGCCATTCCCATGACGTCGATCGAAGACGTGTTCCTGCAGGTGCAGGCCGGCGAGGTGGATTTCGGCGTGGTGCCGGTTGAAAACTCCAGCCAGGGCATGGTCAGCCACACGCTGGACATGTTCCTGAACGCCGAGGTGACGATCTGCGCCGAGGT
>CAYYZR010000270.1:0-3055 GCA_964476005.1 uncultured Halomonas sp.
GCTATTCAACAATTAGGAGATACGAAATGCGCGAATTAACTACGGTGGAGCTGGACAACATATCTGGTGCCTGCGCAGAGGAAACTGCGACGGCGGCATTCGTAGGAGGGCTTGCTGGAGCTGCTGGCGGCGCAGCAATTGGCGCCTTTACTGGGCCGGGCGTCATTTTCAGTACTAGCGTTGGGGGCATTAGCGGACTTGTGGGAGGAGCTGTCGGTGGCTTCCTCGACTGCATTCTTGGATAGACTTCTAGGTACCGCGCCCCTTTATCTGGCATGCGATTGTGTGCCAGATTTAGAGAGACTTATGAACGCGTTTAAGTAATTGAAATGTTATTCTTGTTTTACGCAAGTGCCTTGCCCTAATTCAGCTCAATGGAATATTTTAAACGAATGCAAGGCTTCCGAGTGACAAATTTATCGGCATAATCAAGTCAATAATAAATTTCAGATTTATGGAGGGATCACAATGACAAGCAAATTCGAATTCGCTCAGTATGTGTTCGGCTGTATCGTCGCCTTTGCGCTATTGTTTGTAGTATTAATGTCGATCTTTGATGATGCTCTGCCAAAGCTTATTGTTTTTGCCTTAACCGCCTTCTTTGCACCTATTATTGGTATTCCCATCATAAGGCATATAAAAAAGACTAGTGCGCGCAACCGTTAAAGAGACCAAAGAGCGCCTTCTTTACTATAGCAATACCACTGATTATAAAATACAAACAGCATATCCTCATGCAACGGCGGTTGGTGGGGAAAGTGTTATCGGAGCGGCAAATAGAGGATCGGAAGGATGGCCGCGAATCAAAAAAGGGAATCAAACATCATAGGGTTGGGAAGATTTAACTTTCGCGTCTTCCGAATTCAATTTGCCTCGAAATTCGCAAAGCGGCTCCTAACGGCCGGTTATCTTGGCGGCTTAAGCTTGGCTACACTCTCTCTCTTCGGTTTCATCGATCTTTGAACCAAAGCGCAGGGCCCCTCGATATCCTGGTTCTAAATGCGTAATAAGTAGGGTGAGCTTTGATCTTAAAAACATTGACACGTTCAAGGTATTTAGGTTTGGCAGGCGGCTCGTGATGCTCTTGGCCGGAATTAGAACTGTTTACTCAACCTGGGAAGAATTAGGTGTATTAGGGGCTACTACGATGATGCCTTCTGTTTATCAGGCGTCTATCTGCGGAACATGCCGTCAGCGGTAGCGTTCTAAACATGAGGCCATGCTTTCATAGTGATGTTGATCGAATCCCTGGGTGGAGAAAAATCAGATGTCGATACGCCGAGTCGGACGAAAATAATCAAGCTTCCTAGATTCTAGTAATAGCATCGCATCTGGTGCTTCCTAAACCCGGCGTTGTGTGTTCCCACAAGACAGGAAAATCGGGTGCGCCCTGGAAACGCTGCCATACCGCCGTTTTGGCGGTCCGATGGCAGAAAGCTAACCAAATGAAGGGTTTGGGTGGCCTGGGATTAGTCAGTCGGGTTCCAACGAGGCAAATTCATGTTTAAACCAATTATTCAGTCAGAAGCGTCCGAGTGTGGCTTGGCATGCCTGGCGATGGTGGCCAATCACTACGCCCAACCGGTGGGACTGCGTAGCCTGCGCCAGCGCTTTCCCCTGTCATTGAAAGGAGCCAATCTCGCGCGGGTGATCGACGTTGCAAGCAAACTGGGCTTTGCCAGTCGTCCGCTCAAGCTCGAGCTTGATGACTTGCCCAAGCTCGCGACGCCATGCATCCTGCATTGGGATCTGAACCATTTTGTGGTGCTGAGCAACGCCGGCCGGCGCAGCGTGACGATTCTCGATCCGGCCTTTGGCAAGCGGCGGCTGGGCTATTCCGAGATTTCGAAGCATTTTACAGGGGTGGCGCTTGAGCTGGAGCCCGGGAACGACTTCAAGCCCGTCAAAGCGGAGCCGGCCGTTTCCATACGCCAATTGACCGGCCCTATCCGCGGATTGTGGCGGGTATTGACGCTCATTCTGACGATATCGCTCGCGCTGCAGGTTTTCACGGTGCTTGGGCCGCTGTATTTGCAGTGGGTCGTAGACCAAGTGTTAGTGTCAGGGAATCGGGAGCTGCTAACTGTTGTCGGCATCGGTTTCGGCTTGCTCGTGCTCCTCCAGGTTGGAACCCATTTGTTACGCGGTTTGATCGTGGTATTCCTCTCCAACCGGCTAGTATTTCAGTGGATGGGGAACGTGTTCAACCACCTGCTTCGCCTGCCTCTGGATTTCTTCGAAAAGCGCCATCTCGGCGACGTCGTATCGCGCATGGAGTCGGTGCGGGCAATCCAGCGCACGCTTTCGACCAGTTTTGTCGAAGCGATCATAGACGGCATGATGGCGATCGTCACCCTTGGCATGATGTTGCTGTATAGCTGGAAGCTTGCATTGGTCACATTGCTGGCCGTGGCGGTATATCTAGGGCTGCGGGCGGTGTCATTCCGTGCGATGCGGGATGGAACGGAAAAGCACTTGGTCGCTGCGGCACACCAGCAAAGTCACTTGTTCGAGTCGGTCCGCGGAATGCAGTCCGTGAAAGTAGCCGGGCGTGAAGATATGCGCAACGCAGGCTATCTGAATCGCTTGAACGAAACCGTTAACCAGGAGCTGTGGCTGGGAAAGCTGGGGATCGGCTTTACCGGCGCAAATCAACTGGTTTTCGGAATCGAGCGAATCGCGGTCATCTGGATCGGCGCGGTATTGGCACTACAGAATGTTTTTTCGGTCGGCATGCTGATGGCCTACCTTTCATACAAAGACCAGTTCTCCCAGCGTATCGGCGGGTTGATCGACAAGTGGATCGAATTCCGGATGCTCCGGCTGCACGGCGAGCGCCTGGCCGATATTGTCATGACGCAGCCGGAGTCCGATCAAAGTCAGGCTTTCGAGACGCCTGTACCCGCCAATACCTGCATCGAGGTGCGTGGTCTGTCGTTTCGCTATGCCGAGGGTGAACCGTGGGTGCTGAAGGAGTGCAGCTTCTCGGTTCAACCCGGGGAGTCGGTTGCCGTTATCGGCCCGTCGGGTTGCGGCAAGTCGACGCTGGTCAAGC
>CAYYZR010000271.1:0-3054 GCA_964476005.1 uncultured Halomonas sp.
GGTTTTCGTAGGCGCGAGCCCTGCTCGCGAAGGGTTTTGGGGATGCCCCGGAAATTCGCCTGCAGGGGGGGTGGCTTCGCCTCCGTGGCGCATCTCAGCAACGAGCGCAGATCGAGTATATGTGACAGGGTCCGGAATCTTGTGGCAAAAACTTGATTTACTTCCGACCGTTTGATACTTTCCATGAACAAGTTCTGGGGAGAGGGTGTTTTTCGTATTTGATTTGCAGCGCAATGAAAGGGCACGGCATCGCATTGCGTGGACGCAGAGCTTGGCAAGGGGGCAATAAGCAAAAAACGGGGATTTGTAATGCGCATTCCTTTTTTCGGCGTCGGTCGAGCAGTGGCATGCAGGATCGAGCGCCGCTTCAATTCAGGTTTTCTCAGGGGGCGGCCTGACCTGGCGCCTGAGTCTGGCCCGGTTATCGGGTTGCTTGATGTGTCTCTGCCCGGCGCGGCGGCGGTCCAGGTGGCCGGCGTCGATAACGGGCAAATGCGCCATGAATTCGCCACTATCGGCTGGTTGTCTCCGGCTTATCTGCGTTCACTTCCGTCAAGGATCGATCTATGAGCATTCCTGATACGAAACTTCTCGTCATGTTGCGAGCTGCATGCGTCATCACGCTGTTTCTTTCGACTGCCGCATCCGCGCGCACGCTCGAGTCGGACGAGGATTTTTCTTCCGGAAATTACACTGGCGGCTCGGGATGGACCGGTAACTGGACCGAATCCGGCGACGACGGCGCGTCGGGCACCGGCGATATCGCCATCAGCGGCGGCCAACTGCGGTTCATCGGCGATAGCGGCGGCAACGGCTTTGTATTTCGTGAGCTGGATTTGAGCGCGCTGTCGAGCAGCAGCGGCGTGCTGCTGTTCTTCGATATCAGCTTCGACGGCACCCTGGAAACAACCGATATTTTCGAGGTCTACGCCCGCGACGCCGGCGGTTCGGGCTGGACAGAGATTCGTCAGTTCAATGGCCAGGTGCCTTTCGAGGACAGCGCTACAAGTCGCACGATGACGCTCGATATCAGCGAATTCATAGGCGGTGCCACCGCAATCCGTTTCGGCGTGGCCTCCGGCGTGACCGGGGCCGGCGAGGCGTTCAATATCGACAATATCGAAATCTTTTCCACCCCTTCCGCACTGAGCCTGGAGACCGACGAGTTTTTCGGCGGCAATACCCTGCCGACTGCCAGCAGCAGCAACAGCACGGATGTGGCGCAGGTCTTCAACAACACGACTCAGCCCTATGGCGACGACGGGCTGGTGATATCCCAGACCGGCGGACCCGGGCCGGTGATGCTATTCGATACCAGCGATCCCACCGGCGGCGACACCGACCTGGGCGCGCCCAACGGTGACAACAACTCGAACGGCAACAACTGCGGCGCCAACGCCGGCATCGTCATCGGGCCCAATCCAGGCGTCGGAGCCGACAGAAACGGCGACGGCTTCAACGACGCCGCCCTGGGCAGCGCCGGCGAGAACTGCCGGCCGCTGGGCAACACCTTGATCGTCTCGACGAACGGCGTCGCCACAGAGCCGAACGATCATGCAGGCGGCGCCACGATCAGCTTCGACTTCGATGCGCCGGTCGAGTTCGGTGCGCTGAGATTCATAGACGACCTTTCCGGCATAGTGACTTTGCGCTTCGACGGCGGTGGCTCCGAGGCCAAGAACTTCGATCAATTGATCGATTTTGCGGGGCAGGGCGAAAACGGCGTGTTTTTCGCCTCGTTCAAGGATTTCACTCAAGACACTGATGTGATCGGCATCGATGTCACCCTCAACGGTAGCGGCACGGTCGGCACCCTGTTTGGTCAGCCCCCGGGTGTGGACTTCGGCGATGCGCCGGATAGCTATGCAACCCTCAAGGCCTCGGGCGGCCCCAGCCATCGAATCGAGCCCAACGGTTTCGCGCTGCACCTTGGCAGCGGGCCGGATTCCGAGTCCGACGGGCAGCCGTCGAGCGACGCTGCCGGCGATGACGCCGGCGGGGCGCCCGCGTTCGACTCGGGTGCTTTCGATGACGAGGATGGCGTGACGTTCAGCTCCTTAGGGACACTTTCGCCGGGCGCTACCTTCACCGCAAATCTGACCGCAACCAACCAGACCGGCTCGGTCGCAACCGCCTGCGGCTGGGTAGATTTCAACGACGACGGCGATTTCGATAACGTCGAGGCCAGCGGCGGCAACAATGCAGAACGTATTTGCGTCAGCGTTCCGACTGGAACGACCGACGAATCATTCCAACTCGACTTCATCATCCCCGACGACTTCGCTTCTGACGGTGGTGCAGACGGCCTGTTTTATTCGCGGTTCCGGATCACCACCGATTGGCCTTCGGTCGCGGTCACTCCAACCGGCCCTGCATCCGACGGCGAGGTAGAGGATTTGGTGAAGGATACCGACACGTTGCCGGTCAGCATCCATTCGTTCGATTCGCGCTTTGAGAACGGCGATCTGATCGTCGACTGGGCTACCGTGTCCGAGACGCGCAATGCCGGTTTCGCGCTCTGGGGCGACCGTGGTGACGGTGCAGAGCTGCTGACGCCGGCGTTGATTGCCGGCGGCGACGGCGATCCGTTGCAGCCCAGACAATACTCGCACCGGGTTGCCGACGTTGTTCCTGGCGAGTTCCAGCGGTTGTTCGTCACCGCCGTCGACGTGAACGGCAACGAACGGCTGTATGGCGATTTCGAACCCGGCCTCGGTTACGGACAGCCGGTTGCGCCGGCGCCGATCCGCTGGGACCGGATTCGGTCCGAGGCGCAGTCGCGGATGCTCGAACTCGACGGCCGGTCGCCGGTCGCCGGTGCCGCGACCTCGGTCGTCGCGGTCGATGTTACGGCCCCTTCGCGGGGCATGATCGAGGTGACCTACGAACAACTTGGGAGCGCCGGTCTGGATTTGACCGGCGTGCCGGCAGGCCGGATCGCGGTAACGCTGAAGGGCGAGCCGATAGCGCGCCACGTGGCGGGCACAAATGGGGATGCCGACGGCCAGCCGCTTTTCGGACCGGGCGCCAGCGTGCGGTTCTGGGCCGATGCCC
>CAYYZR010000272.1:0-3043 GCA_964476005.1 uncultured Halomonas sp.
CTGGCCAACTGGATGGTGCCGATGATGATCGGTGCGCCGGACATGGCCTTGCCCCGAATGAACAACTGGTCGTTCTGGATCCTGCCGTTCGCTTTCCTGATCCTTCTGTCGACGCTGTTCATGCCCTCGGGCGCCCCCGCGTCGGGCTGGACGCTGTATCCCCCGCTGTCGCTGCAGGGCGGCAACAGCTTCGCGTTCGTGATTTTCGCGATTCACCTCATGGGTATCTCGTCGATCATGGGCGCGATCAACATCATCGCCACCATCCTGAACATGCGAGCCCCGGGCATGACCCTGCTGCGCATGCCGCTGTTCGTCTGGACCTGGCTGATTACCGCGTTCCTGCTGATCGCCGTGATGCCGGTGCTGGCCGGCGCGGTCACCATGCTGCTGACCGACCGCTTCTTCGACACCAGTTTCTTCAACGCCGCCGGCGGCGGCGACCCGGTGATGTACCAGCACATCTTCTGGTTCTTCGGACACCCGGAGGTCTACATCATGATTCTGCCGGCGTTCGGCATCATTTCGGAGATCATTCCGACCTTCTCGCGCAAGCGCCTGTTCGGTTACACGGCGATGGTCTATGCGACCGCGTCGATCGCGTTTCTGTCGTTCATCGTATGGGCCCACCACATGTTCACCGTGGGCATGCCGCTGGGCGGCGCGCTGTTCTTCATGTACGCGACCATGATCATCGCGGTCCCGACCGGCATCAAGGTCTTCAACTGGGTCTCGACCATGTGGCGCGGCTCCATGACCTTCGAAACGCCGATGCTGTTCGCGATTGCATTCGTCGTGCTGTTCACAATCGGCGGCTTCTCCGGCGTCATGCTGGCCATCGTGCCGGCCGACTTCCAGTACCACGACACCTACTTCGTGGTGGCGCACTTCCACTACGTGCTGGTCACCGGCGCGGTCTTCGCGATCATGGCCGGCGCCTATTACTGGCTGCCCAAGTGGACCGGCTACATGTACGACGAGCGCCTCGGCAAGATCCATTTCTGGTGGTCGACCATTTCGGTCAACGTGCTGTTCTTCCCGCAGCACTACCTGGGCCTTGCCGGCATGCCGCGCCGTATCCCGGACTACTCGGTTCAGTTCGCGGAGTTCAACCTGATCTCCTCGATCGGCGGGTTTGCGTTCGGCCTTGCCCAGCTGCTGTTCGTCTGGATCGTGATCAAGTGCGTCCGCGGCGGTGAAAAGGCTACCGCGAATGTCTGGGAAGGTGCGCGCGGACTGGAATGGACCGTGCCGTCGCCGGCGCCCTTGCACACCTTCGACACGCCGCCGCAGGTCGACGACAGCGTCACGGCTCACAAGGACCAACTGGCCTGAGCGTCGGGATCAGGTCGACTCGGGCTGCGCGCGACATGAGTGATCGAAACCAACAGGATCGGCAAGCCCGGCGTCCCCGGCGGCGGATCCGCTGGACGGTGGCGCTGCTCGCCGGGCTGGCAGCCCTGATCTATTTCGGTTTTATCAGCCGTGGAGTATTTGGCTGAGCGCAAGTTGAACCGCGGCCGCGGTCCCCGGACCCCGCGCCGGGAATCATGAGGTCCCGGCAAGACACGCCGCTGGGATAAAATAACAATGTAAATGGCCGGTAGAGGTACCGGCCAGCGAAAGAACCGGGAGTCAAAATGGCACAAGGTAGTTACTACGTTCCTCATCAGGCCCGCTGGCCGATCGTCGGCTCGATCGGGCTGTTCCTGCTGGTCTCGGGTTTCGCCAACTGGATGAACGGCGGCAACACCGCCGGCATCGGTCCCTGGATGGCCGCCGCGGGAGCCGCGACCGTGATCCTGATGATGTTCGGCTGGTTCGCCGATGTCATTCGAGAATCCGAGCGCGGCCTTTACAACAACAAGGTCGACGCCTCGTTCCGCCAGGGCATGATCTGGTTCATCTTCTCCGAAGTCATGTTCTTCGCTGCATTCTTCGGCGCGCTGTTCTACGCGCGGATGTTCGCCGTGCCGTGGCTGGGCGGCTCGGGCACCGGCGCGATGACCAACGAACTGCTGTACCCGGGCTTCCAGGCCACCTGGCCGACCAACGGGCCGGCCAATGTCGGCGGCGAGTTCCAGACGGTTCCGGCCTTCGACGTGCCGCTGCTCAACACGCTGATCCTGCTGACCTCGGGCTGGACCATCACCATGGCGCACTGGGCGCTGAAGAAGATGAAGCGCGGCGCGCTCGTGTTCTGGATGCTGGCCACCGTCGCGCTCGGCGCCCTGTTCCTGTTCTACCAGGTCGAAGAATATATCCACGCCTACCAGGATCTCGGGCTGACGCTGGGTTCGGGTATCTACGGCTCGACCTTCTTCATGCTCACCGGCTTCCACGGCATGCACGTGACCGTCGGTACCATCATGCTGCTGGTCATCACCTTCCGCTGCATGAAAGGACACTTTCGGCCCGACCATCACTTCGGCTTCGAGGCCGTTGCCTGGTACTGGCACTTCGTCGACGTGGTCTGGCTCGTGCTGTTCCTGTTCGTCTACGTGATCTGATCACGCCAGAAGTGAATGCCGGACACGAAAAACGGGGCTCGCGGCCCCGTTTTTCATTTCCAGCGCCCCGCAGCCGGCCTGGGGCTTCGGGTCGTTGGATCAGGCTTTCGCGGTCATGTCTTTTTCGGCGCCAGCATCATGACCATCTGGCGGCCTTCCATGCGCGGGAACTGCTCGACCGTCACTTCGCCTTCCATGTCGGCTTCGACGCGCTTGAGCAGGTCGCGACCGAGGTCCTGGTGGGCCATTTCGCGGCCGCGAAAGCGCAGGGTCACCTTGACCTTGTCGCCGTCCTCGATGAAACGCCTCAGATTGCGCATCTTGACGTCGTAGTCGTGGTCGTCAGTCCCGGGCCGAAACTTGATTTCCTTGACCTGGATCTGCTTCTGCTTCTTCTTCTGGGCCTGGGATTTCTTCGATTCTTCGAAGCGAAACTTGCCCCAGTCCATGATTCGGCAAACCGGCGGCGAAGCCTGCGGTGCGATCTCGACCAGATCCATGCCTTCTTCTTCGGCCAGCGCGATGGCATCCTC
>CAYYZR010000273.1:0-3036 GCA_964476005.1 uncultured Halomonas sp.
CTGGCGGCCTTCTGCTCGATCGAGATCGCCGGGCTCAGGCCCTCGATATGGTCGAGATCCGGCTTCTGCATCATCGACAGGAATTGACGCGCGTAGGCCGAAAGCGACTCGACGTAGCGACGCTGGCCCTCGGCGTAAATGGTGTCGAACGCCAGCGACGACTTGCCCGAGCCCGACAGCCCGGTAAAAACGATCAGCTTGTCGCGCGGCAGTTCCAGGTCGATGTTCGCGAGGTTGTGCGTGCGCGCACCCCGAATGATGATCTTGTCCAAGTCGAGACCTGTTTTGGGCGGCTGGTTAAACCGTCAACTATACCTTGCCGCGTGAATTGCACGCAAACAAACACTGAAAAATCAGATGATTCCGCGGCGGCCGCGGTCGTTGAGAACTCAGGCGCTCCGGATCAATCGCCGACCGGCGGCTTGATCCATTGCCAGATTCGCATCGGTGGAATGTTGAGCGGCACCGGCGCGGTGCGCTTGAATTCGCCGAATACCGGATCGGCCAACCGGGCAACCTCGGCGCGAAACTGGTAGGCAACGAAGCGGCCATCGGCCGAAAGGCTGTCGCGCACACCCTCCAGAATGCCGGTTCCGATCGCCAACGGCATGGTCGAAAACGGGATGCCGGAGATCACGACATCGGCCGCCGGAAGGCCGTGCTGCTTCAGAATCGCGCCCAGCTCGGCTGCACTGCCGGTATGGGCGATGAGGCGCGGATCATCGATCGCCGCGACGATTTCGGTGAAACGAGGATCGAGGTCGATCGCCAGCAGGCGCGCGTCCGCGCGCATCGCGAGCAGCAGCGCCCGAGTGGTGCCTCCGGTGCCGGGGCCCAGCTCCACCACGACGCGGGCGTCATCGAGTTCCGAGAATTCGATGATCTTGCGTTCCATGAACCGAGAGCTCGGTATCACCGAGCCGACCTGCCGGGGATCCTTCAGGAACCCGCGAAAAAAATCGATGCTCTTGTTCGAACGAGTTCTCTGGTGCTGGCGCGTCTTTTCCAAAACCGGGTTCCCGGGCGAGTTGTCGACGCTTTATTGTAACTCGACTCGCACGAAAATCCTTTTGTGCGGCCTCGTCGCCAAGTTCACCGCAGCCGCTGGTTCTTTCGGGGCAATCCGGGCCCCTGCGACGCCCGGCCCGTGCGTTTGCGAATCGCATCGAGCAAACGCTCCGGGTGCGCCGGACTTGCCAGAACCAGGCTGCCGTCCTTCAGCGGCATGCGCAATACCCTGGGTGCTGTCACCAGGCAAAAAAGCTTGTTTCGCCTTCGGTCACGAAAGTTGCCGGCCACCAGCCCTGGAACCGCATAGCCGTTGGTCTTGAGCAGCGGTCTGTTTTCCGGATGCTCGCGCAGGTCGATGACTCGGGCCGCGTCGACGTCAATGGAACTCAGCGCCAGGCTGCGCGAATAAAACGTCGCCTTGATCTCCAGCACATCGCCGTTGATACGGATCGAACGTCGCGCGCTCGCAACAAGCAGCAAGCCGGCGATCGACACGATGACAAGCGCGGTTACGGCGAAACCCGCCGGTGGCGGCCGGAACTCGGGAAACGCCGCCATGGCCACCAGGATCATCAGCGGAATCACCACCGTGAAAAATGTCAGAAATACCCGCGCAGCCTTCCCGGGCGGCGCGACCGTGAATTCCTCGTCGGCGTCATGCGTGCTCATTGCTTCCAGCTCCCCTGCTCGTGGATGAAATCGGCCAGATCGTCGAGCAGTCTGTCGTCGACGTGCCCGGCACGGGTCATGTACTCGGTCGGCGTAGCCATCCCATCACCGGAAATGAACAGATGATTCAGGGACTCATACAGTGTTGTCCGGACAGCGGAACGACCCGACATCACGGATTGCCAGCGCGCGAAATCGTCCTCCACGGTGACCTGGTAGTCGCGCCCACCCTGTGCGATCAGCATCGGCAGATCCAGCGACTCCGCCATTGCAACCGGATCGTATTCACGCAGATCGATCAGGTAGCTTTCGGGAAGCCCAAGCAACCCGGACGCCGCCGACTCCCGGTCCGAATACCCCAACACGCGCGCCGCCTGATCTTCTATCGTCGCCAGCGCGGCGCGCTCGTCTTCGCTGACCTTACCGTCCAACCCGGCAATGTAGCGAATCTGGGAAGGCACCACTTCGTGCAGGGGCCTCGCCGGCGCGGCCAGCATCGCCATGCCGGCCAGAGCGCCGTCTGCGACCGCGATTCGCGGCGCCAGCATCGCCCCGAGGCTGTGGCCGACCAGGAATACGCCCGCCGGATCGACCTGCGGATGCTCACGCAGTAGCCGCGTCGCGACTACCGCATCGGCGATGACCTCGTCTTCGACCGTGTAAGCGCGGCCGTCGAAGGCTTCCGGCGTCACACGAGTGCGTTTGTCATAGCGCAGCGAAGCGATACCCCGGTCAGCCAGCCCCGCGGCGATATCCCTGAACGGCTTGTTCGGCCCGATCGTCGCGTCGCGGTCGTTGGGTCCAGAGCCATGCACCAGCACCACAGCCGGAAAAGGCCCCTGACCCGCTGGCACCCGGAGTACGCCGGGCAGTTCTCCCCCCACCCGGACCTCGATCTCGCCGGGATCGAGCGCAGAGCCGGCCGCCGCGCGATCGCTCGCCGGGGCCGCCGGCACCAACCGAAAGCCGCTGACCCGGCCCTGATCGTCGATCGTTACTCGGGCGTCCAGCGCCATGTTTTCGAACTCCAGACGGAAGACGGTTGCATCCGGGCCGGAAGTCGATTCGGCCCGTGCCGGCCCGCGTGCCCGGTAGGGGCCGAGTTGCGCCGGCAACGACTGCCATACACGCTCGAGCTCCGGAGCGCTCAACTGCTCGGATGCCGCTTGGTCGAACATCGCGTGTGCCGCCGTAAAATCGGCCCGCTCCAGCGCATCCATGAAGCGGTCGGCAGTGTCCGTGGCAGCCAGTCCGGGCAACGCGGGCAGGACCGACACCACCAGGACAAGCAGTTTTCTCGAAGCGTGTTTCATGACCAGCCTGTCAACGCGGCCGTTTGAAATACATCTTGGTCGG
>CAYYZR010000274.1:0-3031 GCA_964476005.1 uncultured Halomonas sp.
GTCGAATCCTATTTCGCCCACCGCGGCTGGCCGGTGCTGGATTTTCAGCGGCGCGCTTGGGCGGCGTTTGCGTCCGGGAAGAGCGGGCTGATCCACGCGCCCACCGGCTCGGGCAAGACGCTGGCGGCGTGGGGCGGGGCGGTGGAAGATCTGGTCGCCAACGGCGCCGGCGGACTGAATTACCTGTGGCTGACGCCGCTCAGGGCGCTGGCCGGCGATACCGAGCGAGCGCTGGCGCGGCCGCTGGCCCATGCCGGCCTGTCAGATGCGGTCGGGCTGAGAACCGGCGACACGTCGGCGTACCGCAAGAAGAAACTGCTGGCGAAACCACCGCCTGCGCTGGTGACGACGCCGGAGAGTCTTTCGGTCATGTTGAGCTATGCCGACGCGCCACGGCTGCTGGGCCGCCTGCGCGGCGTGTTCGTCGACGAATGGCACGAGCTGATGGATTCCAAGCGCGGCGTGCTCCTTCAACTTGCGCTCGCGCGGCTCAAGGCGCTGAACCCGGCGTTGAGAATATGGGGATTGTCGGCCACGCTGGGCAATATCGAGCAGGCCGCCGAGGTATTGCTGGGCGTGCCCGGGGCAACCAGCCCGGGGGGCACAGCGCGGCCCGAGATCGTCGCCGGTGAAACGCCGCGCGAGGTGGAACTGGTTTCGCTGCTTCCCGAGCATATCGAGCGCTTCCCCTGGGCCGGGCGGGTCGGGGTGCACCAGCTCAGGAAGGTCGTGGCCCAGATCGAATCGGCGGCTTCGACGCTGGTATTCACCAACACGCGATCACAGGCCGAGACCTGGTTTCATGCGATTTCCTCGGTATGCGAGTGGCCCGATGCGGTCGCGCTGCACCACGGCTCGATGGACCGCGAACTTCGCGCGTCGGCCGAGCAGGGTCTGGTCGACGGGCGGCTGAAATGCGTGGTCGCGACCGCCAGTCTGGATCTGGGCGTGGACTTTCCGACCGTCGAACAGGTCGTCCAGATCGGCAGCCCCAAGGGCATCGCCCGTCTGATCCAGCGCGCGGGACGCTCGGGACATCGCCCGGGCGGGTGCGCCCGGATCGTCTGCGTGCCCACGCACGCGCTGGAGATCCTCGAGCTCGCGGCGGTGCGCGAGCGGCTCCGGGAAGGCCGGGTGGAGGCGCGCCATCCGATCCGTCTGTCGCTGGACGTTCTGGTCCAGCACCTGGTGACGATCGCGCTGGGCGGCGGATTCGCGCCGGATGTGATGTTCGACGAAGTACGTCGAACGCATGCATTCGCAGGGCTGCAACGCGAACAGTGGCAGTGGCTTCTGGATTTCATCACCCGGGGCGGGCCCGCGCTTAAGGCCTACCCGGATTTTCAGCGGGTGGTCGAATCCGACGGGCTCATGCGGGTGCCGAACCGCCGCATCGCGATGCTGCACCGGCTCAATATCGGGACGATTACGGCCGACGGCGCGATGCAGGTGCGCTTCGTCAAGGGCGGCAGCCTGGGCAGCATCGAGGAGCGCTTCCTCGCCCGGTTGCGGCCGGGCGACCGCTTCGTGTTTGCCGGCCGCACGCTTGAACTGACAAGAATTCGCGACATGACGGCCTACGTGCGCAAGGCCTCCGGAAAAGCCACCATCCCGGCCTGGCAGGGCGGACGGCTTCCGCTGTCGACGTTGCTCGCCGACGGGATGCTCAAGCTCGTCGATGACTTTGTTTGCGGACAATTTCCCGACGGCCCGGAAGCCTGTGCGGCGAAGCCCTTGCTGGCGTTGCAGCAGCGGGTCTCGGCGCTGCCCCGGCCCGACCGGCTGGTGATCGAACAGACCTCATCGCGCGAAGGCCACCACTGGTTCGTTTATCCGTTCGCCGGGCGGCTGGCGCACGAGGGCATGGCAGCCCTGGTGGCCTGGCGAATCGCCCGGGAAAAGCCGGTCACGTTCTCGATCACGGTCAACGACTACGGCTTCGAGTTGCTCAGCGGCGCGCGGGTGGTACTGGACGGCAACGACTGGCGCCGACTGCTGGCGCCGGATGAACTGATCGACGATGTTGCCGCCAGCCTGGACGCCGCGAACCTGGCGAAATCCAGATTCCGCGATATCGCACGCATCGCCGGGCTGGTCCAGCAGGGCTACCCGGGCAAGCGCAAGGCGACGCGTCAATTGCAAGCGTCGAGCAGCCTGATCTTCGACGTGCTCGCCGAGCACGATCCGGAAAATCGGCTGCTGGACCAGGCGCGGCGGGAAGTGCTTGAATCCCAGCTCGAGATTCGCCGCATCGACCAGGCGCTGACGCGGGCCGCCGGTCAGCAGATCGTCGTGATGGAAACAGGGCGTTTCAGCCCGCTGGCCTTTCCGCTATGGGCCGACCGGCTGCGTGCCAGTCTTTCGACCGAGGACTGGCAGGCGCGGGTGGCGAGAATGCTGCAACGGCTTGAAGACCGGGCCGCCGGATGAAGCTCTCGCTGGCCGGCAACGATATCGAGCTGCTGCCCGAGCGCGCCGTCTGGTGGCCGGCGCGTCGCACTGCCGTGGTCGCCGACGTGCATCTGGGCAAGGACCAGGTCTTTAGACGCGCAGGAATCCCGATACCCGCCACGGTGCTGGACACGGAACTTGCGATGCTGGATTCGCTGATACTAAAAACGAGCTGCGAACGCCTGCTGGTGCTGGGCGACTGGGTGCATGCGGCGCCAGCCGACGGCGAGTCGTGGCCGGCGGTGATTCTGAAATGGCGGGCGCGTCATGCCCAGCTGGCGATCGACCTGGTGCTCGGCAATCACGACCGCAACCTGGCGCCCTGGCTCCTGGAATGGAAGATCAGTGCGCATGTCGACCCCATGACCGTCAACGGATTGGCGATGCGTCACGAGGTCGATCCGGACGCGCCGGAGGCCGGCATGTCAGGTCATCTGCACCCCGTTGCCTGGCTTCGGTCGGGCCGAGAGAGAATTCGTCTTCCCGCATTCGCCCGACGCGGCGATCATCTCGTGCTTCCGGCCTTCGGGCGCTTTACCGGGGGATTCGATGGCCTGGCGGGAAGCGCCTGGAAGCTGTT
>CAYYZR010000275.1:0-3028 GCA_964476005.1 uncultured Halomonas sp.
TTTCGCTCCTCTTCGTGGTCTTCGTGTCCTTCGTGGTTCAAGCCTTTTGCGGTTTTAATTCATTGCGTCGACGCCACCACCACCGGCACGCCGTCGGCCCGCTCGAAAGCTGCCCGCGCCTTGTCCCAGTCGACTTCGGCGCGACCGGCCGCACGATTTTCCAGGTGCGCGCGCAAATCGCGCCAGACCCCCTCGTCGTGGCGTGTTTCCGGCTCATCGCCGGCCGGATCGACCTCGAGGTAAAGCGCTTCGCCCCGCCAGCCCGAGCGCGCCGGTTGATCGATGATTCGCACCCGGGTGCCCACCGGCACCTGCCCGATCAGGCTGGCGATGCTTTCCGGGTAGAGACGTATGCAGCCCTGGCTCACCCGCATGCCGACGCCGGACGGCCTGTGGGTGCCGTGGATCAGCAGGCCGTCAGCATCCAGGATCAGCGCGTGCTGTCCGAGCGGGTTTTCCGGCCCGGCCGGCACCACGGCCGGCAGGATTTCGTTCTTCTCGCGCCGGTACCAATCACGCGTATTCTGGTTTGGATACCAGGCCGGGTTGTCCACTTTGGCCGTCACGCGCGCCTGCGCGACCGGCGTGGCGCGGTCCAGCAGCCCGACTCCGACCGGATGCGTGCTGACCACGGCACCGTCGCGGTCGGGCCAGGTTTCGGTGAAGTAGTAGAGACGACGCTCGGCCAGGTTGACCACGATTCCTTCGCGCTCGACGTCGGGCAGGACGTGAAGCTGCGGTATCAGCACCTCGGCGCCCGGCCGGGGCAGCCACGGGTCGAGCTGCGGATTGGCCGCGCGAATCTCGAAATGGCCGATGTTGTGCATGCGCGCCATGTCCACCAGCGTGTCTTCGCCGCGCAGGCGATCGGTGATCAGTTCACCGACCACCTGCCGGTCGTCGACAAGCGGCCATTCCACGGCATGCAGGGGGCACGCGGCCGCGAAGACCAGCAAAACGCTCGCCGCCCGGGCGGTGACGGCAGAAGATGCGCAGATGCGCGAGGCGCGGGGTTTGCGAACCGCGCCGCCGGGATGTCTTTTCATGTTCGTAAGCCGGTGTCGAAGGGGTTGAGGGTATCCGAAATCCACAGCCGCGGGCCGTGCGCCGCAGGCGTCATGCGCCCGATTCTCGGCGCCGGCAGCAGGCGCTCCAGCGTTCGCTCGTTGGCGTCCGGTTCGGCGAACGCCGGATCGAGGAAATTGGCGATCCAGCCGGCCAGCGGCAGGCCGTCGTCGACGATCGCGTGCGCCGTCAGCAGGGCATGGTTCAGGCAGCCCAGCCGCATGCCGACAACCAGCAGAACCGGGCAGTCAAGCCGCCTCGGCAGCTCGGGCAACGCCAGTCCATTGTCCAGCGGCACGCGCCAGCCGCCGACGCCTTCGACAAGCTGAATGGCCGATTGGTTCTGGTCGATACTTCGGCAGATGGCGTCAAGATCAAAGCTAATGCCGGCGCGTTCGGCGGCGATGTGGGGCGCGATGGCCGGCTCCAGGGCGTAAGGGTTGACCTCTTCGTAGCTCAGACCGGCATTCGATGCCGTCATCAGTGCCAGTGCGTCGTCGTTGACCAGGCGCCCGTCGGCCGGCCGGCAGCCCGATGCGATCGGCTTGAAGCAGGCGACTTCGGCGCCCCGCTCGACCAGCGCGCGCGCCAGTGCCGCCGTGACGGTGGTTTTGCCGCAGCCGGTATCGGTGCCGGTAATGAACCAGCGCCGGGGCTTCACGCCGTTCGGGTGCGATTCGCTCATTTCTGCTTTCCTGGGGCGGTCCGCCGAAGTCATCGTCCGGGTCGGAATCCGGTTCGCCGCAATTCGGGCAAGGCTATAATGCCAGCCCAAACTTCAAACGTTCGGTCAATCATGGACTTCAACCAGATCAGCCCCGGCGAGAATCCGCCGGACGACTTCAACGTGGTCATCGAGATTCCCACCGACGGGCAGCCGGTCAAGTACGAGGTGGACAAGTCCACCGGCGCGATCATGGTCAATCGGCTTCTTGCCACTTCGATGCGTTATCCGTGCAACTATGGGTTCATCCCGAACACGCTGGCCGAAGATGGCGATCCGCTGGACGTGATGGTGCTGATCCGTCCGGGGCTGATGCCCGGTTCGGTCATCCGCTGCCGCCCGATCGGCTACCTGGAAATGACCGACGAGGCCGGCCGCGACAGCAAGATCGCGGCGCTGCCGATCGAGGAAATCAGCCCGCTGCACGAGGACATCCGCGACGTGCAGGACCTGGCGACCTTCAGCCGGCGCCAGATCCGGCATTTCTTTGCCCATTACAAGGACCTGGAAATCGGCAAGTGGGTGGAGGTGCTCGGCTGGCACGGCCCGGACGACGCGCGCACCGAGATCATGCAGTCCATCGAGCGGTTCGAGAAGTCGAAGAAGGCCTGATTGATTTCCGGAGAAGCTCTCAGTGGCTTGCCGAAAAGCAGCAACTGAATTTCCCGCAGAGGTGCCGATCCGCAGAGAAGGGCAAGGGCGAAAGCAGAAGATCAGGACAGCTCTCGCGAAGGCGCCAGGACGCGAAGGAAAAACAGCTGAAGTAATAAAGCAAAAAGCAGGGCACGAAGAGCACGAAGGCGGGCACGAAGGACACGAAGAAAGGTAGAAAGAGAAAGCTGATCAAGTTCGACTCTTGTTTTTCTTTTCGTTTCCGCGCCTCTCGTCGAACAGGCTTGCCGGTGCGCTTCGCTGCGCTCAACAGCACCCTACGCGGGTGAGTGACTTTGTAGGGTGCCGTTGAGCGCAGCGAAGCGCACCATCCGGGATTTCCAGCCTTGCGTCCTTCTTCGTGTCCAGCTTTTGCTCTTATCCCTGGTTGCGAGAGTCTTGTAGGGTGGATAAGCGCAGCGCATCCACCACGGTCACGTTCGGGATTGGTGGATGCGCTGCGCTTATCCACCCTACGACAGAAGAGCTTTTTGCCGTTCTTCGTGCCGTCTTTGTGCTCTTCGTGTCCAGCTTTTGCTTTTCTTCCCTGGCCCGGCCGTTTTCCTTTCGGCCCGGTTACGGGATATC
>CAYYZR010000276.1:0-3020 GCA_964476005.1 uncultured Halomonas sp.
CCCGGTCCCGGCTGTCGCCAAGCTGGCGGTCCAGATCGGCCAGCGCATCGCCCAGGTTGCGTCGCTGGTCGAACACCGCCACCAGCGCGCGCGCCGCCACCAGCCGCGCTTCCGCGCCTGCAGCCGCATTCATCGACAAGCTCCCGCAACGACGCAAAGAGAACGGGAAAAAGCGCTGTAAATCGTCACGAGCGGCCACGCAGCAGATTTGCAGCGCTTTTTCATCTTCTCCAGTCCGGGTGGGCGTTCAGCCATTGCCGGGCGGAAACGCGCTTGCGGCCCGGCGCCTGGAGTTCGAGAATTTCCAGGATGCCGTTTCCACAGGCAATCCGAATCGCGTCGGTTCCGCCGGCGACCGGCGTGCCGGGCGCGAAACCGTTGGGCTCTTCTTTTTTGATCGCCCGCGCCCGAAAGACGCGAACCGGCGTGCCTTCGATTTCGCCGTGTGCCACCGGCCAGGGGTTGTAGGCGCATACCTGTCGTTCGAGCGTCCCGGCATCCAGCCGCCAGTCGATGAGGGCGTCGGCTTTACGGATCAGCGGGGCGTGCGTGGCCAGCGCGTCGTCCTGCGGCGTCGGCTGCGGCAGCGTGCCGTCGGCCAGGCGATCCAGCGCCTCGATCAGCAGCGCCGCCGACATTTCAGCCAGGCGGTCGTGCAGTTCGCCGGCGGTTTCCCGGGATTCGATGGCGGTCTCGGCGCGCATCAGCATGTCGCCGGTGTCGAGTCCGGCATCCATCTTCATCAGCGTTATTCCCGTACGCGAATCGCCGGCCAGGACGGCCTGCTGGATGGGGCTGGCCCCGCGCCAGCGCGGCAGCAGCGAGGCATGCAGATTCCAGCAGCCCAGCGCGGGCAGGTCAAGCACCTTTCGCGGCAGCAGCAGCCCGTAAGCCGCGGTCACCAGCAGGTCCGGTTTCAGCTTTGACAGCGCTTGATGCGCATCGGCGGGCTTGAGTGAATCGGGCTGAAGCACCTCGACGCCGGCTTCGGCCGCCAGCCGTTTGACCGGACTGGCGACGAGCCTGCGGCCGCGGCCGGCCGGCCGGTCCGGCTGGGTCAGCACCGCCACGGGCCGGTTGCGCGCGATCAGCGCGGCCAGGGCGGGGCAGGCGAATTCGGGCGTGCCGGCAAAGACGATTGTGGGCTTTGTCAACGAATTTCCTGGTGGCCGCGGCGGGGCGGCGACATGCCTGTCCGCCGTCCGGGGTCAGACCGGCTGATGGGCGGGCTCGCGTTCCTGCTGGCGTGCCTTCTTGATGCGTTTTTCGATCATTCGACGCTTCAACGCAGACAGGTAGTCGACGAATACCTTGCCGTCCAGATGGTCGATTTCGTGCTGGATGCACACCGCCAGCAACCCGTCGGCATCGAATTCCACCGGGTTGCCGTCGCGATCCAGACACTTGACGCGGATATTCTCGGCACGCTCGACCTCGGCATACTCGCCGGGAACCGACAGGCAGCCTTCCTCACACAGCTGGCTTCCTTCGCGGCCGACGATTTCGGGATTGATGATGACTTGCGGCTGGTCGCGCTCTTCGCTGAGGTCGAGTACCAGAATGCGCAGGCTGCGATTGACCTGCGTGGCGGCAAGCCCGATGCCGCGCGCGGCGTACATTGTCTCGAGCATGTCGTCGGCCAGTCGCCGAACCGAATCGGTGACTTCGTCGACCGGCCTGGCGATGTTGCGCAGCCGCGGATCGGGAAATTGGAGTATGGTCAGCTGGGTCATGGCATGAACTTTGTGCACTAAGTCTCGGATTTCAATTGACGAATCGGGTTCCCAAGGGTGGAAAAACCGTTCAATATGGGTATGATAGCGCAGGTAGCGCAAATCGACAGTCGATAAGGCCTGTTCGAAATTGCGGCTAATGCAGTCAATCCCGAACCCGGGCTTCAACAGCCGGGCTTCAAATCGGGCTTCAGCGTGGCGGCGGACCTGGGAGATAGAAAATGAAAAAGATTTGGGTATTGTTGATCGCACTGCTGGTGGCACTGCCGCTGGCGGCGCAGGAGGTCGAGCTCCGTGACGATCATCCCGATGAATACATCGTGCGTGAAGGGGACACGCTGTGGGATATCGCCGGCCGGTTCCTGACCAGGCCGTGGCAATGGCCGGCCATCTGGCAGGCCAACCCGCAGGTAGAGAATCCGCACCTGATTTATCCGGGCGACCGGCTGTCGCTGATCTACGTCGACGGCCAGCCCCGACTGGTGCTCGACGCCACGCGCCGGCTGTCGCCGGAGATTCGCCGCAGCGAGACCACCGGCCCGGTGACCACGGTGTCGCTCAGCGTGATCGAGCCGTTCCTGCTCAAGCCCAGAGTCGTCGATGACGAAGAGCTGGCCGGTCTGCCCTATGTCGTGGCCAACGAGGATACGCGCTACGTCTCGGCCGAGCCGCACCGTGCGTTCGTTCGCGGCATGGACGACCGGCGGCCGGGAGACCAGGTGATCATCGCCCGCCTCAGCTTCCAGTTCGAGGAAGTCAAGGCCGGCGGTCGCAGCGCGGTACGCCAGAACCTGATGCGCGGCAATCTCGGCGCGGTCCCTTCGGACGAGCGGCCGATCGACGTCGGTCGCAAGCTCAGTTTCTTTTCGAACAAAGGCAACGTCATCGGCTATCAGCTCTGGGAGGTCGCGCGCGCCGAAGTGCTGGCCAACGGCGATCCGGCCCAGCTCAAGGTGCTGGAGGCCGAAATGGAAGTGCGCGCCGGCGACTACATCCTGCCGATCGATCCATACCTCTACGACCTGACCTTTTATCCGCGTCCGCCCGAGTTCGAGATTCCCGACGGCGCCAGCATCATCGGCATTAGAGGCGGCGACTATGCGGTCGGCCATTACCAGATCGTGGCCATGGATATCGGCCTCAGCGACGGCGTCAAGCCCGGTCATACCTTCTCGGTGTTCCACCCCAACCGCGAGGTCGAGGACGATTTCGTCGACGGCCTGCGCGGCCGGCCGGCGCCGACCGGCGTCAGCGGCGGCAGCGTCCAGCTTCCGCCGCAGTTCATCG
>CAYYZR010000277.1:0-3015 GCA_964476005.1 uncultured Halomonas sp.
TAGCTCAGCCGAACCGGAAAAAGAAAAGGGCCGACCGCCAGGCCGGCCCGAATGGAGGGCGCAGGGTTGTTCACAGTTTCGATCGAGACAAATCGTCTTGACCTGCAGCTAAAAAGGACCGGCGAAGGCGCCGGTCCAAAGGGCAACGGGAGAATCTCAGCCCGGTTCTTAGCACTTCTAGAAATTGACGCGTGCCGTCAACGTCACGGTGCGTGGGTCGCCGTAGAACGCGTTGAGCACACCTTCGAGCCCGAGCGTCGGCACGGTGCCGTTCTGGGCCGTGAAGTTGTATCCGGAGACCTTGTATTCCTTGTCGGCCAGGTTGCGTCCGTAAAGTCCGAGTTCGTACTTGCCGTCGAGCCGTTTCCATACGATGCTGGCGTCGTACAGCGAGTAGGAACCTTCGTCAAGGAACCCCGAGGGGATCTCGAACTGGTTGGTTTCGGTGCGGAACGACCAGGCGCCGATGACCGACAGCGTGCCGGCATTGCCGATTAGCGCAAGCGGCCGGTCGTACTGCAGGTTCATGTGCACGGTCGTCTCCGGCGTGTTCTGGAACACGCGCTCATCGGAAACGTCTTCGAGCGCCGTGGAGCCGGTCGCCGGGTCGGTGACCTGGGCGATGAACTCGTTGTATTCGGCATCGATCAAGCCCAGCGCCAATCCTGCGCTCAGGCTGTCGCCGGTGATCGCCATGTCGTAGCCAAGCATCGCGCTGGCCTCGAACTCGAGACCTTTGACCGTGGCCTCGCCGGCGTTGGTGGTGACACCGGCAAACGTGTCGGAAATGCCGTCACCATCGGTGTCCACACCCACCGAGCCCGGTACCTGAATATCGGTGTAGTCGCTGTAGAAGACCGCCAGACTGGTGGAAATTCGATTATTCGCGAAGCTCGACTTGATGCCGGCCTCGTAGGTGTCGACGAATTCAGGCTCGAACTTCATGAACTCGAACACCTCGTCGTCGCTCACGGTGCCGTCGCCGTCGAAATCGGGCGCTGCCGTCGTCAGGCCGCGCGGATCAAAGCCGCCGCCCTTGAAACCCTGGCTGTAGGAGACGTAGATGTTCTGTGTATCCACGGGCTGCCAGGCCAGGCTGACCCGCGGCGTGAAGTCGGTGAATTCCTCGCTGCCCTGGAAATCCGAAGTGGTCTGGATCGGAATGCCCGTACCGCCCAACTGCGGCGAATTGCCGCCGATGAAGGTCTGGCGCAGGACGCTCGAACTCCGCTCGTCGCTGGTATATCGGCCGCCGATCGAAAGCTCGAGACCGGTATCCATGCCAAAGTAGGCGGCCAGGTCGAAGCTGACGTCGGCAAACACCGACCAGGATTCGGTATCCACGTCGCCTTCGGTCTGTGCGGTGAGCCCCGGAAGCCCAATCAGGTCGCCGGTGGTCGCCAGCACGACGTCGAACACGTTGAAGGCGTTGGCGTCGATGTAGTAGAAGCCGGCGATACCGCTGATTCGATCACCGGTGTAGGCGAGCTGGAATTCCTGGGTGAACTGTTCGTTTTCATAGATGGCCGGGACATCGACGTCCTGTGCCGGCAGCGCCTCGAAATCGATCTGCGTGAAATTGTCGTCTTCGCGATAGGCGGTGATCGACTTGAACTGGAGATCAGGCGAGAGATCGTACTCCAGCAGCAGACTGGCGCCGAACTGCTCGGAATTATTGGGGCCCTGGATGCCGGAACGGGAATCGAACACGTCATCGAGTACCGGCGCGCCGGAAAACAGGCCGGGAATCAGGCGATGGCCGGCGCGCGGATTCGAGTCGTCTTCAAGGTAATCGGCGGTCACGCGCGCGAAGAACCTGTCGGTCGGCGTCCACTCGGCGCTGCCGCGGAATGCCAGCAACTCCTTGTTGTAATTGTCTTCGCCCAGATTGCGGTTCTCGCCGAAGCCGTCGCGATTGAACGTAGCCGCACTGGCACCGATCGCGAAGGTATCGCCGATCGGCGTCTCGGCCGATACAATGAGATCGGCCTGGTTGTAGCTGCCGTAGGAGCCCTCGATGGACAGCGCCGGCTCGTCACCCAGTCGCTTGGTCACGTACTTGACCGCGCCCCCGATGGTGTTGCGGCCGTAAAGCGTGCCCTGGGGTCCGCGCAGTACTTCGATCCGTTCCACGTCATAGACTTCCAGCAGCGCACCCTGGGGCCGGTTCAGGTAGACGTCGTCGATGTAGATGCCGACGCCCGCCTCGAATCCCGCGACCGGGTCCTGCTGCCCGACGCCGCGAATGAACGCCGTCAGGGTGTTGTTGGTGCCGCGTGAGGTTTCGATGGTGGCGTTCGGCACGACGCGGTTGAGGAACGTAATGTCCTGAGCGCCGAAATCCGCCAGCTTTTCTCCGCTGAACGCCGTGACCGAAATCGGAACGTCCTGCAGGTCTTCGTCCCTTCGCCGGGCGGTAACGACCATCCGGTCCAGGCTCGCGTCTTGTGTGTCCTGGCCGTCGGCATTCTCCGCGTCTGCGCTGTCCTGCGCATGCGCTGCCGCGAAACCGATGCACAGACCGGAAATCAGTGCCATTCGAATCGCGCGCCCGAGCCGCGTACGCTTGTAAGTAATTGTTGTCGAATCGATCATGCTGAAACCTCGCCTGCTGCTTGAATTGAATGAATCCTGCTTGAACTGAATACGTCGCTCCCGGCGGGCCGGGCAAGTCAATGGCGAGTCTATAAGCGGGGGGGATGGGAAAAATACTGTACCAAGGTACAAGCCCACTCCATCGCGGCCCCGCCCGGCATGCCGCGCTTGTACCTTGGTACAGTTCCACCGCGCCCGCAGTCCGAGCACCATGGCCTTCGCCGGGTTTGCGCACCGGCAATGCAATTCGAACCATGGGTGGTTGAAGTATGTTGAGCCTGATCGGGCTGCTGGGCGGCCTTGCACTGCTGATTGTCCTGACCATGCGCGGCATGAGCCTGTTCGTGGCCACGCCGCTGTGCGCGCTGCTGGTGGCGCTGACCAGCGACATCGCGCTGCTGCCTCCATTGGCCGATGCCG
>CAYYZR010000278.1:0-3010 GCA_964476005.1 uncultured Halomonas sp.
AGGGCGGGAACCGTCCGATCATTCGCCCCTCCGGATCGACGATGACGATCATGCCCGAATGATCGACGGCGTAATAGCCGCTTTCATCCGGGCTGTGGCGAATGAACATGGCGCCGACCTGGCCGGTCAGCGCGGCCAGCGCATCGTCTTTGCCGGTAACCGCCCGGAAGCGGTCATCGAAGTAGTTCACGTAGTCCTGCATGGTGTTGCCGGCGTCGCGTTGCGGATCCACCGACACGAATACGACCCGCGGCATCGAATCGACGCGCATGGTTTCGAGTTTTTCCATTGCCCGGGCAAGAACGCCGAGCGTGTCCGGGCAGATATCCGGACAGTTCGTGAAGCCAAAGAACAACAGGGACAGGCGGCCCTGAAGATCTTTTTCGGTGAACGCCGAACCCGTTGCTTCCTCGAGCTCGAACGGCGCCAGCGTTCGTGCTTCCGGGTAGATCGATGCCGCCTGCAGTTCGACCGATTCCTCGAGGAGCCCGCGCGCGACGATCAGTCCGGCGAGCAGCGCGGCTACTGCAACCAGGCCGATGATCAGCGCACGGCCGCTCTCGCCACTGATGCCGCGGTGTCCAGTGTGGTGTTTTGCGCGGTGCAGGGCAGCACGGGCTCGAATCGAACGATATGAAAAGCATGAATGCATGGGTGTAATTATACCAATGCTCTATACTTCGGCCGATGAACCGGGAAGCCGAAAATACGCCCCCTGAAACCATCCTCGACTGGGCCGAGCAGGCTGCCGAGCGGATGCAGCGTGCCGACTTGTTCTTCGGCCACGGCACCGCCACGGCGTTCGACGAGGCGTGCTGGATGATTTCGCATTCGCTGGATCTTGCGCCCGATTTTGACGAGGACATGATGCGGTTGAACCTTAAGACCGGGGAAGTCGAAAGCCTGGAAAATCTGTTGAAAAAGCGGATCGAAACGCGCAAACCGCTGGCTTACCTGATTGGCGAGGCCTGGTTTGCCGGGCTCAGATTCCACGTTGACGAATACACCCTGGTGCCGCGTTCGCCGCTGGCCGAACTGATCGTGCAAGGTCTTTCGCCTTGGCTTGATCTGAGTCGGCCGCAGCAGGTGCTGGACGTCGGTACGGGTTCAGGATGCATCGCGGCCGCGTTTGCCTGGCATTGGCCGTCGCTGCAGGTGGATGCGACCGATGTCAGCGCCGCTGCGCTTGAGCGCGCCGCCGACAACCTGCGCCGGCTTGGACTGGCCGGACGCGTCCGGCTGATCGAGTCGGATGTCTATGCCGCACTTGAAGATGGCCCGGATCAGCCCAGGCGCTATCACTTGGTGGTGTCCAATCCGCCCTACGTGCCGAATGCATCGATGGACGGACTGCCGGCCGAGTACCTGCACGAGCCGGACATGGCGCTGCGTGCCGGCGACGATGGGCTGGATGTCGTGCGTCGGCTATTGAGAGGTGCCCCCGAACACCTGACGCCGGGCGGATTCGTGCTGCTGGAAGTCGGCGAGGCGGCGCCGCAAACGCAAGCCCTGCTCGGCGATGTGGCGTCGATCTGGCTGGAATTCGAACACGGCGGCGAGGGCGTGGTCCTGCTCGACCGGGCCGCCTGCCTGCAATGGCGAGAGGAAAACCAATGAGCTTCAATCGATTCGGCAGGGTACTCAACATCACGACCTTCGGCGAAAGCCATGGCCCGGCCATCGGCTGCGTCATCGACGGCTTTCCGCCGGGCATGGCGATTACCCCGGAAGAAATCCGCGAGGCCCTGATGCGTCGCGCCACCGGCCGGTCGCGTCATACCTCACAGCGACACGAGGCCGAAGACGTGCAGATCCTGTCGGGTGTATTCGAGGGTGTGACCACCGGCACGCCGATTGCGCTGGTGATCTACAACACCGACGCGAAATCCAAGGACTACACGGAGATCGCCGCGCAGTTCCGTCCCGGCCACGCCGACTACACCTATCACCACAAGTACGGGCTGCGCGACTGGCGCGGCGGCGGGCGTTCCTCGGCCCGCGAGACCGCGATGCGGGTGGCCGCGGGCGCGCTGGCGTCGAAGTATCTCGACCAGAAGTTCGGCATCCGCATCACCGCCTGGCTGGGCCAGCTGGGCGAGTTGACCTGCGACGAGAATTTCGTACCCGAATCCATCGACGACAATCCGTTCTTCTGCCCGGACCCGGCGCGCGTCGAAGACCTGGAGAACTACATGGATGCGCTGCGCAAGGAGGGCGACTCGGTTGGCGCGCTGGTCCGCGCAAGCGCCAGCGGCGTGCCGCCGGGGTGGGGCGCGCCGGTCTACGCCAAGCTCGACGGCGACCTGGCAGCGGCCATGATGAGCATCAACGCGACCAAGGGCGTGGAAATCGGCGCCGGCTTTGCCAGCGTGGCCCAGAAGGGCACCGAACACCGCGACGAAATGACGCCCGACGGATTCCTCGGCAACCAGGCCGGCGGCGTACTGGGCGGCATCTCGTCGGGCCAGCCGGTGACGGTCGCGGTCGCGTTCAAGCCCACCTCCAGCCTGCGTCTGCCCGGGCGCACCGTGGACACCGAAGGCAACCCGACCGAGATCGTCACCACCGGCCGCCACGACCCCTGCGTCGGCATCCGCGCCGTGCCCATCGTCGAGGCGATGCTGGCGCTCGTTTTGCTCGACCACTTCATGCTGCACCGGGCCCAGTGCGGCGACGTGCCGCCGCAGACGCCGAGGATTGAATAGGCCCGGAAAAGACGACGGTTTCGGGTTTCCGGGTTCGGGTTTCCGGAAAGGCGCGGCCGGCGGGAAGTCGGTGGTCGGTAGTCGGTAGTCGGCAGAAGAGTTCGCCGGCGAGGCCGGCTCCCACACCCGTAGTGAGTTCGGGTGCCTGACGGCGGCTCGGGATTCTTCTACGGGTGTGGGAGCTTGCCTGCAAGCGAAGATTATCCGGAAACCGGAAACCGGAAACCGGAAACCGGAAACCGGAAACCGGAAACCGTCCCGGTCTTATTACCGCTATCATCCAGTCATCTCCCGACCGTTCGGAA
>CAYYZR010000279.1:0-2994 GCA_964476005.1 uncultured Halomonas sp.
CCGTGACCAGCCAGGGGCTGCAGGATATCTTCATCGCGCGCGTCAGCCAGGCCGGGCAGTTGATCTGGCTGCGCTCGGCGGGCGGCCAGTTCCAGGATCGGGCCAGCGGTCTGACCCTGGACGACGGCAACAACGTCTATATCATCGGTTCGTTCAGCGACCGGATTGCGCTGGGCAGCAACGTGCTGGAAACGGTCGGCGGCCCCCTGGGGCAAACAGACGGTTTCGTCGGCAAACTCGACGGGGAAGGCACCTGGAGCTGGGGCAGGAGAATCGCCGGGTCGACCGGAAACGAAACGGCCAGTGCGATCGTCAACTTGCCGGGCCAGGGCGGCGTGTTTCCGCAGGTCCCGGAGTCGGTCGCCGTCACCGGGTCCTATGACTGCAGCGTCGCTTTCGGAAACGATGCCGAGGGCAACCCGGTTACGCTCGCGAGGCCTACCGCGGAATGTTTCCAGGGTCGATCCGACATTTACCTTGTTCGATTCGCCAGCAACACCGGGGCGCCCATACTTGCGGTCGACCGGGGCACCGACGCGACCGGCTTCGAGAACGCCACCCAGCTGATTCGCGACGAACAGAACCGCGTCTGGCTGTCCGGCTCGCAGGTCGTCGGCGGCGCGCAGGAACGCTTCAACGACAATTTTTCCGGTGGGCTCGGCGCCTGGCAACCCGAGGATACTTCGCTGGGCGTGGTCCAGAACGATCCTGCAAACCTCCTCAGTGGGTCCAACATGCTCGGGGTCCGCGGGTCCCGGACCAGCGTGCAGTCGCCGGTCGTCAGCGCCAGTAATTCGCAGGCGCTTATCGTTGAACTGGACGTCTACCGCGGGACCAGCTATCCCTCGACATTGACCAACAACACACCGCAATCGTTCAGTTTTCCGTTTCCGTGTTTCATTTTTCTGATTTGTACACGGCAAATAACGACCATCGATTACTTCTGGCAGTCCGGGGCAAACTGGTCGGCCCGGCCCTTTGGAAACCAGGATTTCCTCATTCAGTATCTGAACGTGGATGGAGACTGGATCACGCTGCGGCAGTATGCCGGCAGCGGCACTCAGGGCCAGCTGTTTTCCCAGCGCGGGCCGCAGTCGTTTCTGATCGAGGACGAAAAAGCCCTTCATCCCGGATTCAGGTTGCGCGCTTTCCTGGCCGGTGGTTCGGGGCAGGATTTCGAATTCGACTATGAATGCGTAAGGGTCGAGGATTTCCTGGGCGGATCGCTTCTTGGAAGCTCGGAATCCTGCAGTACCACCCGCATCGCGTTGGATCCCGGCGCCTGGTATCCCTGGTGGCACGTCGACGATGTCCGCATCCAGTCGGTACCGGCCGGGCAGCCGTTCATCCTGCCGGTGGAAAACATTCTCAACGCCGATACCGGACCGACCTTCGGCGATTCCAAGGACCTCGAACTCGGTCTGGAAATCACAGGCATGGCCGCCGATCCCAGCGGCGCCCGGGTGATCATTTCGGGCAACCGCGCCGGAACGCCGGGGCTTGACAGCTGCGACATCACCAGCCCGAGCGGCAGCGAGAGCGGGACCTACCTGGCCGCTCTCGATCGCGACAGCCTGAACTGCCTTTGGGCCCGCACCGCCGACGGCGGGTTTTCCGAGGGCCTGGTCATGGACCAGGCCGGCAACATGTACGTCACCGGTCTGTTCAGCGGTCGGATGGACTTTACGGTGGACGTGGGCCTGGATTCGACCAGCCCCTCGACTACCGATGTGTTCATCGCGCGCTACCAGCCTGGCGGGCTGCTGGACTGGGCCACCGGCGGCGGCGATTTCAACGATGACGAAGCCGACGCCGATTTCGGCATTCCCGCCTTTGCGGGCGGCACCGATAACGACGCCGGGCTGGCGATCGCCACCGATGGCGTGGCCACGCTATACGTCGGCGGTCGATTCCGCGGCACCGCGAGCTTCGGGCCGGTCGACACGCTGGTGGCGCTGCAGGGTTCCGACGGATTCGTCATCAACCTGGGCACCGACGGCAAATTCTTCCAGGAACAGGCGTGGCTGGCCGGCGTGCCGCTGACGCCGCCGGAAGACGCCGAGGTGAACAACCTGGCGCTGACGCCGGAATTCGCCGTCGACGGGGAAGCGTTCGACGCGATCGGCCAGAAGATATTTTCCTGGAGCAAGGCGGCCGGCCAACCGGCCAGGCTGATCCCCCTGCAGCCTTTCGGCACCATTGAAGTGAAATGGCGCAAGGCCGGGGAGCCGCCTGCAAGCGACGCCCGCGTACTCAGCCTGGGCAGCATCGCCTGGCCCAACGAGCCTTGCGACGACGTCGTCGTCTCGGGCTGTTACCAGGTGCACGTCATCGGCGCGCCGGTCCAGGCCGAGCCGGCCAGCGGCGATTACAAGATCATCGAGGTGATCTCGCCCAACGCCGGCTCCAGCAACCCGGCGAACGATTCCGGCCAGTTCTCCGCGACCCGGTCGGGCACCGCGTCCATTGTTTACGTCAACGGTCCGCAGCTCGATCCCTTGCAGTACCCGACCGTGGTCGAGATCGTGCGCACGCTGCCGTATACGGCCGTGCCGCTGTTCATCGACGGCGTCGAGGCCGAAATCGGCCAGCCCATCACCGACCCGTTCCACAACGAGCCCAATCGCAATGGTTTCGTGGTCAACGTGAACGCCTACTACGACGGCAACGGACCGGACGCGGCCTACAACCGGTCCAGCCGCACCGGCCCGATCATCCCGGTCAATCGCTACAGCACTTCGCGCCCGCAGGACCAGGGCCGTGCGCTTGCGGTGGCCTGGTATCGCGCGAATTCCAAGGGCGTGTACTGGCCCGCCAAGGCGGTGTCCTACGTCCCGCGCTGGCCGTTCGATCCCGAGCGCATCGTCATCGCCAGCCAGCAGGGCAGCGAGTGGCAGAACCAGCAGCCGCTGGATCCGCTGCTGTACCCCTCGGCACGCGTGTACGTGCAGAACGACTTCAACCTGCCCGGCTACAACCCCAACGACGAGCACG
>CAYYZR010000280.1:0-2989 GCA_964476005.1 uncultured Halomonas sp.
CGCACGTGATGGAGCAGCGCGCGAACAATCGGATCATCCGCCCCGGCGCCGACTATACCGGCCCCGACGACCGCGACGTGTCTCCGATCGAAGAGCGCTGAGGTCAGTCCCGCCGTTCTGGAAACGCCGAGCGAGGCTGAATAAGATCCGTCATCCCGGAAACGCTGCGCGCTGCGCGGTGTTATCCGGGATCTCGAGATTTTCCCGCGCGCCGGGAAAAGCCCCTTGGATCCTTCGGGCGGCCGCGATCTTCGTTGGTCGCGGTGGCCTTCGCGGCCCGCCTTATTCCGATCCGCCCGGCGCGCGCTCATCCACCCGGGCCCGCCGGGCCGACCGCGTCGTGGCGGCCACCAGGAAGCGAATATTGAAGTTGCCCGGAATGCCGCGCGCCAGCGGCGAGCCGCCTAGCCTCGCCAGCATCTTGCGCCGCCCCAGCACGCGCCGTGCCCGCCAGCAGTTCAGCGTCCAGACCGCGCCCAGCGCGCGCGAAAGCGAGGGTTCGGGATAGACCGGCCGGGTCCGGTTGGCCTGCTTGATCCGCCACAGCCACGCCTCGGTCCACTCGAGATACTCCTCTGCGGCCACCGGCCTCTCCGCCGGGCGCGTGAGCGCATGGTGTCGGCCGAGTTCCTCGTCGTTGGCTTCGATGTCGATTCGAGCGAGCATTCTCCGATAGACCGCAATTTTTCGATCCCGCCCAAGTTCGGAGGTCTGGCCTGTGAACCTGCCGGAATGTTCGCGGCCGCACACCAGAATGTCGGGCAGGTTGGCCAACGCATGCCCGGTCATCACCAGGCGGCTGTGCATGTCGTAATCCTGGCAGCGCGGGAAGGCGGTGTCGTAGCCGATCTCCTGCAGTGCGGCGGTGCGCGCCATCACGGTCCGGTTGATGATCGGGCAGTGGAACAGCAGGTGGGCGTGGATGTCGTCGGGCGTCAAAGGCTGGCGCCGGACCTTGTTCAGCATCCTGCCTTCGGAATCCATGAAACTGCACCAGCTGCCTACCTGGGTGATCTGAGGATTGGCCTCCAGATACTTCACCTGCCGCGCGAGGCGGTCCGGGTACGCGTGGTCGTCGCTGTCGAGAAGCGCGATATATTCCCCCCGGGCCGCTTCCAGGCCGCGGTTTCGCGACGCCGGAATGCCGAGATTGGCCGTACTTTTCAAGACTCGCAGGCGGGGATCGCCATAGCCGGCCAGAACTTCTGCGGTTCTGTCGGTCGAGCCGTCGTCGACCACGACGAGCTCGAAATCCTCGAACGTCTGGGCAAGAATGCTGTTGACGGCAACGCGGATGTAGTGCTCGCGATTGTGGACCGGTATGAATACCGTGACTTTCGGTCTGGCTTGAGCGGTGGCCGGCATGAGATCCAGTTTTCGGGCAGCGGCGAATCAGAGCCTGCATGCTACCATTGCGGCGCGTTTGAGCATGTGCGACGCGCGCCGCCGGGCCGCACCTGCCGCGACATTTCACTATCGGATACCATCGGATCGGACGCTCTCGCCAATGTCGTTCAGGCTCGGCTCGTTTTTCCAGACAAATGCGCACTCGAAATTGCGCAGGATGTACTTCGCGGTCGTCAGAAGGCTGTCCGGGGTGTTCTCCAAGCGCCAGGCGGTCTACTTCGTCGATATCAACGGCACGCGCTTCAAGCGAGTCGTGCTCGGCGACAGCTACGAGGCCAGCCTGGTCGAACGGGCGTTGGAAAGCGCGCCGGACGGGGCACGGTTTCCGCGCCTGATTCAGCGCCATGAGAACGAACTCTTGCTGTCTTTCGTCGAAGGGCGAAAATTCGACCCGGCGGGCACGTCGGATCTCGATGCGTTGGCGGCTTTCTTCGGCGCGCTCTACGGCGCCGACCGGCGCGGCGAATCGTCCCGGAATCTATGGCGTGCGCTGAACATCGATCTCGACTTCCTGGCCACCGCGGGCTTGATCGATCCCGACTTGAAGGCATCCCTTCTTGCCCGCGCCGGCGAACTCCGACCCGGCGAAATCCAGGTCGGCCTGGATTACGTCGATCCGGTCGCCAAGAATTTCGTGATGGACGGCGCTTCGATTGTTGCCATCGACGTCGAGAGCCTGCGTCGGGATGTTGCGTTGGGTACCGGCATCGCCAAGGCCGGCGTCCACTGGCTGGAGCGCGACAGCATGGGCGATTTCATCGATCGAGTGTCCGAAGCCGCGGAATTCACCCTCGGCGGGCAGCAGCCATTCGTCGACCTGTGTTTTCGGGTTGCGTGGACCAAGCGCAAATTGCTGCAGGGCAAGCACCGGTCGATCCGGATCGCGTTGCTGCGCGAGTTGGTGGAGTAGGAGCGGTCTCCAGGCCGCGAATGGTTTTCGGCAATTATCGGTCGATGCCTGGAGACACCTCCTGCGGCCGTATGGACAGGGCCGGGCATTCCGTTTTATGGCGTCCCCTGGCTTTGGGGATTACTGCGCCGCCTGCGGCGGCTGGCCCTTCGGGCTCGCGGGCCTGCGGCCCGTCTCGTGAGCTCGCGCCGCTGGCGCTCGGTTCGAACCATGGGCGGAACATTATCAGCACCCTCGTCGTCCCGGAAACGCTGCGCACGGCGCGGCGTTATCCGGGATCTCGCAACGTTGACTGTTCGGCCTATCGAACCCGCGTTACGAGATTCCGATTGGCGTTGCCGTCTGGAATGCCTCCCGATTCGTTGGCCGGGCCTCCGTCTCCTAGGGGATTACTGCGCCGCCTGCGGCGGCTGGCCCTTCGGGCTCGCGGGCCTGCGGCCCGTCTCGTGAGCTCGCGCCTTTGGCGCTCGGTTCGAACCAAGGGCGGTGGAGTATGAAGATTTGGGTCGGCGCGGAGCCGGTCGGATGGTTCTAGGTTTGTGCGTGTAGTTTGGGCGGGTTCTCATCCCCGTCGGAACGCGCATAATAAAAAGGCCCGCACAAGGCGGGCCTTTCCATTATGGCGTCCCCTAGGGGATTCGAACCCCTGTCGCCGCCGTGAAAGGGCGGTGT
>CAYYZR010000281.1:0-2973 GCA_964476005.1 uncultured Halomonas sp.
TCCATCTGCGCGAACAGGTCTTCCAGCGACTTGGTCTGGCGCATCTGCCACTGGACCGCACCGATGCGAACATCGGACGGCCTGCCGCCGATGACGCCGTCGCTGGGTTCCTCGTAGTAGATGTTGATCCACTCGAGCAGCGTCGCGTAGCCGGCCGAAGGCTTGTCGTCGGGCAGGTAGCCCTTGACGATCTTGCGCACCTGGAAATCGTTGGCCAGCTGAAAGGTCAGGATGGGATCGGTGAGCGCGCGGGCGCGGACCTTGGCCACGTACTGGCGCGGCGACAGTTCGTCCTTGTGCTTTTCGTAGCCCGGAATGCGACCGCCGACGACGATGCCGCGCAAGTTCAGCTTCTCGCACAATTCCTTGCGCGCGTCGTACAGGCGGCGGCCCAGGCGCAGGTCGCGGTAATCGGGATGCACGAACACGTCGACGCCGTAGAGAATGTCGCCCTTGGGATCGTGGGTCGTCAGGTAGCCGTCGCCGACGATGTCCCAGTACTTGTGGTCGTGACCCCAGCGGCTGTACTTGACGATCAGCGAGATCGCCGCGGCCGCGACCTTGCCGTTGTCTTCGATGCACAGCTGGCCGTCCGGGAAGCGCCGAATCTGGGATTCGAACTGTTCGCGCGTCCAGGCGCCCTCGAGCGCGCCGGGATACACACGCTCCATGATCTCGGCGATATCGTCGTAGTCGCCGGCCTGCGTCTGGCGCAGGATCAGGCGGTGGGTATCGTATTCGGTGGTCATAGGGTCATCTGGTGCCGGTAAGGCGTTGGGATTTCAGGTTTTAAATCGTTGGTTGTTGGTTGTGGAGTGCCCCCGCTTTTGTAGACACCGGCTTGAGTGCTTATCTCGGCCGCGACTGGGACACACGGTCGAGGCGAGGGTTCATTCGGTGACGGGCGCACCCTCGGCCTGGTAGACGGCTTCGCCGCCCACCACGGTACGCAGCACCCGGGTTTTGGGGATGTCGGCCGGCTTTATTTCGAACAGATCGCGGTCGAGAACGACGAAATCGGCGTATTTGCCCGGCGCCAGCGACCCCGTTTCATCCTCGGCGAACCCGGCGAATGCCGCGTCGACGGTGAAGCCCGCCATGGCCACCTGGATGGTGACGCGCTGGTCGGGCAGCCAGCCGCCGGGGGGCTCGCCGTCGAGGTCCTGGCGGGTGACCGCGGCATACAGGCCGAGCATCGGGTCGACCTGCTCGACCGGAAAATCGGAGCCGAACGCGAGCCGGGCGCCGGCCTGACGCAGCCGCTGCCACGCGTAGGCGCCGAACAGGCGCTGCTCGCCCAGCCGGTCTTCGGCCCAGCGCATGTCGGAAGTCGCGTGGGTCGGCTGCATGCTGGCGATGATGCCGGCCTCGGCCAGCCGGGGAATGTCCCCGGGATGGATGATCTGCACGTGCTCGACCCGGTGACGGCCGGGATTGTCCTCGAACCGGCTCTGACCCTGGATCAGCGCGTCGATGACCTGGCGGTTGGCGCGATCGCCGATGGCATGTATCGCGACCTGCAGGTTGCAATCCATCGCCTTGTCGACCATCGCCTGCAGCACTTCGTCGGTCTCGAACAGCAGGCCTTTGTTGCCCGGATCGTCGCTGTATTCCTCGAGCAGGGCCGCGCCGCGGCTGCCCAGCGCGCCGTCGGCGTAGAACTTCACGCCGCGTGCGGTCACCCGTGGCGTATCGACCGGGCCCATTCGGCACAGCGAGGCCAGCGCTTCCTCGTCGCCGTCGGCCAGCGCATGGATGCGGATTGGCAGTTCGCCGGCCGCCTCGCGGTGCAGGAATCGGCGCAGATCGTCCAGCGAGGTGCCGGCATCGTGTACGCCGGTCAGCCCCAGTGAGGTCATTTGCTGAAGCGCACGGTCCAGCGCCAGCGCCTTTTCGACTTCGGTCGGCGGCGGTATCACGTCCTCGAACACGTCTTCGGCGCGGTCGATGAAGATGCCGACCGGCCGGCTCTCGTCGTCGCGATGGATGAAGCCGCCTTCGGGCTGCCAGTCGCCGTCCAGGTCGACGGCCACGTGCTCCATAGCGGCACTGTTGGCCCAGACGGCGTGGCCGTCGATGCGCTCCAGCAGCACCGGCCGGTCGGGAAACGCCGCGTCGAGATCGGCCGCCGACGGAAATGCCGCACCCGGCCAGCGCGTCTGGTCCCAGCCGCGACCGCGCAGCCAGGCGCCCGCCGGCAGCGCGGCGGCGTGTTGCTGCAATCGCTGGATAACGTCTTCGACGCTGGCCGCGCCCGCCAGGTCCGCGTTCAGCATCGAAAAGCCGAGTCCCATCACATGGCCGTGGGCGTCGATCAGGCCCGGAATCACGGTCCGGCCGGCCAGGTCCTCGGCCTCCACATCGGGCCATTTCGACGCCAGGTCTTCGGACTCGCCAATGGCGATGATTCGACCGCTTTCATCCCAGGCCATGGCCTGAGCCGCCGGCTGATCGGGATTCATGGTGTGAATGTTGCCGTTGACGACCATGCCGGCCGGATCAGCTGCGAGGGGCGAGGCGGCCAGCGCGAGCAGCGCGCCGAATACGGTTGCCAGAGCGGTTATCGAGGGTCGCATCGATCAAGATCCTTTGTGCTGTTGAGCTGCATCGGCGCCAGGCGAGCACACTGTGCGGCTGTCATTGTTCCTTCAACGTCCTGTCATCCAATTGCAAGCCCGGTGGCCGACGATTGATTCGAAACGATCACGGGACAAGCCGATGCAAAAAGCCGACAGGATCCGAATCACGCGCAATGTTCGCACAATCTGGATTTCCAATGTTCATCCGGGCTTTCCGGGCTGCAGCACCGAATACCTGCTCGAGTTCATCCGCCACATGCGCTGCGATACCCGGCACGACGGGTGGCTGCGAGCGCTGCACACGGCGTTTTCAGCATGAAGATCCTGATGGTCACGGATGCCTGGCATCCGCAGGTCAACGGCGTGGTGCGATCGCTGTCTCGGACCCGCGAGC
>CAYYZR010000282.1:0-2950 GCA_964476005.1 uncultured Halomonas sp.
GGGACGGCCAGGACTGCCGCCGCGACTACTGGACCGCCCACGACCGCCACGGCAACCGGCTATGGGTGTTCCGCGAATACAAGCCGCGCGACGGCTGGTTCGTGCACGGATTGTTTGGGTGATGGCGTGATTTCAGGGATAAGCTGATTGGCAAAAAGCATTGAACCACGAAGGGCACGAAGAGCACGAAGAAGAAAGCAATAAACGGCTCTGCTATCTACTGATCGGTAATCCCGTCCGGATGCGCTTGTTCAAGACCCCTCGAAGAGTCAACAGAACTTGCATTGAAGCACCCGTCTTTTCTTCGTGCTCTTCGTGTCCTTCGTGGTTACCGGCTTTTGAATTTTAAGACGACGCTTGCAGCACCCGGAAATTCACGAACCTCCGAATGACCCCTTCAACCCAACTGTCGGGTTAAGCTGTACTCATGTGGTTTCTTGCTTTGCTCGCCCTCGTTCCGGTGTCCTGGTTCGGCTATCGCCTGTTTCGCCGACGACGGCGCAGGGCGATTTCGACACGTCCTCTGCCCGATGAATGGCGCGAGACCCTGATGCGCAACGTACCGCTGTACGCCCGCCTGCCCAACGCGCTGAAGGAAGAACTCCACGGCCATGTCCAGCTGTTTCTGCACGACAAACGCTTTTACGGCTTCGATGGGCTGGAAGTCGACGACGAAATGCGCCTGACGGTGGCCGGCAATGCCTGCGTGCTGCTGCTGAATCGCTCCAACGACCATTATTCGAATTTCACCTCCATCTACCTTTATCCAAGCACCTTCGTGGCGCAGCACACCACCTACGACGGCGTGGTCCAAAGCGTCGGCCGCCAGGCCCGACTGGGCGAATCGTGGCATCGCGGCCCGCTGGTGCTGGCCTGGGACGCGGTGCTTCACGGCACGCGCGACATCAGGGACGGCCACAACGTGGTGCTGCACGAGTTCGCGCACAAGCTCGACGACGCCGACGGCCGGGTCGACGGCGCGCCGATTCTCCATCAACGCTCGCAATACACCAGCTGGGCGCGCGTGATGCGGCGCGAATACAAGCAGCTGCAAGCCCAGGCGGGGCGGCGGGCGCGCACCGTCATGGACCACTACGGTGCCAGCGCACCCGAGGAATTCTTTGCCGTACTCGTCGAGACCTTCTACGAAAAGCCCCGTCAGCTCAAGAAACGCCACCCCGAGCTCTACGCCGAAATGCAGAGATGCTTCCGCGTCGACCCACTGGAATGGCACGAGTCCGAGGGTACGGCCGGCGTGTCCTGACTTCCCGATCGAACCCCGTGGCCCGAATCTCCACCTCCGCTTCGATGAATTCACGACGCCGCTCGAAATATGCGGCCCTTCTCATATGGCCGTGTTCTGGTAAGCTGACCCAGGGAACATTGCAGATGCGGTGATCCATGTCGACCAAAGACTATCGTTCGAAGAGAGACTTCGACAAGACCGGAGAGCCACGCGGCTCGTCCGACCACAAGTCCTCGAAACAGCCATGCTTCGTGATACAGAAGCACGATGCTTCAACCCTGCACTACGACTTCCGGATCGAGGTCGACGGCGTTCTCAAGTCCTGGGCCGTGCCGAAAGGCCCATCCACCGACCCCGGCGAAAAACGCCTGGCTATCCCCACCGAGGACCATCCGCTGGAATACGCGGATTTCGAGGGCGTGATTCCCGAAGACGAGTACGGCGGCGGCACCGTGATGATCTGGGACCGCGGCACCTATGAAAACATCACCGAAAAGGACGATGAAGCCCAGCCGATCGAAAAGGCGGTAGAAGCCGGCCATGCACTGATCGAGCTGCACGGTGAAAAGCTGCAGGGTGGATATGCGCTGCACCGCACCGGCTCGGGCGACGATGCGCGCTGGCTGCTGATAAAGATGGATGATGAACACGCCGATGCGCGACGAAATCCGGTCTCCTCGGAGAAGAAATCAGTCGAAAGCGACCGCACCATGAAACAGATCGCCGACGAGGAAGGCGGCAAAGACGGATGAGCGACTGGCGAGATGCATTGACGAGCGAGGAACGCGACGCCCTGAAGGAGAGCGATCACCCGGAATGGATGTCGCCGATGCTGGCCACGTTGACCGACAAGCGCTTTTCCGATCCCGACTGGATTTACGAGCGCAAGCTCGACGGCGAGCGCTTGTTGCTTTTCCGCGACAACGACAAGGTTCGATTGCTGACCCGCAACCGCAAGCAGGCCAACGATACCTATCCCGAGTTGGTCGAGGCCTGCCTGAAGCAGGACTGCACCGATTTCGTCGTCGACGGCGAAACGGTCGCCTTCAAGGACGACATCAGCAGCTTCTCTCGTCTGCAACAGCGAATGAAGATCACCGATCCGGAAGCGGCCCGTGCATCCGATGTCGCGATTCACTTCTATGTCTTCGATCTGCTGCATGTCGACGGGTACGATCTGGATGCCCTGCCGCTCAGAACGCGCAAGAAGCTGCTCCGGCGACTGTTCCGCTTCGACGCGCCGCTGCACTTCACGCCCCACCGGAACGAGGACGGCGAAGCGTTCTTCGAACAGGCCTGCAACAAAGGCTGGGAGGGCATCATCGCCAAGCGGGCCGACTCGCGCTATCGTCACAGCCGCTCCCGCGACTGGCTGAAATTCAAATGCGACCGCGGCCAGGAACTGGTCATCGCCGGCTTCACTCAACCTGAAGGCGAGCGCAAGGGCTTCGGCGCCCTGCTGGTCGGCTATTACGATGACGACGGCGACCTGCGCTACGCAGGCAAGGTCGGCACCGGCTACGACGACGAGTTTCTCGTCGAATTCCGCGCCCGACTCGACGAACACGCCGTCGACGAGTGTCCATTCGTCGACGCGCCCGGCGACAAGGGCGTGACGTGGGTCGAACCGCGCTTCGTCGGCGAGTTCGGATTTACGGAATGGACCGACGACGGCAAGCTTCGCCATCCGCGATTCCTGGGCCT
>CAYYZR010000283.1:0-2947 GCA_964476005.1 uncultured Halomonas sp.
CCCTTTCCGGATGCCCAGCAAGCGCGGCCGATCGCCGGTTGTATGCTGTCGGGGCTCACCCTTGCGCTGCCTTGCCAAGATCGTCGGTCCTTTACCGGCCGATGGATTCCTTATCGGCGCTATGGTGAGGGGCGGGACGATATCTCCTACTGTCTGTGCCTAATGGCCAGAAGGCGCCTCAGTCCCTCCACCCCGACATGTCCCTTTTTAGACCTGCGTGGAAGAACATACAAGGCGTCTCCGGCGTCGATCATCGTTCGCGCACGCGCTGGATCGGAAGAGACTGATCGAAGGCAGGTAGAATAATTCGGGTGTGCCGATACGCTTGCGTCGGACGATCCAAAGGAGCCCTGAAGATTCCCGTCAAGACCTCGATCCGATTGCTGAACCGCGGTGTCCGCTCGCACAGCTCGCGCGCGACGTTCTTTCGCTTCGCCTGCGTCGGCGGCACCATTGCGCTGATCGATGCCGGGCTGCTGTACCTGCTCAAGGACCTGCCGGGCTTCAACGCCTATATCGCCCGACTGTTTTCCTACACCGCGGCGATGTCGGCGGGCTATGTGCTGAACCGGTACTTCACGTTTCATCACATCGAAAAGGGTCGTGTCTTGTTCGATGAACTGATCCGTTTCTTCAGCGTCCATGCGCTGGGCGGCGTCCTGAACTTCGGTGTGTTCGCGCTGGTGGTCTTCCTGGGCGATCAGGCCGACCTGACCCGATTCTGGCGGGCGGTGATGCCGCTGATCGGCGTCTGGGCCGGCGGCCTGATCGGGATGACCTTCAACTTTCTGTTTTCCAGCAAGTTCGTGTTCAATGAGCGTTGAAAGTGCGCCAGCCGGAACCGGAACTATCGGCAGCGTCAACGCCGCCGCGCCGAGGTCTCGTCGTGATTGAAGACCGGGCCGAACTCGAGGAACTTCGACGAGCACGCGACCTGCTCGAGCAGCCCGGCCTGGCCGCGCGAATAAGCGACCTTGTCGGAAGGCCGATCGAGCGCGGGTTCGAGCTGTTGCCGGAACGCTGGGGCCGCGCCGTCAACGATGCCTCGCGCAGGGCGATCGAGTCTTCCCTTTCTGTTGCGCTGGGCACTATGGATACCGGATATGCCGGTGCCGCGTCCAGTTTCTGGCACAAGGCGGCCGCAACGGCTTCCGGGGCCACCGGTGGTGCATTCGGCCTGGCGGCGTTGCCCGTGGAGTTGCCGGTCTCGACCACCATCATCCTGCGCTCGATCGCCGATATCGCGCGTGCAGAGGGCGAGGACCTGGCGCTGCCGGAGGCGCGGCTGCAATGCCTGCAGGTGCTTGCGCTGGGCGGCCGGTCGAATAGCGACGATGCCGCGGAAGCGGGCTACTTCGCCGCCAGGGTCGCGCTGGCACGGACGGTTTCGGAGGCGGCATCGCACATCGCTCGAACTGGACTGAGTCAGAAATCCGCGCCGGCCATCGTGCGCCTTGTTTCCCAGGTCGCGGCGCGTTTTTCGATCGTCGTTTCGGAAAAGGCCGCGGCCCAGGCGGTGCCGTTGGTCGGCGCCTTCGGCGGGGCGGCGATCAATGCGGTTTTCATCGATCATTTCCAGGACATGGCGCGCGGACATTTCATCGTCCGCCGGCTGGAGCGCAGCCACGGCACCGAGGCCGTGCGCCGGATGTATGCCGAGCTTGCCGGCGAGGCATCCCCGCCACGGCAATTGTCTTGAGCCCTGGCAGCTTCCGCCTCAGGCGATAACCCGCCATTGCGCCCGATCAAGTTTCGGGCGACGGAAAGGTCTACACTGCCGCTCGATCGCAATCCAGGCAGGACTCGTTTCATGGCGCTGACGTCAACAACGCACAAGGTTTTTCTGGATATCTCGGATACCGACCGGGGCGTCTACGAGGCCGTCCACATGACGGTCGCGCGGCATCCTTCGGAAACCGAACAGCGCATGGTCGCGCGAATCCTCGCCTATGGGCTGTGGTACCACGAGGATCTCGAGTTCGGCCGTGGGCTTTCCGATCCCGACGAGCCTGCGTTGCGCCGGCGCGGGCTCGACGGCAGAACCTGCCACTGGATCGACGTCGGAAGGCCGGACTCGGATCGCCTGATCTGGAGCGCGCGGCGTTGCCCCAGGACCTCGTTGCTGGCCTACGGCAATATCGAACAATGGGCCGAGCAGGTAGTCCACCGCGTGGCCGGCCTGGACAACCTGGAAATCGCCGTTCTGCCGCGCCAGCCCATGGATGCGCTGGCCATCGACCTGCCGCGCAAGATCGAATGGGGATTGATGATTACCGACGGCGTGCTGTATGTAAGCGACGGCGATTGTCAGCACGAACTGCTGCTCGAATGGTTGATGCGTCGGCGTCGAGTGGCCGACGCCTGACCGGACTGCCGAACAGGTCGCCGAGCGTCAGCCGAGGGTGGCGTCCAGGAACATCATCACGGCAAAGCCCCCCATCAGTGAAAACGTGGCCACGGTCTCATAGCCTCGCCGATGCGTTTCGGGGATGATTTCGTCGCTGATGATGAACAGCATCGCGCCGGCCGCAAAGCCCAGCGTCCACGGCATCATGGGTCCTGCAACGGCCACCGCAGCGGCACCGAACAGTCCGCCGATGGGTTCGGCCAGGCCGCTTACCGCGCCGATCAGAAAGGCGCGGCCGCGACTGTAGCCGACTGTCAGCAGGGCAACCGAGACGGCGAGCCCTTCCGGGATGTTCTGCAAGCCGATGCCGGTGGCCAGGGCGATGCCGTTGTCGATGTTGCCGCCGGCGAAGCCTACCCCCACGGCCATGCCTTCGGGAAAGTTGTGCAGGGTAATGGCAATGATGAAAAGCCAGATCCTGCTCAAAGCTTCGGCGTCGGGCCCTTCGCGCCCGATGATGAAATGTTCGTGCGGCGCGTAGCGATGGACGAGTTCCAGGGCGACGGCGCCGGACAGCAAACCGAAGATCACCATGGCGAC
>CAYYZR010000284.1:0-2944 GCA_964476005.1 uncultured Halomonas sp.
CGGTATTCATTCCGGTACACAATCGCGAGCATTACATCCGGGTCGCGGTCAACAGCATTCTTGCCCAGACTTTCGAGGATTTCGAACTCATCGTGGTCGACGACGGCTCGTCCGACGGCACCGCCGACGTGCTGGCCAGATATTCGGATCCGCGTCTGCGCGTTTTGCGCAACCCGGCGAACCTGGGCATTCCTGCCTCCAGAAACCGCGGCCTGGAAGCGGCACGCGGGGAATATATCGCGCTGCTGGACAGCGATGACCACGCCTACCCCGAGCGCCTTCAGCGCCAGGTGAAATTTCTGGACAACAACCCCGAAATCGCTCAGGTGGGCAGCTGGTGCAGCTTCATGGATTCAGACGGCAGGATGCTGGACAAGGTCCGGCGCCAGCCGTTGAAGCCCGAGGACATCCACGCCCACCTGCTGTTCCACTGTCCTGTGATCAACCGGACCGTGATGGCCCGCACGGCGGCGCTGCGGGAGATCGGTTACGACACGGCGTTTCCGCGCTGCCAGGATTACGACATGCACAGCCGCCTGGTGATGGCCGGGCATGCGCTGGCCAACCTGCCCGATATCCTCGTGTGCGGCCGTGAGCACCCGGGCCGGTTCACCGGCCAGACCTCCGACCTGGGGCGGGACCGAAAAATCGCGGTCTATCGGAGAATGCTCGCCCGGATAGACATCGAAGCCAACGAAGACGAGCTCGGCCGACACCACGCGCTCACCCGGCATGCCGAACGACCCGTGGGCGCAGAGGAATACCTGGAATGGGCCGAGGCCTGGCTGTGGCGGATCAAGCAGGCCAACCGGGCAACGCCCATATATCCCGAACCGTCGCTTTCCCGCGCGCTGGGTGCGGTCTGGACGCTCAACTGCTGGCGTTCGCGGCGCGCGCTGGGGCGGCGCAGGATGCTGGCGCGACTCGGCGCTTCGCCGCTGGCCCGCGGCATCCCCGGCAACTTCAATATCCGTTTTCTGGTGGCCGCCACGACGCGGTCGGCCCGGCGGGCCGAGGTGGACGACCGCGCGCCGAGGGATTGAGACTAGGCCGCCGCGGATGCCACCGCGACCTATGGCGTCTGTCGTAGGAGAGGTCTCCTACGAAATCAGGACTTCACCGATCTTGATGCTGTCTCAGCGCTGCTCGATCGGCGGCACGTCCCGATCTTCCGGGCCGGTGTAGTCGGCGCCGGGGCGGATGATCCGATTGTTCGCGCGCTGCTCCATCACGTGCGCACACCAGCCGGTCACCCGCGACATGACGAAAATCGGCGTGAACAGGCCCGTCGGGATGCCCATGAAGTGATAGGCCGAGGCGTGGTAGAAATCGGCGTTGGCAAACAACCCCTTCTCGTCCTGCATGATCCGCTCGACTTCCTGCGAGACGGGAAACAGAGTGGTATCTCCGACATCGTCGGCCAGCTTGCGCGACCACTCGCGAATGATCGCGTTGCGCGGATCCTTCTCGCGGTAGACCGCGTGGCCGAAACCCATGATCTTTTCCTTGTCTGCGAGCTTGCGATGCACGTCCTCGCGAGCTTGTTCGACCGAGTCGTACTGCTCCAGCATGGCCATGGCCATCTCGTTGGCGCCGCCGTGCAACGGACCCCTGAGCGATCCGATGGCGCCGGTGACGCAGGAGAACATGTCCGACAGCGTCGAGGCGCATACGCGGGCGGTAAATGTCGAGGCGTTGAATTCGTGCTCGGCGTACAGGATCAGCGACACGTCCATCACGCGCGCGTGCAGTTCGCTCGGCGACTTGCCGTGCAGCAATTTCAAAAAATGCGCGCCGATGCCGTCCTCGTCGGACTCGGTATCGATGCGAACGCCGTCGTGGCTGAAGCGGTACCAGTACGTAATCATCGATGGACACGCAGCCAGCAGGCGGTCGGCGATGTCATGCTCGCGGCTGAAATCACGCTCGGGCTCGATATTGCCCAGGAACGAGCAACCGGTTCGCAGCACGTCCATCGGGTGCGCACCGGCCGGAATACGCTCCAGAACTTCCTTGAGAGCGTCGGGCAGGCCACGCATGCCCTTGAGGCGCGCGGCGTAGGCGTCCAGCTCGGCCTGGTTGGGCAGCTCGCCCTTGAGAATCAGGTAAGCCACCTCGTTGAAGCTGGCGTTCTGGGCCAGGTCGTCGACCGCGTAACCACGGTATCTGAGACTGTTGCCCGCGGCACCTACGGTGCAGATTGCAGTCTCACCGGCTGATTGTCCGCGAAGTCCTGCTCCGGTTTTCTTGTCGCTCATGATTCGTCCTCGAAAAGTTCGTCAAGTTTGCGCTCGTAGGCGTAGTAGTCGAGATAGCCGTACATCTCGTCGCGCGTCTGCATGATGTCGATCACGTCGCGCTGGTGGCCCTGCTCGAGCAGCGCCTTGTAAACGGTCTCGGCCCCCTTGTTCATGGCCCTGTATGCGCCGCAGCAATAAAGCACGATGTCGACGCCGACCTCGCCCAGCTCCGGGGTGGAGAACAGCGGCGTATGACCGAATTCGGTAATGTTTGCAAGAATCGGCACCCCGACGGCCTCGCGGAAGCGGCGATACTGCTCGAGTTCGCGCATGGCCTCGGGGAAGATCATGTCGGCGCCGGCCTCGACGCAGGCCACGGCGCGCTCGATCGCCGCGTCCTCGCCTTCCACCGCGAGGGCGTCGGTGCGCGCCATGATCACGAAGTCGTCGTCGGTGCGCGAATCCACCGCCATCTTGATCCGATCGACCATCTCCTGTTTCGAAACAATGGCCTTGCCCGGCCGGTGACCGCAGCGCTTGGTCTGCACCTGGTCTTCAATGTGCACACCTGCCGCCCCGGCTTTTTCCAGCGAACGGATGGTGCGCTGGATGTTGAACGCGCCGCCGAACCCGGTATCGCCGTCGACCAGCAACGGCAGCGCGCTGGCGTCGGTAATCCGCCTGACGTCGATCAGCACGTCTTC
>CAYYZR010000285.1:0-2933 GCA_964476005.1 uncultured Halomonas sp.
GCGGCCTGCTCGGCCTGGTCCTGCTCATCGCCGTGGTTCGCCGCCGCATGTCGGGGCCGGTCCGGATCGGCACGCTCACCGGCCTGTTCCTGGTCGGCGTCAGCGGAATGGCCCTGGGCGCCTTCGCGCTTGCCTACGACCTGTCGGTTTTCTAGGGGGCCACAAGCCGCGGCTGACTGTGGGCGGGTGCAGGCCACCTGCACCGCCCGCCGGTGTGCACTAAACTGCCCCCTGGCGATGGATGGGAAACCGGGATGAAAGAAGACACCTTGCAGCCGACCCGACGGCGGCTGGAACATCTCGACGTTCTGCGGGGCTTCGCGCTGCTGGGGATTCTGCTGGTCAATTTCGAGTGGTTTACCCGGCCCCTGCAGGCGATCGTGCTGGGCGAGGCGCCGAATCTCGCGGGGCTGGATCTGGTCGCGGCGCAAGCGGTGGCCGTCCTTGCCGAGGGCAAATTCTATCCGTTGTTTTCCATGCTCTTCGGTGCCGGCTTTGCCCTGATGCTCGAGCGCGCCAAGGCGCGCGGCGCGCCCTTCTGGGGCCTCTATTTGAGGCGCCTGGTCGTGCTGCTCGTTTTCGGCCTGGCCCACGTGCTGCTGGTCTGGTCGGGCGACATCCTGCTGGTCTATTCGCTCTCGGCCTTCCTGATGATCCTGTTGTTCCGCAACACGCCTGCCAGGCGGCTGTGGAAGTGGGCGATATTCTTCTGGGCGCTGCCGATGCTGCTGATGTGGCTCGCTGCCGCAAGCATCGAGGCATCCAGGGTCGATCCGGAGCTCCAGGCCGACGTGATGGCCGAGTTCGAGGCCGACCGCGCGGAGGCGAAGTCCGCCGTCGATCGGGCCGCACGGATACATGCCGAAGGTGGTTACGCCGATAACGTCGCCCAGCGAAGTCGCGATCTCCGGTTCCTGCTCTCAGTCGCCCCGTTCTGGATCCCGCCTTTCATCGGCTTCTTCCTGCTCGGGCGCTGGATGATCGCCACGGGAAAGCTGAGCCGACCCGACGAAAACGAGCCTTGGCTGCGTCGATGGCGCGCCGCCGGACTGGCGGCCGGCCTGCCGATCGCCGCCGCCGCGGTCTGGCTGATGCACGACCAGGACATGATGATGCCGACGATGCGGTTGGCCGCCGGCATGACGCTCATGACGATCGCCAGCGTGTTGGTGCCGCTGGGCTACCTGTCGGCGGTCACGCTGGGCTGGAAACGGCTGGAGTTCCTGGCGCCGGCCGGGCGCATGGCGTTGACGAACTATCTCCTGCAATCCCTTTTCTGGACCTGGGTGTTCTTCGGCCACGGTCTGGGCCTCTGGGGCGAGGTACCGCGCACCGCGCATTTGGCGCTGGCACCGGTGTTCTTCGCCCTGCAGGTTCTGCTCAGCGGCTGGTGGCTGAAGCGATTCCGGTTCGGCCCGGCCGAGTGGCTGTGGCGCTCGCTGACCTACTGGCAGCTCCAGCCGATGCGACGCGTGCCGGAGGATCGATGACGCGGCATTGGCAAGGGAAGCTCTGAGCGGGCAATAGTGGTTTTGCAGGGTGTGTTGAGCGAAGCGCCGAGGTTTACCAGCCGGGCGGGCGCTTGATCTACAAACCCGTCGGGTTAATCGTTACGCTCGGTTCATGGACGAAGTGCGCACCGAAACCCGGCCGGAATCCGGGCATGATCCCTCGCTGATCAGCTGGTTTGCCGGCCTGTCACCAGATCAGCGGCTGGCTGAACTGGAGTCGCGCGTCGCCTTCCTCCACTCAATGAGGTCAGGCCATGACACCGAGCTTTCGCGAGATTCTGGAAGTACTCAACCAGCACCAGGTTGAATTCATTGTCGTCGGCGGGGTGGCCGCCGTCATTCACGGTGCACCGACTACCACTTTCGACCTCCATACTCTGGTCCGACTGAATGAGGCCAATGCCGAGCGGCTGGCCAGGGCCCTGTCAAAGCTCGAGGCCCGGTTTCGAGAACGTCGGACGACCATTCGCCCCACGGTCGAGGATATCCTTGCCGGCGGTCACCTGTTGTTGATGACACGGGCAGGACCGTTGGATGTTCTCGGGTTTATCGTGGCGAAGATGATGTATGGGAAGCTGAACATTCCACCCATGATGATACTTGGAAACCCGAGCACGTACGCTTTCACATTCGCGCCCTCGATCCAGACAAAGCGAGGATCTAAAGCGCCATGCCGAAAGAATTCTTATCAGCCATCTGCTTCAGGCGCAATTGCTTCATTCCGGGACTCTTCTTGATTGGCCCAGCGCAGCACCAGAGTGGCGACAATCGCAAGTGCCAAAAAAGCCAATTTTGGATTTATTGTCATGAAATTGACAAACAAGGCCCCGTGGCTCAACAGATATACAGTGATCAGAACGAGACCCCACTGCTTTCGCCACATCTGTCCAATCGCGCCGACCGAAATCGTAATTCCCATGAAGAGGATGAAACCGAAATAGGCAATTGGAGTGAAGCCAACCAGATTTGCATCTCGCTCGGCAATGAACCGCTGAGTATCAGACAACGCCTCGGTTGCTTCGCCGCCAAAAGCCCACCAGCCGGCAGCCTGTCCAATCATAAGCAGGCTGACCCCAATGCGGACTATGCCCGACGCGAGAAGGACAACGCAGATTCCAATGGCGAGTTTTCGTTTCATGTCGCAAATATACCTGAACGTTCAGCATACGCACCGATAACCTGAAAGTTCACGCGATAACTCTCTCAGGCATATAACGCCGAGTTGAGAGGCGCTTGAGGGCGGACGACCGAAGCGGTAGCGAAGGGAAAGCCGCGGTCAAGTGTCCGGCTCCAACGACTTGTTAGGTGGCCGGCAGTATCGGCTCTCACTGATCCCCAACCGGCTCCAACTTTCGGCGAGCAGAAATCTCATAGCTCCAATAGTTTCTGGATTGCAATTATGTAAAAGTTTGTAGCGCCAAC
>CAYYZR010000286.1:0-2932 GCA_964476005.1 uncultured Halomonas sp.
TGCAGCAGGCCGCGTTCGACGTGCTGGGCATAGCGGAACTCGAGGCGAAGCAGCGTTTCGGCTTTCTGCTCGAAGCGCTCAAGTACGGCTGCCCGCCGCACGGCGGCATTGCCTTCGGCATCGACCGGATCGCCGCGCTGATGGCCGGCGAGGACTCGATTCGCGAAGTCATCGCGTTCCCCAAGACCACCACCGCCGGCTGCCCGCTGACCGCCGCGCCGTCGGTAATCGACGAAGCCGCGCTGGCCGATCTGCATATCCAGGTCAGGCCGGTGCCGGACAAGAGCGACGCCCGGGAAGATTGATATGAGCGACCCGGGCCGCGTGCTGCTGGTGCATGGCCTCTGGTATGGCAGGCCCGGCATGCTGCGGCTGGCGAGGCGTTTGAGAAAGCACGGCTGGGCGTGTGAACTTTTTGGTTACTCCAGCGTGTTCAGCGGCCCGGACAGGAACGTGAAGCGGCTGGCCGAACGGGTGGCCGGCCTGCAGGACCAGGACGATGCGCCGCTGCACCTGGTCGGCCACAGCCTCGGCGGGCTTGTCATTCTGAAGATGCTGGCGGACTGGCATACCGAACTCGACGGTGGGAGAGTCGTGCTGCTCGGCAGTCCGCTCAACGGCTCGGCCGTCGCCCGCCGCATGCTTGGCAATCGCCTGTTGAAACCCTGGGTCGGCCGTGCCGCCAAGTTGCTCGACGCCGGTCTCGATGATCTGCCGGGCGACCGGGAAGTCGCCGCCATCGCCGGCACCTCGTCGCTGGGCGTCGGCCGGCTGTTCGCCGACCTGGAAAAACCCCACGACGGCACCGTTACCGTGGCGGAGACGAAAGTGCCGGATCTTGCCGATCACCTGGAGTTGCCGGTTTCGCACACGGGCCTGGTGTTTTCCCGGCAAGTGGCCGAAGCCGTTGACGGCTTCCTGCGATCAGGACGATTTGGACAGCGGTAGGCGGTTTTTCAAGGTTCCAGGAACGTGTGTCAACCACCGTCGATTCGCGATCGTTGGCGCGGTACACCAGTGCTTCGCGACAGCGTCAGGATTCTGTATCGTGGGCTGATGCCCGACGATCTTGTCGCTGGTTGCCCAGGATCCTGATCGCGTTGATTTGCTGCAGGATTCGGCGGTTCTGCAGCCGGTCGCGGGAGCCTGCCTGGATGATTCGGGTTCGATCGCCGTCAAGTTCGACGAGGTAGTTTCCTTCAGGACAGAACGCATCGATGTGGTCGCGGTTGTCGCCGCGTGCGTGATAAATGCACCGGGGCTCCGATTCATCCGGTCGCAGAACGGTCCTGAAGGGCCCCGTATGGCAGTATTGCCGGCTGGTCAGTTCCTGCATTGAAGAAACCAGATCGCTCTGATGAAATCGGTGTTCGATCTTTCCCCGCCATTGCGGCCCCGCGACAAGTATTGCGGGAATCAGCGAAGCGCTCGCCTGACCGAAGACCGCCTGTTCTTTCGGGCTGATCGGGATCATGGCGCGATGGTCGCTGATGATGAGCAGGATGCCGTTGTCGAAGAAACCGGTCGATTCAAGGCGTGAATGAAACTCGCCGGCTGTAGCGTCCATATAACGAAATACCGCTTCCTGAGAACGTTCGCCGGTTTCCGGATGTATGTAAGGGTGGTGCGATGACACGCTCTCGATTGCAACGAAAAACGGCTGTGCCTCCTGCTTGAGCCCGGCAATGAATTCGACACTGCGCTCGTAAAGCATGCTGTCTGGCACCGAATCGAAATGCAGGCGTTTCTTTACGCCATCGTAGCCTGTGTGATCGTGGCCTTCCAGATAGTCGAAACCAAGATGTTCGAGCCACTCGCGCTTTCGCGAAAACGACAGATTTCCGGAGGTCAGGAATGCCGTGAAATAACCTTTCGTACCCTTCAGCGCCTCTGGCATGGTATCGGTCGTGTTCCAGGCTGTTTCGAACGGTCGCACTTCGAACCATGATTTCTGGGGGGCAATGAAATCAAGTCCGGTCAGCAGGGATATAAGCCCTTCATTCGTGCTGAATCCGCCGGCGTGCATGTTTGCAAACCAGGTGTTGTTCCGGGCCAACTGGTCGAGCCGGGGCGTCCAGTTGTTGATTCCGCTGTACAGTTCGCTTTGATATGGCGACCAGGATTCCAGGATAAGCAAAACGACATCGGGTGATCGGTCCTGGCCCTCGCGGCACTGCATTTCGCGCTCCTCGTCATGAGCCGATAGCAGCTTCCGGCTGAATTGCTCGGAGTAGGGCTCGGTTACGCCCGTTGCGAAATTGGCGTCGATGACATTGCGCAGCGCCCAATCGTGGACATACGACGGTGGTGTAATGAAGCTGCCGGCGAGCAGGCCGCTTACCGGAATTGCCAGGATTATCAGCGCCGGTCGGACGCTTGCAGACCGTGCAGGCGGTTTCGCGAGGAACAGCGTCGTCCAGCCCAGCAAGGGAACCAGCATCCAATCTGCGTGCGCCCAGAGTTCGCTCGACAGAATGTAACGCCAGACCAGCTGCACCTGAGTTGCATAGACTCTCACATCATCGATCATCAAACGCGTGAAGAATTCCTGCATGACGATGATGTCGGCCAGATACACGAGAAATCCGGCCAGACAAAGCAATCTCAGCGGCAGGTACAGAAAATAGCGGCGCACCAGGAACGAGGCGATCAGCAGCGCCGTGAGCGAACTCAGGAACGCGAGATCATGAACAATGATCGAGTAGCTCAGACAGTTGGCGCATCCGATGCTGGTGCCGAAGGTTTCGTTGGTATAGCCGACGCGCTGGACGGCTGCCCATGCAATCGATATGAAAGCAGATGCGATCAGCAAGGCGTCAATGACACGCCCTGCCGATTCCGCCCAGCCGGCAGACCCGGGTCGTCGGAATCCTAGATCCACCATGCCAGCCCAAACCACAGCAGCATGGCCAGGCCGAGGACGACCTTCGCG
>CAYYZR010000287.1:0-2920 GCA_964476005.1 uncultured Halomonas sp.
GGTGGGGCGGGCGGGCGCTGAAGCTGGCCCGGCCGACCGTGACCTATCTGGCCGCGCTGACGCTGTTCGCCGCCGTCGCACACTTTACCGGCGGCCGGCTGCTGGGCCCGTTCAACCAATCGCTGACGATCCACTTGTGGTTCCTGGTCATGCTCATAATCGTCCAGGCGCTGCTGCCGCTGAGCGTGGCAGCCGACCGCCGTTTCGGGCTTGGCGCGGTGATCGGCCTGATCGTCATGGCGGCAGTCGTGGACATCGTGCGGGCCGGCGCGCCGTTGCCGATGCAGTGGCCGACGCTGGGCGCGCGGGTAACCGCGACCGACGGCGGCATTGGCTGGATCAACGCCTTCGCGGTCTGGCTGTTGCCGCAGCAGCTCGGCATCGCGTGGAAGCGCGGCCGCTTCCGGGGCGCATGGACCGGATTGGCGATTCTGATGCTCGGCGTGGCGTGGCTGGCGGGCTCGGTCATCAGCGGTTATCCGGTCGGGATGATAGGCGTCGATCTCGAGGGCAACAGCAACATGCTGCCGCCGACGCTGGCGCTGATCGGCGTGATGTGGCTGCAGGTCGGGCTGGTGCTGCTGCTCGAACGGCCGGCGCGCTGGCTGCTCGACCGCCAGAGACTGGCCGGGGCGGTCGCTTTCCTCGGCGCCTTCGGCATGCCGCTGTACCTGTGGCACAAGCTGGCCGAACTGCCCGCGGCATGGCTGGGCGAGCGGATCGGCCTGACCTTCGACGCCGGCAACCCCGGCGACCCCGGATTCTGGATCGCGCGGCTGGAATGGATCGGCCTGTGCCTGCTGATGGTGGTGCCGGTGCTCGCCGCGGTGGCCTGGATAGAGATGCGCCGTCGCTCGAAGGTACCGGTCGCCGAATCGACTTTCGCAATCCTGGCCGGCGGCGCCGCACTCGTCGCCGGACTGGGCATCAGCCTGGGTCTGGGTGCCGCACCCGGGGCCGCCATTGGACTGGTCTTCACCGTAATCGCCTCTGTGCTGCTGCGGCGGGCCGGTTGACCATGGCCTCGTGCCGTTCGCGCAAGCCGCAAGGACACAGACCCATTGGATCACGGAATTCTTGGGTAACGCTCAGCCGCTGCCGCCGGGCGGGTTGCGCTAAGCTGGCCGGATCAATATTCACGGAGTATCGATAATGCCTGCCATCAAGTGGATCTTGCTGATCATCACGCTGGCCACCGCCGGCGCGCTTTCTTCGACCGCAGCCGCGCAGGACACGGATGACGACACGCGCATGCTGCGCTACCCGGATATCCACGGCGACCGGGTGGTGTTCAGCTACGCCGGCGATCTGTGGTCGGCCGGCATCGACGGCGAGGCGCCGGCCCGCCGCCTGACCTCGCATCCCGGGTTGGAGCTTTATCCCCGCTTTTCGCCTGACGGCCGCTCGATCGCGTTTACCGGCCAATACCGCGGCGACGAGCAGGTCTACGTGATTCCGGCCGCCGGCGGCGAACCGAAGCAGCTGACCTACTATCCCACCGCCGGTCCGCTGCCGGCCCGCTGGGGCACCGACCACCAGGTATTCGGCTGGACGCCGGACGGCAGCGCGGTGCTGTTCCGGTCCGGTCGCGACGAGTTCGACGACCGGCGCCTTTACCGGGTAGCCGTCGAAGGCGGTCTGCCGACCGTGCTGCCGATGCCGCGCGCCGGCTCCGGCGACTATTCGCCGGACGGCAAGCGCATTCTCTACTCGCCGCTGTTCCGCGACTTCCGCACCTGGAAACGCTACCAGGGCGGCTGGGCGCAGAACCTGTTCATCTACGACCTGGAAAACGACGAGGCCCGCCAGGTCACCGATCACGTTCGCACCGAGCGCGACCCGGTCTGGCTTGAAACCGGTCTGTATTACGTCTCCGATCGCGACGGCACGCTGGAGCTTTTTCAATACGACGAGTCCACGGACAGCCACCGGCAGCTCACCGAACACGACGACTGGGACATCAAGTGGGCCAGCGGCGACGGCCGGCAGCGCATCGTCTACGAAGTGGCCGGGCGCATCGGCCTTTACGACACCGCCGACGACCAGGCCCGGCAGTTGGAGATACGCGTTCCCGACGACGGCGTGCGGCGTATCGCCCGGCGCATCGAAGTGGCCGATCAGGTCGAGGATTTCGGCATCGCGCCGGACGGCAAGCGCATGCTGGCCACCGCGCGCGGCGACGTATTCACGGTGCCGGTCGAGCACGGCGTCACGCGCAACCTGACCCAGCGCGGCGACGCCCACGACCGCGAGGCCGCCTGGTCGCCCGACGGCCGACATATAGCCTTCATCAGCGACAGAAGCGGCGAGGAGCAGCTCTACGTGGTGGCGCAGGACGGAGGCGAAGCCCGGGCCCTGACCAGCGACCTGACCGCACGCCTGTACCGGCCGGTCTGGTCGCCGGACAGCAAACGCATCGCCTTTTACGATCACACCGGCCGGATTCACGTCGTGGACCTGGACGGCGATCGCCAGGTGCTTGCCGACAGCCCGTTCGAGGCCGTGACCGACTATGTCTGGGCACCCGATTCGCGCTGGCTGGCCTGGACTCGCCGGGACGACAACGGCAATCCGAGCATCTTCGTATGGTCGTCGAACGACGACGAAGTCACTCGTCTCGGCGACGGCTTCTTCTCGGCCTACGGCCCGGCGTTCGGGCGCGACGGCAAGCACCTGTTTTTCCTCAGCGACCGCGAGTTCGCGCCGCAGATCGGCTCGTTCGAATGGAACTACAGCGTCGATCGCGAAACCGGCATCTTTGCCTACGCCCTTGCGTCCGACTCGCCCAACCCGTTCGGGCCGCGCAATGACGAAACCGTCCCGGCTTCCGCTAAAGACAAGGACGAAAAGGAATCCGACGACGATGACGAAAAGGTCCGCGTAGCCATTGATTTCGAGGGCCTCGATCAGCGCGTGATCC
>CAYYZR010000288.1:0-2913 GCA_964476005.1 uncultured Halomonas sp.
CGCCAGCCCCTGGACGCCGCCGAGTTCCAGAACAGTTGCCTGACGGCCTCGGATCCTGCGCTCTCGGTGATCGCCAGATGGGCCAGCGTGCCCGGTGCAGAGTCGCGGGTCAAAAGCATGCCGCCGCCGACGCTTAGCCGGTAAACCGAATTCGGTGGATTTCCGCCGAGGCCGACGTTGCCCTCGCCGTCGACGCGCACGAGATCGCCGGAGACGCTGTGAAACAGGTTGAAGCGGTCGAGAAGAAGGTTGTCGCCGCGGGTCAGCGCGGCAAGCGTCCAGAATCGGTCCGAGACCGCATTGGCGAACGTCAGTCGCGCAAAGTCGTCCTCGGTTTCGAACAGTTGCATCTGCGGGAAGCCGATGCTGCTGTTGCCGTGGACATCGAGCGCGCCGGCCGGGTCCGGAACCCCGACACCGACGTTCCCGTCCAGGTAAGCGGTCGCGGTGCCGTTGATGATCCAGTGCGAATCGCCCGGCGGACCCTGGGCGCCGTCGGCCCCCGGCGGCCCTTCATTGCCAGCCAGCGCGAACATTGCCATCGGCGCTGCGTGAACCCGTTGCCGTGGCGTCAACGTCGAGCCGTCGACGGTGATCTGGAGCCAGCGCGGGTCGGCGCCGAAGCTGCCGGCGCCGAAATCGAGCTCGACCTGGAAAAGGCCTTCCTCTACAGGCCAGTCAATGCGTGCGATCGCGCCGCCGACCTGGGTGCCGCCGACGAGGCTGTCGTAGAGCCGGAACTCCAGATCGGCCATGCCGGTGAACGGCGCGCCTGACTGCTTGAGCTGGGCCTGATAGGTGATCGACTGCTGGGCCGCGGCGGGGGATGCGACAACAAGCCCGGCGATGAAAAGCCCGGCGAGAACAATCAACTCTCTGGCACTGCGCAGCTGTTCGAATGATTGCATGTCTTTGTAGTCCTCGTGATTCAGCTTTCGTAGCTGTCCTTGAACAACGTGTCGGTTTCGAGGCTGACGCCCCAGAAGCCGCCGGTGATTTCCCACGGGCCGCCTTGCGCCGCGCTGTTGGACGTCGCGTCCCATTGACCCAAGGTGCCGGACAGTTCCCAGTCGCCGGCAGACGACGCGATCTCGCCGCCGCCGTCGACGGTCCACCAGTCGACGTCCTGCGCGCCGGCGGGCAACGTCAGTAGCAGTGCGGCGATGCACCAGGATTGTTTTTGCACGGTCTGGCCCTGGATTGGTTGACTACTGGATAAAACGCATTCGGCCGGGCATGTGTGCCAACCTGCGTCGATCGGAGTGAAAAACAATGGAATCTGCTCGACCCTGCGGCATCGCGCCAGCAAAGTGATCAAGAGGGTTCCTGCATCGACCGCGGAACCCGGCCGGGTTCCGGCGCGACTCAGCGCTCGATATCGCAGGGCTGCGGCGGAGATTCCAGGGCTTCGATCTCGAGTCCGGTTGCCAGCTTCTCGGCCAGTGCCTTCAGGTCTTCGCGGTGATCGGGAATGTCGCGCTCGGCGACGCCATCGGGCGTGATCGTGCTGAGTGCGGTGAACGAGAAGAGCTTTTCGACCCGCGACCAGTTGACCTGGGTCTGATCTTCGGCGACCGCGAACCGCGACTGGTGGATCTCGGCCGCGCCGAGCAGGCCGAAAAGCGCACCCAGCGCGCCCGAGGTCGGCCGGCCGCGAATGCCCTGCATGTTCTCGTAGGCGATGAAATCGCCGAAGTCGATCAGCTGGTAGGTGATCACTCGTGACTGGCGGATCCGTACCGAAGGTTCGGCCGTGGTGTCGTGGTAGCTGTAATGATCCGCGGCACCCGGGGCGGCGGGCCAGCTTGCCCGCACGCCCAGCACCTGGCGGGCCGAGACCGTGGACGGCGATATCCGGGTGGTTGGGCGAGTGTCGACGACGAACCGCTGGCCGTGCTCGAGCACCTTGCGCATGCTGACCGGCGCCTGGTCCGAACGCCTTCCCGTGACGTCCAGCCAGGCCTCGAAGAAGCGCTCGGGCTGGACCTGGAAGGTGCCCGGGCCGCTCGAGATTTCAGGCCGGCGGGCCAGCCCCAGCAGGAAGTCGGCCACAAGGCGCGACTGGTTGGTCGCCGCCGCGGTGTCGTAGCCTTGTATGCCCGACATGACCGCTCGCATGGTATCGGTATCGACGAGGACGTGGGCGCACCCATCGCGGTCGTCCGACGCGCCCGTGCTTGCGATGAGAAGCAACAGCATGCCTGCACAACATCGGCTTGCAGTCATTCGGAACACTCCGTTTCGCGCTTCGCTGTCATGGTACATGCGTTTGCGTTGCGGACGGATGAAGCCCCGCTGTTGCGCCCGGGCAAGGGAGGCGGGGGAATTCCGGGTGTCGTTCGAATGCACCGCCCTGGGCGTTAGGAGGCCCGGTATTCTGATAAAATCAACGGCTTATTTGGAATTTGAAACGCATTCGATGCCCGGCAAGCTTTACATCAAGACCCACGGTTGCCAGATGAACGAGTACGACTCCGACCGGATGGCGGAAGTGCTCGCCGCCTCGCACGGCCTGGCGCTGACCGACGACGCATCCGACGCCGACGTGATCCTGGTCAATACCTGCTCGATCCGCGAAAAGGCCCAGGAAAAGGTGTTCTCGCAACTCGGCCAGTGGCGGCCGCTGAAGCAGGCGCGCCCGGATGTCGTCATCGGCGTGGCCGGGTGCGTGGCCAGCCAGGAAGGCGAGGGCATCCTGAAGCGCGCGCCGTACGTCGACCTGGTATTCGGGCCCCAGACCATCCATCGGTTGCCGAAAATGCTCGACAGCGTGCGCGAGTCGGGCAAGGCCTCAGTGGATACCAGCTTCCCGGAGATCGAAAAGTTCGACCACCTGCCGCCGCCGGGCGCGCACGGCCCCAGCGCGTTCGTCTCGATCATGGAGGGCTGTTCCAAATACTGCAGCTTCTGCGT